>NZ_LMLK01000026.1:0-222475 GCF_001422605.1 Erwinia sp. Leaf53
AGAAAAACTCCGTTCCGTATGCCGTCATGAGTCTCATCCTTTGAAAGCAGAGAAAAACTCCGTTCCGTATGCCGTCATGAGTCTCATCCTTTGAAAGCAGCGATCGCTGTGGTGAGACTGTAGCGCGGACATGTCTATTTGGTCAGAGACGGACATCTGAATTTAGCTACTACACTATCAGTGCGCATAATGTATATTATGTTAAATTGAATATCAACCTGGCGATACCCATTCAGGCTCAGCCCTGACCTGCCTTTCCCCAGCCAGATCGTCGTTATTATGCTGTAGTGCTCTGTTATTATGCTGTAGTGCTCTTATGAAACCTGACCTGCCTAAACGGCCAGGCGATGAACATCAGATATTCCGGCGCCGTGCCGGCTTCTGTCAGTCATCAGCACCAGCGCCTACCTTCCGGATTCAACGTCTGGCGTTTGCGGTGGTTCAACTCTCCTCACTCAACGCCTTACTCATCCGGTAGTTCACAAAGGTTTCTCCTCTCACTTCCACCTGCTGCTGTTCCAGCACCTGATAACCGCGGCCAAGATAAAACGGCTGCGCGGTAATGCTGCCGTGCGTGGTGACCTGTTTAATACCTTGCTGCCTCAGGTCGCTTTCGAGGCGATCGGCCAGCCGCGTTGCCACACCACGGCGCGGAAAATCCGGATGGGTAAACAGCAAATCGAGATACCCGTCTGGCTCAGTACGGCTGAATCCGGCAATTCTCTCACCGATAATCGCCAACAGGATCTGCCCGCTGCTCATCATTCGCTGCCAGCGTTCGCGGTCGCAGGTCGACCAGGCCGCAATCTGGCCAGGAGTGTAATCACCGGCGGCCAGCTGCCTGACCGATGCCTGGTAAAGAGTGATAATCTGCTCCAGGTCCTCTGGCTGGTAAGGCCTGAGTACGATTTTATTGCAATTCATCTGTAACCTCATGATTATATACAATACATTCCTGCCGATCGCGCTACGTGAAATCTGCAAAAACATCAGGGTAATGGATACTGCAGATTTCACACAGCGCAGGCAAAATCCGGCCGCAGAAATTGTCTTAATCCGCTCGCCGGCCTCTACGATAACGCATTCAGCACTATCCCGATCGGGATTAATCACGTTCTTACCCCCACAACCTCATCATGGATCCCTGCCCGACCGCGTAATCCTCAGTCGGTGAGTCAATTAACTCTTATAATCGACTCGTTTTATGAGTAGAATAAGATTTTAATCGACTCATAAAGTGAGGCGAATACCCCTTCTAATTGACTCAGGAGCGCAGCATGTGGATTTGGCAGCAGGAAAACTGGCCGGCGTTTGGCTGGGATCGCCAGCAGCTCGATCCGCTGCTGCGTGACGTACGGTTTCTGCAGGGAAAACTCTACGGCAGCAGCCTGCTGCTGGATACCACAACCAGTACGCTGGATAACGTGCTGGCCAATATCCTTTATTCCAGTGATATCGAGGGCGAAAAGCTTAACGCCCGTTCGGTACGTTCATCGCTGGCGCTGCACCTGGGCGTGGATAACGAGCTGGCCTGGCCGGTGGACCAGAAAACTGAAGGTCTGGTCGCCTCGGCGCTGGACGCCATCGAAAACCTTGACCAGCCGCTGACTCGTGAACGCCTGCTGCACTGGCACGCCCTGCTCTTTCCGGATGGCGCGGCACTGTTTCATCCGATCGCCGGCGGGCAGTTTCGCAGCGGCCCGGTGCAGGTCGTTTCCGGCCGGCTGGATAAACCGCTGGTTCACTTTGAAGGCCCGGCGAGTGAAGCGGTTGACGGTGAGGTCGACGCTTTCCTCCGCTGGTTTAACACCAGCGGCGACGATCGGCAGATCGATCCGCTGCTGCGCGCCGGCATCGCCCACCTGTGGTTCTTAACCCTGCATCCGTTTGAAGACGGCAACGGCCGCATCGGGCGCCTGATAATGGACCTTGCGCTGGCGCAGGCCGAACGTAATACGGTACGACTCTACGCCATGTCGCGGACCATCAATACCCACCGACGTGACTATTATCAGGTGCTGGAACAGACGCAGCGTGGCGAACTGGAGATCACCGGCTGGCTCAGCTGGTTTATCGATATGCTGAAAGCCTCGATCGAAGAGACGCTGACGGTGATTGAGCAAACGGTGTTTAAAACCCGCTACTGGCAGCGCTTCGGGCGGTCGGCGTTAGGCGGTGAACAGGTTAAGGTACTGAACCGCCTGCTCGACGGAGACTTTAGCGACGGGATTAACAACAGCCAGTATAAAGCGGTGGCCAGAGTCAGCCGCGCCACCGCCACCCGTCATCTGGCCCAGCTGGTTGAGCTGGGCTACCTGGTCGTTAACCCCGGTGGCGGCCGCAGCACCCGTTACAGCCTTCCAGCGCTAAAACAGTAAAGCATGCAGCACCGAACGTAGCGCAATACCGATCAGCGCGCCGGGCAGCGCAAAGCGGAACAGACGCACAAAGCGGCTGGCGATGCCGAGGTAAATACCAATACCGGGCAGATCCAGCGTCTGCACCATAAAGCCGGCCGAGGCGTTGATCTGCTGCGGGGTTAACAGGCCGCGCTGCAGCAGGTCGGATGCCACGCCAAAATACGCGGTGCCGCCGGCCAGGCACTTGGTCAGCGCCGGTAACACGTAGACGTCGGAAATACTTACCGCGGCCAGCAGCGGCGAAATCAGACGGGTAAGCAGATCGATAGCGCCCGCCTCTTTCAGAATGCCGACGATGGTCAGCGACAGGATCAGCATCGGCACCGAACCGAGCGACAGACGAATGGCGTCCGAGCCTGCACCGTTAATAATGGCGATCGCCCCGCTGGATGACTTGTCCTCAACCGGCATGGTCTCCGGCAGCAACGATCTAACCGATAAGCGCCGGCCAGACAGATACCAGGTCACCGCCGACGCGGCCAGCCCGCCGGCCACTGAGATCCCAATCGCCGCGCCCCACTGCAGCCCGAACGGGATCAGCGGATAGAACACGTTACCCTGCCCCATGGCAAACAGCATCGCCAGGGTAGCGGCCAGATGGCGATCGGAGGTACCGCGTTTTTCCATAATCGCCAGCGCCGCCAGCGGTGCGGCAAAGCTGACGAAGTTAAGCTGGATCAGCGCGAAAATGCCCAGTCCGGTAATGCCAAAAGGTTTTAACAGCGGGCTGAGCAGCGCCACGATGCGATCGAGTATCCCGCGTGCTTCCAGATACTTCATAATAATCAGCATCACTACCATAACCGGGATCAGCGTGTAGAGCGCCACGTCAACCGAAGCCTTGCCCGCCGCCATGATGATCCCAATGATATCCATTCCCTGCTCCGTAAGGTTGAGTAAAGTTTGGCTTAGCTTATCGCATTTTTTGCCTCTGCCAATGCTTAAGGCTGGTTGGCAGAGAAATAATTTGCTGAGTAATCATTTGCATAAAGCAGTATTAACGGCAGAATGTAAGCAAGAGTGTGGAATCGTTTCTGACTAATCACCACGCTGGCGCTTAACAACGTTGGTGAACATGGGTGAACGAGAAAAGACGTTTAAGGAGAGCAACAATGCAGGGTAATGAGATCCATCAGGCGGCGATCGCCACGGCAGAGCTGTTGGCCGCCTCGGCGTGCAGCTATCCGTTCGGGCCGGAACATCAGGTGTTTAAAGTCGCCGATAAAATTTTTCTGTTGCTGACCGAACGTCACGGCGAGAAGATCGTTACCCTGAAGTGTCGCGAGCAGGACGGTGAGCTGCACCGGGCTATTTATGACAGCATCAGACCGGGCTATCATATGAATAAGCGCCACTGGATTACGGTGTGGCCGGGGGAAAAGATTAGCGCAGCGTTAATTAGCCAGTTGGTTGAAGAGTCGTATCGTTTAGTATTAGAGGGTGTACCGAAATACCGGCGGCCGAAATTTTAAGCGGAATTTGTGGCGGCAGTTACCGGAGATAACCACCGCCAGGCAAGCGAGACTCAGCGGCTCACTTCGTGTCCGACCAGGCCACCGATGGCCGCGCCGCCCAGAGTACCCCAGGTGCTGCCGCCGGTAAGAACCGCGCCACCCACGGCACCGACACCCGCGCCAATGGCGGTGTTACGTCCGCGGTGGGACATACCGCACGCGGTGATCGAGAAGGTGACCAACAGGACGACGGCAATAGTACAGCTGCGTTTTAAGAGCATCAAAGACCTCATTACCATTAATGATAATGGAATGTAGTAGAGTTAAGTGTGTTATTTGTACTGACCCGATCCGTTTTAGCCTGCTATTCCCTTTGCAGTCAATTTACTCTCTGCTAGTTTATTACGATAGGTAAAAATTCTTATTTTTTAATGAGTAAAAAAGCATCTTCCAGGATGGTTTTAATAACTAAATGAACGGGAAACTGAATGTCCTCACTACGCCTGCTGTTGTCGCTGTCGCACGATCCCTGGTTTAACCTTGCCGTTGAAGAGTGCATCTTCCGCCAGATGCCGCCGACCCAGCGGGTGCTGTTTCTGTGGCAGAACGCCGAAACGGTGGTGATCGGCCGCGCGCAGAACGCGTGGAAAGAGTGCAATACACGGCGAATGGCGGAAGATAATGTGCGTCTGGCGCGGCGCAGCAGCGGCGGCGGCGCGGTGTTTCACGATCTCGGCAACTGCTGCTTTACCTTTATGGCCGGCAAACCCGGATACGATAAAAGCGTTTCTACCGGTATTATCCTGCAGGCGCTCGCTTCGCTGGGCGTGCAGGCGGAGGCGTCCGGCCGTAATGACCTGGTGGTCAACACCGCAGACGGCGTGCGGAAAGTTTCCGGGTCGGCCTATAAAGAGGCGGCGGATCGCGGTTTCCACCACGGCACGCTGCTGATCGATGCCGATCTGTCGCGGCTGGCCAACTACCTCAACCCGGACCAGAAAAAGCTGCAGGCCAAGGGTATTACCTCGGTGCGGGCCAGGGTGGCCAATCTGCGGGAGCTGGTGCCGGGGATCGACTTTGCTCAAATCTGTGAGGCGACACAGGAAGCCTTTTTCAGCCACTTTAACGAACGCTGCGAGCCGGAACTGATTTCGCCGGATGCCCTGCCCGACCTGCCCGGTTTCGAAGCGCTGTTTGCCCGTCAGAGCAGCTGGGAGTGGAACTTTGGTCAGGCGCCGGAGTTCAGCCATCAGCTGGACGAGCGCTTTAGCTGGGGCGGCGTGGAGATCCATTTCGACGTTGAGCGTGGGACGATCGCGCGCTGCCAGATTTTTACCGACAGCCTGAATCCCGCCCCTCTGGAGCAGCTGGCGCTGGCGTTACCGGGCGTAACCTATCGACCGGCGGACGTAGCCGCCTGCCTGGCGTCGGTACAGGCCGACTATCCACAGCAGCAGGCTGAACTGGCACAGCTGCGCGAATGGCTGCTGATTAGCATTAGTTAGCAGCGGCCCTGCCGCTTTCAGGGGCCGGGCATCCGTTACCTGCCGGTCCGGATTGCGCTGGCCGACGCGCAGCTGCCCTGCGGGTCGGCGATAGGATATGACCCCAGCTGTCAGCCGTTCTGCCTGACCACGATCGCCGCCAGCTGCTGATGGAACAGCCGGGTGGCCATCGACAGATTGCGCTGGCGCGGCAGACACAGGTCAACCTTTACCCGCCCCATCACCGGGTCGGCCAGCGATACCGCAATCAGCTGGTCGTGGTCGGTACTATCGTTAACGTTCAGCTGCGGCTGGATAATCAGCGCCAGGCCGAGCACCGCCAGCCGCTTCTGCACGTCCAGCGAGCTGGCAACGTAGCGGATATCAAAGGTCAGCCCTTCGCGGCGGGCGGCCGACTCCATCAGCTGGCGTACGGCAAAGTTCTCTGACGGAATGCACAGCGGGTACTGCGCCACCTCCTTCAGCGTCAGGCTACTTTTCACCGCCAGCGGATGCTGATGCGACATCACCACCTTGTGCTGCAGTTCACAGCTGTGGGTGATCTGCAGGTCGGCGCTGACCGGCAGATAAAAGGTCAGCGCCACGTCAGCCCGCCCCGCCAGCAGTTCTGCGGCGATATGGGGTGCGCTGCCGGTTTCAATCTCAAACGTCACCCTGGGATGCAACGCGCTGAATCCGGCAATCGCCGGCGCGATAAACGAAGACATCAGGCTTTCGGCGGCGCACAGCCGCACGCTGCCGGAGACAATGCTGTTCGAGGCGGCAATCTTATCCTTAACGCTGTCCAGCTCGGTCAGCGTGGCGTGGATCGCCTGCGCCAGAAACTCCCCTTCGCGCGTCAGCTTAATGCCGCGCGGGCTGCGTTCAACCAGAGCGGCACCGTAATAGTGTTCGAGGATCTCAATCTGGCGGCTCACCGCCGTGGCGGTGACAAACAGTTTCTCCGCCGCCTCGCGCAGCGACGCGGATTTGGCGACCTGACTGAAATATCGCAGTGCCCTGAGCTGCATAATTGCTCCTGCCATGCAAAGTTATAAGATGAAAATTATCATCACCGTTTTTTATTGATGATGCAAATACCCTCAGAGACAGGAATGAATATATCGCTGCCCGCTTATGGCGCATCGCGATCGCTATTTGTGCAGCGTTGAATTTAAGCGTCCGATCACATTTTTCGTTCTGAAAGAAACAGGTTAGCAATCATCATATTAACCGGAAAACCCCTTTCAGCGGATCGATAAGCAAACCATGACAGAGCGCACATTTTTAGTGCGTTATCATCATTTTTATTTTTGAAAACAGATCGCTGTGACGGCATAGCCGGACTCTAATCCAGCAATTTCAATGCATTACTGTAGTTCATCTTCACGGACGTTTTTATCACTACCTCCTGAGTGCTCACATTTTGTTGACACTACTCCAGCGCAATTGTGCTGGTCGGGGCACGCGGCCTTTGTTATATCTGACCTTCGCAGCCTGCTGCGGCAATTAATTCAGGCAGTCATCATCATCACGACGGGCATTAACCCTGACCAGCAATAATAACATTCTGCTCAATTCAACAGGAGCTTCTGCTATGTCGCATGAAACAACCGCGCCCCGGCGCGCAAGCCGTAAAGAAGTGGTTGCCGTGGTGTTGGGGGCAGCGGTCGAGTTTTTTGATTTCAGCGCCTACGCCACCTTCGCTATTATGATCGGCAACGTCTTCTTCCCGTCGGAAACGCCGTTTATGAGCCTGCTGCTCTCCGTTTCCGTGTTCGGCATCGGCTTTATTGTGCGGCCGCTGGGGGCGATCTTTATCGGCAGCTACGCCGACCGCGCCGGGCGCAAACCGGCGATGCTGCTGACCATGGCGCTGATGACCATCGGCACCGGCGGGCTGGTGTTCCTGCCCGGCTATGAAACCATCGGTATCGCCGCGCCGATCCTGCTGGTGCTGATCCGCATGATGCAGGGGCTGGCCTGGGGCGGCGAAGCCGGACCGGCCACCACCTTTATTATGGAAGCGGCACCGGAAGGCAAACGGGCATTCTACGCCAGCTGGCAGATTGTCGCCCAGGGAGTTGCCGGCATCAGCGCCGGGCTGATCGGCTACTCGCTGACCGTCTGGCTGACGCCGGAGCAGCTCGCCAGCTGGGGCTGGCGCCTGCCCTTCGCCTTTGGCCTGCTGATCCTGCCGATTGCCATCTACCTGCGCCGCCACCTGCATGAAAGTTTTACCCCGGCAGAACAGAGCAGCAAAACCACCACCCGCGGGCTGCTGTCACAGGTGATGAAAAATCACCGCAGCCTGGTATTGCTGGGGATCTTTATGCTCTCCGGCAGCACCATCACCCAGTACTTCCTGAACTATATGACCACCTATGCGCTGAGCGAGCTGCACTTTGACTCCGGTACGGCAATGATCTCCACCATGATGATCGGCGGCTGCGTGGTGGTTTTCTCGCTGGTCGGCGGCTGGATGGCGGATCGCTTTGGCCGCAAAGTGACCATTATCGCGCCGCGCCTGCTGCTGTTGATACTGCTGCTGCCGGCGCTGGACCTGATTAACAGCACGCGCAGTGAACCGGTGTTCTTTGCGGTGATCGCCGTGCTGGCGGCACTGCAGTGCATCAGCGGCTCCGGCGTTCTGGTCGTGCTGTGCGAGAACTTCCCGAAAGCGATCCGCTCCACCGGTTTTTCCATCGCCTATGCCTTCGGCATCACCCTGTTCGGTGGTACCGCGCAGATCGTCTTCTCCTGGCTGATCAAAAGCACCGGCGACCCGGTGTCGCCCGGCTGGTATCTGATTGCCGCCAATATTCTGTGCCTGATCTCGGTGGCGCTGATTAAGACCCGCACCTCGTCGCGGCCGCCGGTCATCACGCATCGCCCTCTGTTAAACCCTGAGGATCTCTGACTATGAGCACTGTAATGAGCTGGGAGGCATGGGCCTCCGCGGATGCCGTCGCGCTGGCGGCAAAGGTTAAATCGGGTGAGGTAACGGCGGCGGAACTCGCCCATCAGGCCGCCGACGCCGTTGCCCGCGTCAATCCGACGACTGGCGCGGTGGTTGAACTGTTTGACGACGCCATCCACGCGCCGGCCACCGACGGTACGCGGCTGGATGGCCCGTTTGCTGGCGTACCCTTCCTGATGAAAGACCTCGGCCCGGGCGTTAAAGGCCGCCTGCAGGAGCAGGGATCGAAATTTCTGCGCGGCAATCGCCCGGCGGCGGATGCATTCCTGACGCAGCAGATCCGCCACGCCGGGCTGAACATTATCGGCCGCAGCGCCACGCCGGAGTTTGGCGTCTGCGGCTCGGCGGAAAACCCTGACATCTACGTCACCCGCAATCCGTGGAATCCGGAATACACCACCTTTGGTTCTTCGGCCGGGGCTTCGGCCTCGGTGGCCGCCGGGGTGCTGCCGCTGGCGCACGCCACCGACGGCGGCGGTTCGATCCGTATTCCCGCCGGATCGCACGGGCTGATCGGCCTGAAAAGCTCGCGCGGCGTGTTCTCCATCGCCCCGGCGCTCTCCGATATCAGCGGCTACGTCTCCACCCAGGGCTGCGTCAGCCGCTCGGTGCGGGACAGCGCCCTGTTTGTCGACAGCTGCCGCGGCGGTGCGCCGGGGGAGTTTATGCCCTACTGGCAGAGCGCGGAGCCGTGCAGCGAGCTGATCAAACGCGACCCGCCGCCGCTGCGCATCGCTATCTCCCATGAGTGGGGGGATTACCGCGCCGACCCGCACTTTGTTCGCGAACTGGAGCGCGCCGCCGGGCTGCTGGCCGAGCTGGGGCATCAGGTAGAGTGGCAGGTGCCGGATATCGACTTTGAGGCGGCGTTTGCCGCGCAGACCAGCTGCTATATCGGCAACTTTGCGCAGTTTATCGCCCGCCTGCTGGAGAAAAAGGGGCTGGATGCGCCGCCGGAAGATCTTGTCGAGCCGATCAATATTAAGATCTGGCAGAAAGGCATTGATATGAGCTACAGCGAACGCTGGAAAATGCAGGACGTGTTTAACACTACCGCACGGCGGCTGGGCAACTTTTATCAGCAGTGGGATATTATCCTCACCCCGACCTTTGCCAAACCGACGCCGCTGCTGGGCGATAAACGCTATCTGACCACCAGCGACAACCCGGACGTGCTGGACTGGTTCTACGGCCTGTGGGATATCTTCGCCTATACGCCGCTGGCCAGCGTCACCGGCACCCCCGGCATCTCCCTGCCGCTCGGCCACCAGCAGTCCGGCATTCCACTGGGCATTCACGCGCAGACCCGCCAGGGCAACGACGCGCAGCTGCTCCAGCTGGCCGCCCAGCTGGAGCGTGCGCTGGGGGGAAGATTTGGTGTTGGCCACCAGCCAATGGTGCACGTGACAGGGTAAAAACAGAAAGCCGCGATAAATCATCAGATTATCGCGGCTTAAACGGATTCAAAACAGTTACTTCCTGTACCCCAGTTCCCGAATCTCCTGCGCTGCCTTGGCATCAATACTCAGCTCCGCCGTGGGCCGTAGCAGCAGGCGCGGCAGGCCGATTGGGTCGCCGGACTCCAGGCAGTAGCCGTATTCGCCGTTACGCAGACGCAGCAACGCCGCATCTATTTTCGGCAGCAGACGACTTTGGCGATCGATCTGCCGGAACAGCAGCCGCAGTTCCTCCTCTCTTAACGCTTTATCCGCTTCGTCACCGTGATTATCGCCGCCCTGCAGCCCCTGCTTCAGCTCGGCAATATGCAGCAGCAGGGCCTGTTTCTCCTGCTCCAGCCGCTGACGGAAAAATGCCTGCTGTTGCGTATTCATATAGTGCTCTGGTTTCATCGCCAGGATTTTCTGTTCTTCGGTCTGTTTCTTTGCTGGCATCTTTGCCCTCTGCTGCTTATGAACGGTCATCACGCCGTCTTAGTAGATAGTTGATGCGGTAGTAGTCATGATTCTTTACGTGCTCTGCACACTCTCCGGTCAAAGCCGTAGCCGCGTGATTCGCTCACGCAAAGGGTTTTGACTGTTCAGCGGCTATGTATGACCAATACGTCGATGGACGCGGGGCCTTTCCCTGAAGCTGAGTGGTGGCGGTCAAACCTGCAGCCGCGCCACGCTCGTCGGCCAGGGATCGCTAAACTCCCCGCCCGCCTGCCACCAGGCGATCTCCCGTTCGGTCAGAAAACAGCGTTTAAGCGCCGCGACAAACGGATCGAGCTGGTCGCGCAGGCCAATCACCGTCAGGCTGCAGCGCCGGTCGCCAAAGCGCCCCGGCATCGCGTCCAGCTGCTGTTGCAGCATCGCCCGCTCCCCGGCATTGAGTCGGTTATCCTCGTGGCGCAACACCCCCGCCTTCCAGTAGCTGATAAACTCCAGCCCGATGCTGCCCGCCGTCTGGTTCCACAGCAACGCCAGATCGTCGCGCCCCGGCAGCCAGAAGAAGCCTTTACTGCGATGGATACCCATGCCGGTAAACTGCTGCCAGGTATCCCACAGCCGCTGCGGGTGGAACGGTCTGTCATCCTCAATCACCCGTGACTCAATATCATAGGGCGCGCGCTGCGGCGTCATGCGGTCCACCTGCGGCGCCAGCTCCTCAATCAGCCGTCCCACGCGATGAAAGTCATAGTCCGGCGCGTTGAGCACCCTCTCTATCGGCAGATTCCCCCACGGCAGGGCCATCACCGCCACGCCCGGATTAATCGGATGTACCGCCTGGGCGATACTGACCACCTGCTCTGCCGTCAGCCGGTCGGTTTTCGTCAGCAACAGCTGGCTGCAGAACAGCAGCTGCTCGGCCAGCAGGTTCTCCACGCCGCGTTGCCCGGCAGCCAGATGACGCTGCCAGCGTGGCAGCAGGTCCGCGCCGCCGTGATAGTCGCCGTTAAGCATCACCGCATCCATCAGCGTCAGAAATCCCGTTAACCGGACTAAGGGATGGTCGCGCAGCGCTCTCACCAGCGGCAGCGGATGGCTGCTCCCCGAGGTTTCCAGCAGGATATGTGCGGGGCGATTGCCGGAAACCAGCCGTTGCAGCGCCAGCTCAAGCTTCTGAACACCGGTAACGCTGCTGATACTGTCGGCTGAGAGCGTAATAAAGCGGTTTTCGTGGCCGGCGATACCGGTACTGGCAATCAGCACGCCGTCCACGTCCAGTTCGCTCATGTCGTTAACGATCACGCTAACCGGCAGCGACCGTTGCCCGGCCTGCTGCAGCAGGCTTTTCAGCAGGGTGGTTTTACCGGCGCCAAGAAAGCCGTTAAGGATGGTCAGGGGAAGTCGCGGTTGCATGCTGAGATCTCACTGTCACGGCGCTTGACTCGGGATACGCCTGAATGCAGAATAATTGTTATGTTATAACATATCTAAATTCAGGTGTTAACCCCGTGAAATCCAGAAAACTGCTGTTGCCGATGCTCTCCGCCCTCTCCCTTGCCGTCTCTCTTTCCGTCTCTGCCGCGTATCCGCTAACCGTGCATAACTGCGATCGCGATGAAACCTTTCAGGCCGCCCCACAGCGGGTGGTAACCATCGGTCAGCATGAAACCGAACTGCTACTGGCGCTGGGTCTGGAGAAGAAAATTGCCGGGACTTCGGTGTGGTTTGGTCCGCTGCCGGATGGGGTACGGGCAGCCGGAAAGGATCTTAAGCGACTGGCCGATAATGCCCCCGGCTTTGAGGCGGTAGTGGCACAGAAGCCGGATCTGGTATTAGCGCAGTACAGCTGGCATCTCGGCCCCCAGGGGGAAGTCGCCAGCCGCGAACGCTTTGAGCAGCTGGGGATCAACACCTGGCTCTCCCCCGCTGACTGCATCGGCAAAGCGGTGACGGCGGAATCAAACGGTGACGGTGCCCGCAGCGCGCCATTCTCGCTGGATGCGATCTACCAGGAAATCAGCCAGCTGGCGCAGATTTTTGACGTTGAGCCGCGTGGGCTGGCGCTGACCGAACAGCTGGCCGGGCGCATTACCCGCGTACAGCAGCAGCTGAAGGCGTCGCAGGTGCGGCCGCTGAAGGTGCTTTACTGGTTCTCCAGCACCCGGCTGAACGGCGATCCCTGGGTGGCCGGGCGCGATGGCGCGCCGGGCTGGATCAGCCGCACGCTGGGCCTGCAAAACGTGATTGCGTCAAATCAGGAGTGGCCGGCGGTCAGCTGGGAACAGATCGCCCGCCTGCAGCCGGACGTCATTGTGCTGGCCAGTATGGATCGCCGCCTCTACCCGGCAGACGATATCACGCAGAAAATGGCGTTTCTGCACAGCGATCCGGTGACCAGAGAGCTACCGGCGGTAAAAAATAACCAGTTGATCGTGGTACCGGCGATGTCGCTCAATCCGTCGCTGCGTAACGTCGACGCCGTTGAGCTGATCGGTCAGCAGATTGCCCGTTCTGCGGCGCAGCCATGAACCCGCTGCTGAAAACGTCCCTGCTGCTGACTGCGGGAACGCTGAGCACGGGTGCTCTCACCCTGCTGGCCGCCGCCAGCGGCGAGCTGCCGGTCTCCTTCAGCCATACCCTGCAGGCGGTGAGTAACGGGCTGGGTGTGAGCCAGTATCCGCTGCCGGCTATCGAACAGGGCGTGGTCTGGCAGTACCGGATGAGTCGGGCGGTGATGGCGGCGTTTAGCGGTGGCGGGCTGGCGATCTGTGGCGTGGTATTGCAGGCTCTGCTGCGTAACCCACTGGCCGAACCTTATCTGCTGGGTATATCCGCCGGTGCCTCCACCGGCGCGGTGCTGGTGATGCTACTGGGTTTCGGCGGCAGCCTGCTGTCGGTGAGCGGCGGCGCGTTTCTCGGCGCGCTGGCGGCGTTTGCGGTGATTATGCTGCTGGCGCGCGGGCTGCGCGACGGCCCGGCGCGCATTATCCTCAGCGGTATTGCGGCAACGCAGCTGTTTAACGCCCTTACCGCCTGCGTGGTCAGCACCTCGGCCAACGCCGAGCAGTCGCGCGGCGTGATGTTCTGGCTGCTGGGCAGCCTGAGCGGCGTGCGCTGGCCGGACGTGCTACTGAGCATGGCAGTTACCGGTCCGGCGCTGCTGCTGTTTCTGTCGTTTGCCCGCACGCTGGACACGTTCAGCTTTGGTGAGGAGGTGGCCAGCACGCTGGGTACCGCCGTCACACCGGTACGTATTCTGCTGTTACTGACCGCCGCGCTGCTGACCGCGGTGCTGGTGAGCATTATCGGCGCGGTAGGATTTATCGGGCTGGTGATCCCGCATCTGACCCGCTTCTTTATCGGACCGCCGCATCTGCGGCTGCTGCCGGCTGCCTTCCTCGCCGGGGCACACTTTATGATTATCGCCGACCTGCTGTCGCGCAGCCTGATTGCCCATCAGGTACTGCCGATCGGCGTGGTTACCGCGCTGGTCGGTGCACCGGTGTTTGCCGCGATCCTCTGGCGGCAACGGGGGGCAGCCTGATGCAGCTTAGCGCACGGCAGCTGACCCTGACCCGCCAGGCGCAGACGATTTTACAACGGATTGATTTTGACGCCGCCAGCGGGCAGACCGTTGGCCTGCTGGGGCCGAACGGCAGCGGGAAATCGACGCTGCTCAAGTGCCTTGCGGGGCTGCATCCCGATCCGCAGCGCACGGTGCTGCTTGACCGGCAGCCCTTACGCCTGCTCTCGGCCCGCCAGCGAGCGCAGCGGCTGGCGCTGGTCAGCCAGCACGCCGAGGCAGAAGATGCGCTGAGCGTGGAGGAGATCGTGCGTCTTGGCCGCAGCCCGCACCGGGGAGCCTTTAGCCCGTGGCAGAGAGAGGACGCACAGGCGGTCGCCGCCGCGCTGGAGATGACCCACCTGCAGCCGCTGCGCCAGCGCCGCTGGCAGCAGCTCTCCGGCGGCGAAAAACAGCGCTGTCAGATTGCCCGTGCGCTGGCGCAGCAGCCGCAGGTGCTGCTGCTGGATGAGCCGACCAACCATCTGGATATTCAGCACCAGCTGGCGCTGATGCAGCTGATCGCCAGCCTGCCGGTAACCGTGGTGGTGGCGCTGCACGATCTCAACCTCGCCGCGCGCTACTGCCAGCATCTGGTGGTGCTGAAGCAGGGTGAGGTCGCCGCCGCCGGCACGCCGCAGCAGGTGCTGACGCCGCAGCGTATCGCCGCCATCTGGCAGGTGGATGCCAGCGTCGAGCAGCGCCATCCGGGGGTGATGCGCATCGATTTCCACTGCCCGCTCTGTGCAGCTGGTGTTACGGCGGGTTAACCAGCCAACAATTCAGCGCTGATTTGCCGCTATTTAACTTAACCCTGAAGCCACTGTAATCCGGCCAGTTTTATTATTTAGCTGGCCGCCGCTGCGGTTGTTGCTTATACTTTTTTCACCGATTCACTCAGATAAATATATTAAGGAGGATGGCTATGCTCACACGTGAATGGTTTCTTTATTCACCTGTCATCAGCGATCGTCGCTGCTCAGACCTCTCTGCTATGGTGCTGCGATAACGGGTCTGAGAGAAGCCCACTAATCTGAGTTCTTCCCTCCGGCTTACCGGTTATCGTCAGCGACTATGACGAGGGCATTGTTACGCCCAAAAAACTGGACCAGTCATTATGAGTACACTTCTTTCTGCCCAGGCGCTGAGCCTCGATCTGGCCGGCGGCCCGCTGCTGTCTGACCTGAACTTCACCCTCAATACCGGCGACCGTATCGGCCTGATCGGCGATAACGGCTGCGGTAAAAGTACCCTGTTAAACCTGCTCAGCGGCAGGCTGGCCCCCGGCCGTGGCAGCCTCACCCGTGCCGCCCGCTGCGTGGTGGCGCAGGTGGAACAGTTTCTGCCGCCGGAACTGGCGCGACTGCCTCTGCGGGAGGTGCTATTAAACGGCCTGCCCGGCAACGCCGAACCGCCGCAGCGCTGGCAGGCTGAGCTACTGCTGGAGCAGACCGGTTTCGCTCCCCCGCTCTGGCAGCAAACCGCCGCCGAACTGAGCGGCGGCCAGCAGACCCGCCTGCTGCTGGCCCGCGCGCTGATCCGCCAGCCGGACCTGCTGCTGCTGGATGAGCCGGGCAACCACCTCGACCTGCCGACGCTGCTGTGGCTGGAGCAGTTTTTACAGCAGTGGCGCGGCAGCCTGGTGATGGTCTCCCACGACCGCCAGCTGCTGGACGCCGTCACCAACGTGAGCTGGATCGTGCGTGACCGTCAGATAGTCAGCATTGCGCTGCCCTGCACGGCGGCACGCACCGCGCTGGCGGAGCAGGATGATGCCGACCGCCACCGGCGTCAGGCGCAGCAAAACGAGATCGACCGGGTGGCGAAAAGCGCCCGCCGGCTGGCATTGTGGGGGCGCGACTATGACAACGAAGGGCTGGCGCGCAAGGCGAAACAAATGGAGAAGCAGGTGGCGCGCCTGCAGGAGCAGCAGACCGGGGTCAGCGCCGGTTCGCGCTGGCAGCTGCGTCTGGCCGGTGAGGCGCTGGCGGCGGACCGGCTGCTGGCGCTGGAGGGGCTGACGGTGCGCGCGGCGGCCGCGGCACCTGTGCTGTATCAGCTGCGCCACCTGCAGGTGAAAAGCAGCGACCGTATCGCGCTGGCCGGGCAGAACGGCAGCGGTAAGTCCTCGCTGCTGCAGCAGCTGTGGCAGGCGTATCAGCAGCGCCCGGCGCAGGTACCGGGCATCACCTTCCACCCGCGCGTGCGCATCGGTTACTACAATCAGCACCAGCAAACGCTGCGCGACGGGCACAGCCTGATCGAGGCGCTGGCCGGGTTCGCCCCGCTCAGCGAGGAGCAGCGACGCCGCGCGTTAATTAGCGCCGGCTTTGGCTGGCAGCGGCATCAGCAGTCGGTGAGCACGCTGAGCGGCGGTGAACGCGCGCGGCTGCTGTTGGTCGGGCTGTCGCTGGCCCGCTACTCGCTGTTACTGCTGGATGAACCGACCAACCACCTCGACCTGGCGGGTAAAGAGGAGCTGGCGGTGGTGCTGCGGGACTATCCGGGGGCGGTGATTATGGTGTCACACGACCGCACGCTGATGACGCAAAGCTGCAACCGCTACTGGCTGATTGACGGCGGGGAACTGACCGAGTGGCACGATCTGGCGGCGGTGAACGATCGGCTGCGCGGCGAGGCTGCGGCGGTGTCGTCTGGTTCGGCCACATCAGCCACCTCGGGTTCCGCACTCTGCTTATCCCCGACGGCAGCAGGTGAGGCGCATATGAAGGCTGACAGCGTTCTGTCCGGAAGCCTCGCATCCGGCAAGGCAGCGTTATCGGAGGCGGGCCCGGACGGCGACGATCCTGGCGTTGCGCTGCAACGTGAAAGCGAAGCCAGAATGCAGGGCCTGACATCCCTCTTTGAAGCGAACGGCGACGTGCAGCAGGTTGAGGAGCAGTGGCTGGAAGAGCTGGTGACGCTGGAAAGCCGGCTGATGGCGGACCAGCAGCGCAAGCCTCACCATCAGAAGCCCGCCCTGCAACAGCAGTGGCAGCAACGCATAAGCCAGCTGAACGGGCTGCTGGGGATCGGCGAGTAACAGCGGCCCGTTGCGCCGCCGTTCCTGACAACAGCAGACGCCATAACAATAAAAAAGGCCGCTGAAAGGCGGCCGATATTCCTATCGCGATCGTGTCCATCAAATCGCGGACTAACCAGGAGGTTAGGATCCGCACTCAGGGCTCACCCAGCTCCTTAACCTCAAGGTAGCGCTTCTCGCCTTCGCCGCGCGCGTAGCCGTTTATGCGCACCAGATCGTCGGCGGAGAACTCTTTGCCGCGAAACGATGACGGGCTGATGGTCAGGTTGAGCGTGCCGGTTTTATCGCGGAACGCGTAGCGGTCGCCGCCGTGGTGCTGGATCAGAAAGCCTTCCAGCGTCATCCACTGCCCCTCTTTAGCCTCTTGCACGTCCTTCACGCTGCTCTCTTTGGTGTCTTCGGTGCCCTTATAGCCGCTGTCCAGCTTGTGCGGCGGCGGGGGCGCTTCGCCAGAGCGGAACCCGCCACCCTCTTCGGCAAGGGCTCCGCCGCTCAGCAACAGCAGTGTGGCAAGGGTCAAAACTTTTTTCATGCTGACCTCCTGGTCGCGAACGTTCTGAATAATGTGACTGAGGCTGCGGCGACAGTATCGCCGCCGCAGCAGGAGATTACAGGTTGACCAGGGCTGCGACGTTTAATACACCGCCGCAGGCGAAGATGACCGGGTGCCTAAGACTGCGGCGGCAGTGTTGCCGCCACAGCCAGAGATTACAGGGTGCCGGTACCGCCGTCCGAGCACCACACCTGGCCGGAGGTGTAGCTGTTTTCTGCCGCGGCCAGCGTGACGTACAGCGGCGCGATCTCGGCGGGCTGGCCTGGGCGGCCGAGCGGCGCGGAGGCACCAAACTCCTCGACTTTGCTCTGCGGCTGACCGCCACACACCTGCAGCGCCGTCCAGTATGGTCCCGGTGCTACCGCGTTGACGCGTATGCCCTGCGGGCCAAGCTGTTTGGCCAGTGATTTGGTAAAGGCGACGATCGCGGCCTTGGTCTGCGCGTAGTCGAGCAGGATTTCACTCGGCTTAAACGCCTGCACCGAGCTGGTGTTAATCACCGAAGCCCCGGCGGGCAGGTGCGGCACCGCCGCTTTGGTGATCCAGAACATCGCATAGACGTTGGTTTTGAAGGTAGCGTCAAAATCCTCGGTGCTCAGGTCAAGAATTGATTCACGGAACTGCTGACGTCCGGCGTTGTTGACCAGCAGATCCAGGCCACCCAGCTGCTCAACGGCCTGACTGACCAGCCGCTGGCAGAAGGCCTCGTCGGTAATATCACCGGGGATCGCCACCGCCTTGCGTCCGGCCTGGCGGATTAGCTCCACCACCTCGCGTGCGTCCTGCTCCTCGTCCGGCAGGTAGTTAATCGCCACGTCCGCCCCTTCACGGGCGAAGGCAATCGCCACCGCGCGGCCGATACCGGAATCACCGCCGGTGATCAGCGCCCGGCGACCGCTCAGCCGGCCGCTGCCCTGATAAGAGGTTTCACCGTGGTCCGGGCGCGGCTGCATTTCGCTGGCGAGACCGGGGAACGGCTGTTTCTGCTGTGCAAACGGCGGCACGGGATAAGTGCTGGCATTAGTGGCGTTAAGTGAGTTGAAAGTACCGGTTTTCTGGCTCATGGGAACTCCTTTGTCGCGACGAATGAAGGGTAAAGCTTAGAACAGGCTGCCGCTGGCGGAAGGTCTGAGCGGCAAAATAATCACCGTGCTGCCCTGTAAACCCTGCTGTTTTAAGTGGGTGGTTTTAGATTAAGGTAATGATAAATAATACTTTAAGGAAATTAGCGAGGCTGATTCTCCGCTCTCAACCTCCACTCATCATCGCCAGAGGCGCAGGTAACAAACTGTGTCTGAGACCCCGCCGGTGACACAAATGGCGAGAAATATTGATTGTGATCCTCCTCGCACTTCAACACGATCGATATGAAATCATAAAAGTAATCGATTACATTTGCCCTGTGATAATAATGTAATCGATTACTTTAGAAGGGGTCCGATAATGGTTTCTTCCGCTACACACACGAATACAGCCGGGCAACATCGCCTGCTGGTCCCGCGCCTGGCGCTGATGATGTTTTTGCAGTTCTTTATCTGGGGCACCTGGTCGGTGACGCTGGGCCTGGTGATGAGCCAGCACAACCTCAGCAGGCTGATTGGTGACGCCTTCTCCGCCGGGCCGATCGCCTCAATCCTGTCGCCGTTTGTGCTGGGTATGGTGGTTGACCGCTTCTTCCCGTCGCAGAAGGTGATGGCGCTGCTGCACCTGGCCGGTGCCGTATTCTTATGGCTGGTACCACAGGCGTTAGTCGCTGAAAACGGCCCGCTGTTGATCGGCCTGCTGTTTGGCTACACCCTGTGCTACATGCCGACGCTGGCGCTGACCAATAACATCGCCTTCCACAGCCTGAGTAACAGTGAAAAAAGTTTCCCGCTGGTGCGGGTGTTTGGCACCATCGGCTGGATCGTCGCCGGCGTGTGCATCGGCGTCAGCGGCATTGCCGCCAGTACCGCCATCTTCCAGCTGGCGGCGGTATGTTCGGTGCTGCTGGCGGCCTACAGCATGACGCTGCCGCACACCCCTGCCCCGGCCAAAGGCCAGCCGTTCGCCCTGCGCGACCTGCTGTGCGCCGACGCCTTCGCGCTGCTGAAGAAAAGCCACTTCCTGATTTTTGCCATCTGCGCCACGCTGATCTCGGTGCCGCTGGGCACCTACTACGCCTTTACCGCTTCGTTCCTGTCCGATGCTGGCATTGCGGACGTCAGCAGCGCGATGTCGTTCGGCCAGATGTCCGAAATCTTCTTTATGCTGATTATCCCGCTGCTGTTCCGCCGGCTCGGCGTGAAGTACATGCTGCTGATCGGCATGGTGGCGTGGTTTGTGCGCTACGTGCTGTTCGCCTACGGCGTCAGCGAAGAGACGCGCTGGCTGCTCTACGCCGGCATCCTGCTGCACGGCGTCTGCTACGACTTCTTCTTCGTGATCGGTTTTATCTACACCGACCGCGTCGCCGGCAGCCAGGTGAAAGGCCAGGCGCAGAGCCTGATTGTCATGTTCACCTACGGCATCGGCATGCTGCTCGGCTCACAGATCTCCGGCGCGTTGTACAACCGCCTGTTTACCCCCGGCGTGGCGCACCAGCCCGCCGACTGGACGACGTTCTGGCTGATCCCGGCGGTGGCCGCGCTGGTTATCGCGGTGATCTTCCTGTTCTCGTTCCGCTACAAAGAAGAACGCTAATTTTTACCCTCAGGAGAGTGCAATGAACACATTAAAAGGGCCGGGTCTGTTCCTGTCGCAGTTTATCGGTCAGGAAGCGCCGTTTAATACGCTGGATAACCTCGCCGCATGGGCGGCGAGCCTCGGTTATAAAGCGCTGCAGATCCCCTGTAACCATCCGCACATTTTTGACGTGCAGCAGGCCGCGGCCAGCCAGGCCTACTGCGACGACATTCAGCAGCGGCTGGCGCGCCACGGGCTGGTCATCAGCGAACTATCCACCCACCTGGAGGGGCAGCTGATCGCCGTGCATCCGGCCTATGATGACGCCTTTAACGACTTTGCCCCGCCGGCGGTACGCGGCGACCGCCACGCCCGCCAGCAGTGGGCCACTGAGGTGCTGATGCAGGCGGCGCAGGCCTCGGCGCGGCTGGGGCTGACCGCGCATGCCACCTTCTCCGGCGCGCTGGCCTGGCCTTACTTCTACCCGTGGCCGCCGCGCAAAGAGGCGCTGATCGACACCGCCTTCGCTGAACTTGCGGCGCGCTGGCGTCCGATCCTTGATGAGTTTGACCGCCACGGCGTCAACCTCTGCTACGAGCTGCACCCGTCGGAGGACCTGCACGACGGGGTCAGCTTCGACCGCTTCCTCGCGGCGGTGGACCACCACCCACGCTGCCATATCCTGTTCGACCCCAGCCATATGCTGCTGCAGCAGATGGACTACCTGGCGTTTATCGACCTCTACCACGAACGTATCAAAGCGTTTCACGTCAAGGATGCCGAATTTATCCGCTCCGGGCGCTGCGGCGTGTACGGTGGCTATCAGCCGTGGCGGGAACGTGCCGGACGCTTCCGTTCACCGGGTGACGGCCAGGTCGACTTCAAGGGCATCTTCAGCCGGCTGGCGCAGTACGGCTATAACGGCTGGGCGGTGCTGGAGTGGGAGTGCTGCCTGAAGGACGCGGCGACCGGCGCGGCCGAAGGCGCAGGGTTTATCGCCGGGCAGATGATTCCGCTGGCGGATCGGGCGTTTGACGACTTCGCCGTCACCGGCAGCGAACTGCCGGCCATTCGCCGCATGCTTGGCCTGGAGGCGCAGCCATGACCATTAAAGCAGCCATTATCGGTTCCGGGTTTATCGGCCCGGCCCATCTCGAAGCCATTCGCCGCCTCGGCTTTGTCGAGGTGGTGGCGCTGTGCGACAGCTCGCAGGCCGCCGCGGAGGAGAAAGCCCGCCGCTACCATATTCCCCATGCCTACGGCGACGTCGCCGAACTGCTGCAACATCCGGGGCTGCAGGTGGTGCATAACTGCACGCCAAACCATCTGCACGCGGCGATCAACCGGCAGATCCTGCAGGCCGGTAAACACGTGTTCTCGGAAAAACCGCTATGCATGACCGCCGCCGAAGCGCGGGAGCTGGTGGCGCTGGCCGAAGAGGCCGGCGTGGTGCACGGCGTCAGCTTTGTCTACCGCCAGTTTGCAATGGTGCAGCAGGCGGCCAGCATGATCCGCCAGCAGCAGGCCGGGCGGATCTTTGCCGTGCACGGCAGCTACCTGCAGGACTGGATGCTGCACGATACCGATTTCAACTGGCGCATCGACCCGCAGCAGGGCGGCGTCTCGCGCACCGTGGCCGATATCGGCTCCCACTGGTGCGACACGCTGCAGTTTGTCACCGGACGCAAAATCGTCGGGGTGCTGGCGGATTTCGCCATCGTTCACCCGTTCCGTAAGGCCAGCCGCGGCGCGCAGAGCACCTTTACCAGCGGCGAGGCGGTGACCGAGTACGACGAGGTGGCGGTACAGACCGAAGATTTCGCCTCGGTGCTGCTGCGCTTCGACGACGGCAGCAAGGGCAGCATGACCGTGTCGCAGGTCAGCGCCGGGCGTAAAAACCGGCTGGCGTTTGAGGTTAACGCCAGCGAACTGTCGCTGGGCTGGGACCAGGAGGTGCCGCAGAAACTGTGGATCGGCCGCCGCGACGGGCCTGACCAGCTGCTGAGCGACGATCCGTCGCTGCTTAATGCGGATATCGCCGCCGCCGCCCACTTCCCCGGCGGGCATATTGAGGGCTGGCCGGACGCGTTTAAAAATATGCTGCTCAACTTCTACAGCACCATCCGCGACGGCGATAGCGCGGCGGCGGGCAACTTTGCCAGCTTCCACGACGGAGCCAACGTGATGTGTATCATCGAGGCGATGGTGCAGAGCCATCAACAGCAGCGCTGGGTGAAGGTGGCGGACTGACAACCTGCCACCCTGCTGCGCTCGTTTCCCCGCCCCGGCGGGGAAAGTCTGCCAGGCTCCGGCCGGTGAGCCGCTAAAAACGTTGCAGACTCCCCCGGCAGCAGGCTGAAGCGGCTCTGCATCACGGGGGATCGTTACGGGCAGGCCAGCCCGGTGCCCTGCCATCCTGAATACAGCGGCATCAGGAACTGTGTTACCCTGTTTTTAACTCATCAGCAGGGACAGTTATCGGGATGTCGATTCAAAAAATTGCACGCCTGGCGGGCGTCTCCGTCGCCACCGTTTCCCGCGTGCTCAACAATCTCGGTACGGTAAAGCCGCAGAATCGTGAACGCGTGCTTAACGCCATCAAAGAGAGCAACTACCAGCCCAACCTGCTGGCGCGCCAGCTGCGTACCGCGCGCAGCAATATGCTGCTGGTGATGGTCTCCAATATTGCTAACCCGTTCTGCGCCGATGTGGTCAAAGGCATTGAGGCCGAGGCGGAAAAAAACGGCTACCGCATTCTGCTGTGCAACTCCGGCTCCGATCTCGCCCGTTCCCAGTCCAGCCTGCAGCTGCTCTCCGGCAAGATGGTCGACGGGGTGATCACCATGGACGCCCTCGCCGCCCTGCCCGGACTGCAAAACCTGATCGGCGATGCCCCCTGGGTGCAGTGCGCCGAATACGACGAGGCGTCGCGCGTTTCCACCGTCGGCATCGACGATCGCCAGGCCTCACGCTTTGTGGCAGAGCAATTCCTTGCCGGCGGCCGGCGGCAGCTGGCGATGATCAATCACGATCTGACCTACAAATATGCCCAGCAGCGTGAACAGGGTTTCCGCGACGTGCTGGCAGAGCAGCAGCAGGCGGTGCCTGAGGTAGCCTACGCCAGCGAACTGACTTACCAGGCGGGGAAAGCGGCGATGGCACAGCTGTTGCAGCACGGCCAGCGCCCGGATGCGGTCTTTGCCGTTTCCGATACGCTGGCCGCCGGGGCGATCGCTACCCTGCGCGAGGCGGGCATTCGCGTGCCCGAAGAGACGGCGGTGATCGGCTTTGACGGCACCGAGCTGGGCCACCTCACCTCGCCGCCGCTCTCAACCATTGAACAACCCTCGCAGGAGATTGGCCGCCAGGCGGTGCTGCTGCTGCTGAACAACATCAACGACCCGGACAGCCAGGCCCAGCACACTACGCTGGCCTGGCGCTACCTGGCGCGGGGATCGGCCTGACGGGTCAGCAGGTCAGCGTGACACCGTCACGAAAGAGAGGATAGTGTTTTGATAAGAAAGTGGCGACTCTGGGCCTGTTGGCTGGTTGGTTTAGCTTTTGTGCTGGCGGCTCTGCTCTTTATCCGCCTTGCCGATTTCGAACCGGACGGCAACGCTTAGCACTTCTTCACGCGGCGAATCAGCAGATGCATTCGCGATAAAACTTCCGTTGAATGCATCCTCAAGCTTTGCAGCGGACTGAACACGCAACGTTCAGCACACGAACCCTGCCTGCTGACTTATTTCTCCAGCGTCTTCAGCTGGCTGACCAGGTAACTGTTGGCCTGCACGATAATCGCCTGAGGATCCTTAGGCAGGTCGTGCTCGACGATAAACCAGCGGGTGTTGGCCTTTACCGCCGCCGGTAGCACCTCATTCCACGCCAGCAGCCCGCTGCCCGCCGGGGCAAAATTCATCTCGTCATCGCGAATGCCGATGCCGGCGTTATCCTTGGCGTGGATCGCCACCACTCTCCCGGCATATTTGTTCAGCAGCCGCACCGGATCCTGCCCGCCGCGTGACACCCAGGCGGCATCCATCTCCAGCTGCAGGTTAGCGGGCTGGCTGTTGTCCAGCAGGATCTCCAGCGCCGTTTTGCCGTCATACTTTTTCATCTCAAAGTCGTGATTATGGTAGGCCAGCGTCATCCCCTGCTGACGCAGCTGACCGCCCAGCGCGTCCAGTTCGTGTGCCAGTTTTTTCCAGCCTTCGGCCGAAGTCGGCCGCTCTTCCGGTTTCAGCCACGGCATCACCAGCAGCGAGTTGCCTACCGCCTGGTTAAACGCCACCACCTCGCGGCTGTTGCTGCGCAGCTCCGCCAGCTGGACGTGATCGGCAATGGCCTTTAACTGATATTTCTTCAGCAGCGCCTGCATCTGCCCGGCACTGACGCCGTGGTTGCCGACCAGCTCCACCGCGCTAAAGCCGCTCCGCTGCGCCAGAGCAAACTGCTGCTCCAGCGTGCCGACGTTGCGCAGCGTGTACATCTGCAGCGCCAGGTGCTCTCTGGCGGCGGTCTCACTGGCGACGGCCGGTGCCAGGCTGGTGAAGGATAACAGCGAGAACAACACGCCGCCGGTGATGAGGTTTACGCGAGCCATGGGAAATCCTTATTGTAGGGTAAGATGCCTAAAGTAATCGATTACTTTTCTGATTTGATAAATGTAATCGATTACTTATGCTACTGGCAGCAGAGGTTTGCTGGCAAGCACGCCATCGTGCGGCTTAGAGTTAATGCTGTAATTTATGAAGCCGATCACAGAAGCGCCCGCTGGCTCCTCTGCCTGTTCTGGCCGTAGTCAATAAGAAGCGCTACCGGTGGTTCCGCATGCCTTATCACGGATTAATCGCGGCGATCCTTTCAAACTCTTTGTGAAGATAGTCCACTGTACGCGGCAGTTCCTGGGTATAAAATGCCTCTGGAACGTCATAATCAGCGGGTGACTCCGCCAGCTCTGACAGCAACTGCGCCACAATGATATAAAGCGGGATATTGTGTTCGACCTGGAATCTGCGGTAGCCCCGCTTCCAGATCATCGAACAGTAATAATCGACATACTTTCGGCTTTCTCTGAAAGGCAGGTTTTCTATCTTGTTCAGCAGGAAGTTGTAGACAGGCAGCGCCAGAACTTTTATACGAGCTACTTCTGTCAGTCTGTCCTTACCCATCGGAACCGTGGCATTTGAAAGACGCGATCGGATACAGGCAATAGGGTTAAGGACGCGCACCAGCTCGTTGCTCATTTCGTCCCCATGCTGTTCTGGCATGACAAGATAGGGTTCTGTATTCAGCAGCAGTTTTTCTCCGACGAAATCCCCCGGCTCAAAACCATTCGGCCTGTCGATAATATCGACCACATTAGGTTCATTTACCCTCTCATTGAGGAAAACCCCCTGTTCGTCCTCTTTAACTTTACCGGTGTCTTTATCAATAAGGTTCAGCACGGCGATCGAAGGCGGGTTAAAAATTTCCTGCACGCGGGCATCGACATTGAAAATCCGGGCGATCGGCTCCACCCCTTCCCTTCGGGAAACGTAGTCAACATCTATCGACGTGATATACGTCATCTCAGGCTGAACCGGATAGGCATCCATATAAGTGGCATACCAGTACATGACAGCCTGACCGCCAACGGTGATCACAGGCGACGGGAGCTGGTGAGCGTTTTTAATCAGATAGCGGTTGAGTTTAACCATCTGATCTTCCGGAGGTATCGATGTTTTAGTCATAAAAAAGCCCATCGGTTAAGATGGGCTCATTGTAACATTGTCATACCAGCCGGGATAATGCGTGATGGCTTACATTGAGAAGAAAGTGACCTTCCGGGCGTTTTTCGCAGGCACAATACCAGCGGGACGTTTTTGCATCACGCTGCCAGGTTGCTGACCATTACGGACAGCTTCGACACGCTGCTGATACTCACGTTGATGACTGATTTTTGCATCTTTAGCTGACATGGTATTTACCGATTAACCGTGTGGGCGTTTGCCTCGAATTTCAAATATACGCAATTTCATAACGCCTTGCAAACCGTATTCGGATGTAAAAACCGTTCCAGAATAGCAACCAGCTGCGACTGCGTTAAGTCAGTTTCCGGTGACCCGATTATATGCCGCAGCCTCATTTTCCAGCGTTTGCCGCCGGCGCAGGTGCGGGAACAGCGTCATCCACACGCCGACCACCACCAGCGTGCCTACCCCGCCCAGCACCGCGGCAGGCACCGCGCCCATCAGCGCCGCCAGCATCCCCGATTCGAACTCGCCGAGCTGGTTCGAGGTATTAATAAAGATGCTGTTCACCGCATTCACCCGCCCGCGCATTTCGTCCGGCGTGTCCAGCTGCACCAGCGCACCACGGATCACCATGCTGACCATATCAAAACCGCCGAGCAGCGCCAGCGCCACCAGCGACAGCCACAGCTGGGTGGAGAGCGCGAACACCAGCGTTGCCACGCCAAAACCGGCCACCGAGCCGAACATAATCATCCCGACGTTTTTCTCCAGCCGGTTACGGCTGAGCCACACCCCCACCAGCAGCGCGCCCACCGAAGGGGCACCGCGCAGCAGCCCCAGCCCCCACGGGCCGGTATGCAGCACGTCCTGGGCAAAAATCGGCAGCAGCGCGGTGGCTCCGCCGAGCAGCACGGCAAACAGATCGAGTGAGATCACCCCCAGCACGTCACGACGTTCACGGATAAATGTCACCCCGGCGAACAGGCTTTTCAGCGTGGCCGGCTGGCGCGGCTGCGGCGGGCGCACGTAGTGAATGCGGGCAACCATCACGATCGACAGCAGATAAAACAGCGCCGAGACGCCGTACACCACCTCCGGCCCGGCCACGTACAGCAGGCCGCCCAGCGTGGGCCCGAGGATCACCGCGCTCTGGCCGCTGACCGCCGCCGCCGCGGTGGCCCGCGCCAGCAAGGGTGCCGGTATCAGAGAGGGCAGCATCGACTGCATCGCCGGGCCTTCAATCGCCTTAGCGACCGCAATCAGAAACACCAGCCCCCACAGCGCGGTTTTTTCCGGCCAGTGCAGCAGGGTCAGCAGGGTTAGCGCCAGCAGCGCCAGCCACTCCAGCAGCTGCCCGGCCAGCGCCAGGCGGCGGCGGTCATAGCGATCGGCCATATGGCCGACCGGCAGCGCCAGCAGCACCGAGGGTAAAAACTGCATCAGCCCGATCATTCCCAGCGCCATGGCGCTCTGGGTCAACGCGTAGATCTGCCAGCTGACCGCCACGGAGAACATCTGGAAACCGAATGAGGAGAAGGTGCGGGCCAGCCAGAACGCGACAAACGGCCTCTGGCGCAGCAGCGAGTCGTCGCTCTGCGCCGGGGAAAGACGGGAAATCATGCGGATCCTTACCTGAAAGTGCCCCGGCCAGCGGCCGGTGAGCGATGTCGTTTCATTGTTATGATTGCCGGTTTCTCCCGGCGGGCAAGATTATGCCAGAGAAGTCCGCCCCGCTAGCGCACTGTTTGTTATAAGGATGTGACAAAAAGTGTCGAGTCCGTGGCGACCGGCAGAGAGCGGATTGTGTGGAGCTAGCCTGGCTGCTGGTGTTTGATTCAGAAGGTCATTCAGAAGGGTATTGTCATTCAGTTTATTTGAAAGATATCAACAAAACCCTCCGCTTTTCCTTCCCCATGAACAGGACTATTATTTATCACATCAAGGCGAAACGCCTTACTACAAACAATAATCTCTGAGGAAATGACCATGAAAACAATCAAAACTTTCGTTGCAGTTGCCGCCCTGACCCTGTTCGCTTCAACCAGCTTTGCCCAGAGCATCAGCGTCAGCGCCTCTACGCTGGACGCCGCCGAAGCGCAAATCGCCGCTCAGGCACAGCAGGCCGGCACCAGCTACAAAATCACATCTGCCCGCCAGAACAACGGTGCCTATATGACGGCTGAACTGGTGAAATAAGCGTTTAACATCTACACGTTACACTGCGACGAAAGCCCCTGATGGGGCTTTTGTCGTTTTCGGCGTTTCTACAATAGTTTTTAAAATATACGGCGGTACAGTAGTCCTTATCCACCAACCTCACTTCTGGCGGTGGATAAGGAGAAAACGGATGTTTAAACACAGGAAGGAGTCTCATATGACGTAGGAGTATTCACAAAGAACAGGTGAGTTAACACACAACGGCCAGCACTACGCACAGGGTTACAGCGGTAAAGACTCAGGTAAGAACAATCCATCAATGGACGATGTCAGCAACACCGGCCCTATCCCGAAGGGCCATTACAGAATATCGGGATATGACAATCATAAGGGCCCCTGGACCATTTAAGGTTAACGTATTGCGTGTTATAAATACACTCATGTAATTAAGGACAATAAATATGGCAATACCTGTATATTTATTTTTAACTGACGATGCTGGAAATATCGTCAAGGGCGGCGTTGATATTCGGGGTCGTGAAAAAAGCATTGAAGTTCTTGGCCTACATCATGGTGTATTCCTGCCAACAGATGATCTGACAGGGGAAATTTCAGGAATGCGAAACCATCTTTCGTATCTTATTGAAAAAGAGATTGATTGCTCTTCACCCTGGCTTTATAAGGCATTAACCAGCGGAAGGACTTTCAGAACGGCAGAACTTAAATTTTTTCAAATTAATACTGCCGGACAGGAAGAGGAGTACTTCAACACGTTACTGGAAGACGTCAAAGTTGTAACGATATTACCAGTAATGCATGACATCAAAGATGAAACAAAGAAACAGTTTAATCACATGGAGGCGATAGAATTCCGTTATCGTAAAATCACTTGGAAATATCTAATGGGGAATATAATACACTCAGATAGCTGGGATGAAAGGAAGTCAGCCTGAAGAGATTTAACGCTGAGGGCCGGAGTTAATTGATGCATTCTCCTCCTTAGCCATAAATAATGCACACAAGGAATGTTCATATGACATGGAAATACTCGCAACGAACTGGTGTATTGACGCATAATGGTCAATTTTTTGCCCAAGGATACAGTGGTGCCGGGATTGGTGAGAACAATCCTGAAAAAGAAACTGAGACTGGTGTAGGTCCGATTCCAAAAGGGCACTACAGAATAGCAGGATCTCATAACACTATCACACAAGTAACAATTATTCTTGAGCCGATTCTTGGCACCAATACTTTTGGCCGCGATCTGTTCAGAATTCATGGCGGTAGCAAATCTGGAGCCCACAATGCTTCTCAAGGCTGCATTGTTATTGATGGCGTTGCAAGGAGGCAACGAATTGTAAACAGTGGCGACTCCATTCTGGTGGTACGATGATGAAAATCAGATATTTAGCGTTGTTACTTACTATTGTCTCGTTCGGTGGTACAGCCACCACGGACATCTCTGAACTTGAAAAAAAAATCACTACTCTCGGCCCCAAAAAAACCATCGCCCAGCTATATGCCAATAATGAAAAAGAGTGGCTGTTAGTGACCTCGAAGATTGCACAAGGCGACCAGAGCTGGCTGCAGTTAGCGGCACAGCTTGCGCCGGGAGCGGACGCAGATTCTGCTGAGTCCCTGTCTTCAGCCTTAGGGTTGGCAATACCGCATAATCCAACGGGCGTATTGGCTATTACCAGCGAACGATATCCTCCTCTCGCGATGGTTAACGTTTGCAGTTTACCCTTCTACTCAATGAATGAAATCGAACTAAACCAGTACGTGGTGGATGCGATACGGGCCCTGTATAATGTGCCCAATGGCAAAGCCTGCCTGGATAAGATAGTCAGTACAATTGGGCAGTCCGACGAGTATCACGAGGACAACTGAGTTCACTCAATGCCCATGACTCCAGACAAAGTCTGCATGATATTCAGATTGAAAAGCGCAATCATCGGGCCTCCGTGCCCAATGATAGGATAATGACTTACTTCACGCGGTCTGCAGAGTGGCTGGCAGCTTCAGCGTTTCCCCCCTGCCCCTCAGCAAACCCACGCAGCCCGCCCAGCAGCACCGCCATTAGCTGGCTGCCGACCTGCTGTTCGCTCAGGCCGACGGTGTCGATCAGGTCAAAGATCTCACGCGGGTCAAACAGGATATTCCACAGAAACACCGCCTTGTCCCCGATATCCGGCAGCGACTGCTCCTGCAGCGCGTCCCGCAGCGCCGGGCGTACGGCGTTGGCCTGCACCAGCAGGTAGTCAGCGCCTTCCCATAAGCGGGCCAGGTAGCCACGGCGGTTACGCATCGGCACCATCGCCGCGCCGCGCTCGCGTACCAGTTTGATCCAGTAGCGGCTGATGCTCTCCAGCCGCTGCACCCCGCTGCCCTGTTGACGTTCGCTGAACTCAAGCAGCAGCTGGCCAACGTCCTGACGGTAGGTGTTCAGCACCTCCTCCACCGAGGCAAACTGCCGGTAGGCGGTGGCCACCGACACCCCGGCTTCGCGGGCGATCTCGGTCATGCTGATCGGCCCTTCGGCTACCTCGAACAGCCTGGCCGCCGCCTGGATCAGGTTTTTGCGGTTCCTCTCCGTATCACTGCGCATTATTTTCGCCATGTTAATTCCTGTCCGTGATGACTTTACAATGCCTTAGCCTAACAACGCCAGACCGCGCTTCAGCCGTTTAACCCCTTCGGTGATGGCCTCACTGTTGGCAGCATAAGACAGGCGCAGGTGTTTTTCACCCGCCGCGCCGAATTCGCTGCCCGGCCGCACGGCAATGCCCTGTTCGCGCAGCATCGCCACCAGGTCGATGGCCGGGATCGGCAGCGCATAGGACGGGAAGCAGTAAAACGCCCCTTCCGGCGGGTTGAGGGTCAGCCCCGGGATGGCGTGCAGGCCATCCATCATCAGCTGCCGCCGCTGGCGGTAGACTGCCACCATCCGCTGCACGTCATCTTTACACTCGGTCAGCGCCACCCGTGCCGCGCGCTGTACCGCCGTATTTACCGAGCCGTTGACCGTGTTGTGTACCCGCGCCGCCGCCGCAATCATCTCTGCCGGGCCGGAGAGATAGCCGACGCGCCAGCCGGTCATGGCATAGCTTTTTGAGAAGGTCTGGCAGTAGAGCGTGCGGCCTCTGAACGCCGACACCTGCAGCACCGAGGTAAAGGGTCGGTCGGTAAATACCAGGTCACTGTAAGCTTCATCGGCAATCACCCGGATATTGTGCTGCTGCACCAGCGCGCCCAGCGTTTCGATCTCCTCCCGGCTGTGAACGATACCGGTGGGGTTGCCGGGGTTGCAGAAGACAAACAGCGCCGCCCCTTCCAGCGTCTGTGCCAGGCGCTGCAGATCCCAGTGCAGATCGGCTTTACACGGCATCGGCACGCAAATCCCGCCGGCCATATTCACCAGGTCCGCATACAGCGAATAGGTCGGATCGGGGATCACCACCCGGTCGCCGGGGTTAACGATAGAGAGAATGGCGGCGGCCAGCCCGGCAGTGCCGCCGTGGGTCACCAGCACTTCACTGGGTTTTACCGCCACGCCCGAGTGCGACTCAATCTCAGCGGCCAGCGCCTGGCACAGCGCCTTCTCTCCGAGCAGCGGCGCGTAGTGGGTGTAGCCGTCGCGCAGCGCATCGGCGGCGGCGGCAACGATACGCGGCGGCGTGTCAAAATCCGGTTCGCCCATCGCCAGTGAGATCATCTCCGCGCCGGAGGCGGGTTGCTGCACGCGCAGCGAGGTGCGTTCGATACGCAGCACGGCCTCGGCCGGGCTGAAAGGTTTTAATGACATAAGTTACCCCTGAACAGGTTAAGAGCCTGACGCATCAGGCTGCTGTATTTCGCCTAAGCTACGGTGTTTCCGCGCTGTCTGAATCCAAACGGGCTGCGACAATGACGCCTGATGAAACTGCTCTGAAGGGCGTTATTCGCGTTCACTCAGACAGTCGGCGGGCGCGCCCTGCCAGCGGCTGATCTCAAGATCACCGGAGATATCACGCAGTCGGGTCGGCGCAATGCGCAACTCTTCAATCACCGTGCGGGGCGGCAGCGACGCACAGAGCACGATCGCCTCTGCCACGTCTTCCGGCTGCACCATCGCGTCACGCACCGCCTGTTCCGGCGGCCTGGCGCGGCTGTTCATAATCGGCGTATTAACCTCTCCCGGCAGAATGCAGGTGGCGCGAATGCCGTCGTTACGGTAGGTGTTGTGCAGGTAGGCCATAAAGTTGCGTACCCCGGCCTTGGCGGCACCGTAGGCCGCCCCGCCCAGCAGATTAGGGCGCAGCGCCGCCAGCGAGGAGACGGTAATCACCGTGCCCGCGCCGCGCTTAAGCATCCCCGGCAGCACCGCCTGGGTGAGCAGGAATACCGCCTTCAGGTTGACGTCCTGCACCTGTTGCCACTCCTGCTCTTCAATCCAGCGGGCGTTGAGGGTTTTACTGGCGCTGCCGGCGTTATTGACCAGAATATCCACCGCGCCGAGTTCGGCTTCAACCGCAGCGATCAGCGCCGTGACCTCCGCTTTACGTTCGATATGGCAGACGCGCGGCCAGACATCACCGCCCTGCTGGCGCAGCGCCGCCGCCACCCCTTCCAGCACCTCAATCCGTCGGCCGACCAGCACCACGCGCGCTCCGGCGGCCGCCAGTGCGGCGGCGCTGCTTCTGCCGATACCGCTGCCCGCCCCGGTCACCAGCGCAACCTGTCCCTTCAGCGTTTGCCCGTTCATTTTGCCTCCTTTAGCAGCGTTTCTGCCGCAATGCCGTAATCCCGCAGCGCGCCTTCCGCACTGATATACCCTTCCTGCAGATCGAACAGGATCGCTTCCCGGCTGCGCTCCGCCACCGGCATCTTGCCGCCGCCGCCGGGCATCTGAATCGTAATCTCATCGCCAGGCTGCACGTCATGCCGTCCGACCGGTTTCGCCAGCGGCTGGCCGTTCAGCGCAATCAGGTTCGGTGCACCGGCCTCGCCGCCCAGCACGCCCTGCGCCGGGTGCTTCTGACGCGAATAGAACATGCTGTGCGACAGCGGGTAGCGGCTGGTGTTGCGGATGGTCATGCGCTGCGCCACGCCGCCGCGCCAGCGCCCGGCACCGCCGGAATCCGGCACGAGGGCCTTTTCCAGAAACAGCAGCGGCGTGGCGGCTTCGATCAGCTCCACCGGGGTGGAGGACATATTGCCAGGGAAACCGGTGACGATGCCGTCCGCCGCCGGGCGGGCGCCGGTGCCGCCGTTGACGCACAGGCTTTCGACAAAGCGGCGACCGTCGTCAAACTGCCCGGCGAACACGTCGCAGGTCACCGGCGCGCTGCCGGAGTGGCCCATCACCCGCTCCGGCATAATCTCTGCCAGCGCGCTGAAGATCGCCGCGTGGGCCATATGGCCGACGCGGTTACGCATCTCCACCGCGCAGGGTGGCCGCGCGTTGGCGATCGATCCTTCCGGCGCGGTAACGCGAATCGATTTAAAGCAGCCTTCGTTGTTCGGCAGGTGCGGCTCCAGCAGGCACTTCAGCGGATAGACGCTGTAGGCGTAGGTGAAGGACATCGGGCAGTTGCTGCCAAACAGCGACTCGGCCGACGAACCGGCGTAGTCGATGGTGATATTGCTGCCCTCGACGATCACCGTCACATTCAGGTGGATATCACCCTCGTAGTCGCCAATATCCACCGCGGCCTGGTAACGGCCATCGGGCACCGCCGTAATCGCCTTGCGCATCGCCTGTTCGGTCAGCGCGTGGATTTTCTCTGCCAGCGGCTGCAGCGAATCGAGATGCAGATCGTCCATCAGCCCCAGCAGCCCGCTGGCACCAATCTGGTTGGCGGCCAGCATGGCGTGCAGGTCACCCTCCACCTGATCCGGGGCGCGCACGTTGGCCAGCAGCAGGTCCAACAGCTGCTGGTTGATGACTCCCTCGTGGACCAGCTTGCTCGGCGGGATCAGAAACCCCTCTTCAAACATGTCGCGTGAGGAGCCCATATTCAGCGAGCCGCCGATATCTGACATATGCGCCGCCGCGCCGGTAAAGGCGACCAGCCGGCCGTCGCGGAATACCGGGGTGACGATGGTAACGTCGTTAAGGTGCCCGGTGCCCAGCCAGGGATCGTTGGTGACCAGGCTGTCGCCCGGCTTCAGCGTCTCCGCCGGGTATTTCGCCAGCAAATGGCGAACGGTGGCCGGCAGCGTGCCGATAAACACCGGTACGCTGGCCTTCGGCTGCGCCAGCGAGTTGCCCTCTGCATCCATCAGCAGGCAGGAGTAATCGCCCACCTCGCGGATAATGCTGGAGAAGGCCATATTGACCAGCGTAGCCGCCGCCTCTTCCGAGATGCTGACCAGCCGGTCCCAGGTGATGCGTAACGCCACCGGATCGTTAAGGAAGCGCAGATTGTCGTGGGTTGTGATGCTCATCAGTTCAGCTCCATCAGGATATTGCCCTGTTCATCCAGCGTCGCGACCGCCCCCGGTCCGACAAAAATCGCACACTCTTTTTCCTGCAGCAGCGCCGGGCCATACACCGACTCTCCGGCCACCAGTAACGCGCGTGGGATCGCCCGGCAGGCGCTGAAGCCGGCCTCGCGGCCAAGGTACACGCGCAGTGATTTTTCCTCTGCCTGCTGCGCCTGCGGATCGGCGCTGTCACGGGTGTACAACGGCGGCGCGTCGGTCTGCACCCGGCCGCGCCAGTTGACGACCTCGACCTCCAGCCCCGGCAGCGTGCGGCCAAAGCGTGCCAGATGCGCCTGTTCAAAGGCGGCGATCAGCGACGCGCCGTCACCGTCGGTGATAAAGGCATCCGGCAGTGGCAGGGTCAGCTGCGAGCCCTGTCCGACGTAGCGCACGTCAGCCATCCTTTGTACCTGCGCGGTGGCCGGGTCAATGCTGGCGGCGGCCAGGGTGGTAAAGGCCTCGTCAAAGCCTTCGGCAAACAGTGCGTTAATTGTGGTCATGCTCATCTCCGGCCGCAGGCGGCAGCGGTCGCTGCGGACAAAGTCGGCACCCGGCGGCGCGGTCAGCAGGCCAAAGGCGGAGTAAACCCCGGCTCCGTTGGGGAAGAACACCCGCTTTACGTGCAGGGTGCGCGCCAGCGACCAGGCGTGACTTGGCCCGGCGCCGCCGAAGGCCAGCATGGTCATCTGCTGCGGGCTGACGTTTTTCTCCACCGCGTGGGTGCGCAGCGCCTCGGCCATTTTGCTGTTGGCCACTTCGTGGATGCCCCACGCCGTCTCTTCAATACTCAGCCCCAGCGCCGTCGCCACCCGTTCAATGGCGCGGCGCGCGGCGTCGACGTCCAGCGGCATACGTCCGCCGAGGAAGGCAGCCGGATCCAGCAGCCCGAGCACCAGGTTGGCGTCGGTAACCGTGGGCAGTTCGCCGCCGCGCGCGTAGCAGGCAGGCCCCGGGAAGGCGCTGGCGCTCTCCGGGCCGATCTCCAGCAGCCCCAGCCGATCGACGCGGGCGATGCTGCCGCCGCCGGCACCGATCTCAATCATATCCACCACCGGCAGCTTGACCGGCAGGCCGCTGCCCTTCAGCAGGCGGTCGGCGCGGCCTACCTCATAATCGGTGGTGATCGACGGCACGCCGCCGCGTACCACGCAGGCTTTGGCGGTGGTGCCGCCCATATCAAAGGCCAGCACCTGCGAGAGCGCGTTTTTACGCGCAAAGGCGGCGGTGGCAACAATGCCGCCCGCCGGGCCGGACTCGATGATGCGCGTCGGGTAGTCGGCGGCCACCTGCGGTGCCATCAGCCCGCCGTTGGAGCCCATCACCAGCCAGTCGCAGGTGAAGCCGCCGTCGCGCAGTTTGCGCTCCAGCTGCGCCATATAGTGGCGGGCTTTTGGCTGGACAAAAGCGTTCATCGCCGTCAGCACGCCGCGATCGTATTCGCGGATCTCGCGGGAGACCTTGTGCGAAACGGAGACCGAGACGCCCGGCAGTTCACGTTGCAAAATAGCTTCAATGCGCAGCTCATGTTCCGGCCAGGCATAGGCGTGCAGACACAGCACCGCTACCGCTTCGTAACCGTCATTTTTCAGCCGTGCGGCCAGCGTGACCACCTCCGCCTCATCCAGTGGCGTGACAACGTCACCACGAGCCGTGACCCGTTCACTGATTTCAAACGCCTGAGAGCGCGGCAGCAGCGGCGCAGCGGGCGCGCCGTTAAGGTCGTAGATGTCGTAGCGGTATTCGCGGCCCAGCACCAGTACATCGCGGAAGCCCTTTGTCACCAGCAGCGCCGTTTTTGCCCCGCGCCGCTCCAGCAGCGCGTTAATCGCCAGCGTGGTGCCGTGGGTGATGGTGTGGATCTGGCTGGCCTGTAGCCCGGCCATCGCCACCAGTTCGGTTAAGCCGGTATAAGCGCCTTCTGATGGATCGTGCGGCGTGGTCAGCGTTTTATGGCGCAGCGTGCTGCCGGTGGCATCGTTCAGCAGCACCAGGTCGGTAAAGGTGCCGCCGATATCAAACCCCATGCGCCAGGGTGAATCCTGTTTCATAGTGACCTCAGATGTTCAGAATGTTCAGAGTGTTCGGTTGGCCCGGCGCGCCGTTATACGTCGCGCAGCGGTTTACCGGCGGTCTCTTTCAGATACAGGGTGCTGACCAGGGTCAGCGCGGCGGTGGCGATCACCATATAGCTGGGGATGCTGGCGATGCCGGTCAGGCCGATCAGCCAGGTCATCAGCAGCGGCGCGGAGCCACCGAAGATCACCGTGGAGAGGTTAAAACCGATGCTGTAGGCGCTGTAGCGCACGGTGGTCGGAAACATCTCCGCCAGCGCGGCCTGAATCACTCCCGCGTGCCCGGCAAAGGCCAGCGCCAGCAGGATGGCCGCCATACAGGCCAGCGGCAGCATGCCCAGCGTCAGCAGCCAGAAACACGGCCACGCCAGCACCGCCATCGCCATCGCCGAAGCAATCAGCAGCGGCTTGCGTCCCAGCCGGTCAGAGAGCCACGCCATCAGCGGAATGGCGGCGATAATGGTCAGCAGGCCGCAGGCGGTCACCATCAGGCTCTGCACCTGGGTAAAGTGCATCACCTTATTCAGATAGGTCGGCATATAGACGAACAGAATGTAGTAGCCGGGGCCGTTAACGGCGGGCAGCGTGATCGCCAGCAGGATGGCTTTCAGGTGCCGCTTTGAGGTCAGCACCTCACGCAGCGGGTTAGCCACCACGCGTTTTTCGCTCTTCATCAGACGGAAGTGCGGCGTGTCTTCAATGCGGGTGCGGATATAGACGCCGATCAGCGCCATCGGGATCGCCAGCAGGAACGGCACGCGCCACACCCAGGCCACCATCGCCTGCGGGCCGTACAGGTTGATCAGGCCGCTGATCAGCAGGCTGCCGAACAGCAGCGCGATAAACGAGCCCATCACCAGCGGCGACATCACCACCGCACGGCGGTGATCTTCCGCGTACTCGGCAACAAACGACCCGGCACCGGAGACTTCACCGCCCGCCGAGAAGCCCTGCACGATGCGCAGTAAAATCAGCAGCGCCGGTGCCGCCCAGCCGATGCTCTGATAGCTGGGCAGCAGGCCGATAGCGGCGGTCGCCAGCGAGATCATCAGCAGCAGGATCGCCAGCAGCTTCTGGCGGCCAATTTTGTCGCCGAAGTAACCGCAGATAATGCCGCCAAACGGCCGCACCACAAAGCTGACGGTAAAGCCGAGATAGGTCAGCATCAGCCCGGCATCGGTCATCCCCATCTCGCTGGAGGAGAACACCAGCACCAGCGTACTGACCAGCAGGCCATAAATGCCGTAGTCATACCATTCGACAAAGGAGCCGACGCCACCGGCCAGCGACGCGCGCCTGACCACGCTGTTTTGTGCCGCCGCTTTTGATGGCATCGGGTAATCCATCGGGACTGCCTGAGATTTATTCATGGTTGTGCCCTGCTACAGTGTTGACGAAATCCGGTCAGCGCGGCTGAACCGGCACGGCGTATTCCGCTAGCGGTACTGACGGGTGACTTCGGCGGTCATCTCCGCTTCGCGCTTAGCCACCTCTCTGACTTTTTCCAGCACACCGGCGGCGCGCCAGAACGGGATCACAATCACGCCATCGGCATCGGCGACCACGATATCGCCGGCGCAGCACACCACGCCGCCGATCGCCACCGGTTCACCAATCACACCCGGACCATTCTTATACGGACCGGCCGGCGTGGTGCCGCGGGCAAAAGTCGGAAAACCGGTCGACTCAATCACGCTGCGATCGCGGATCGCGCCGTCGATAATCTGCCCGCATGCCCCGGCGTGCTGGAAACGCTGGGTCAGCTGTTCGCCCACCAGCGCCCGGTCGGTGTGGCCCATACCGTTAATCACCATCACGTCACCCGGCTCGATATACTCCAGCGCCATAATCACCGCCGCGTTATCGCCCGCGGTCACCTGTACCGGCAGCGCAAACCCGCAAAACTGGCTCTGCCCGGCCAGCGGAACAATCCCGGCATCACACATACTCAGCCGTTCCATCGCATCACCGATATTGGCTACCGGAAACGCGGAAAATGCTTCCAGCCACTCGGAAGATGGCCGCGTCCAGCGCGGGGCAATACGAACCTCTGCAGTTTCAAGTGCCATAACTTACCTCGTCGTAATTGTGATAATGATTTCTCGAATGAGAATGTTTTATCACTTTAAAAATTAATCTGGCAATCAATTTCTGCGGAGGGAATTAATGGAAAAGGTGAGATCTGTCACAATAAAATGACATACCTTGATTAAGTTGAAGTGACGAAAATCATTCAAAAACATAACGTTAAAATAATTAAAATCGAAAATTACAGACGATCAAAAAATGCAGGCAGCATCACATAAATCAGGTCATTCTATTTTCTTATGGTTTTGGAGTTAAACATAATGCAGGGTTAACTAAATTCTGCCGAAAATAAACGCACGCATGCTCTCCCCGCCCCAAAAATGTGCACAAAGCCAGTAAAGGAACATTATTTTCATCAATTTTGCACCCCGCCGGACCATTCTTCCCCATTACCCGTGCAATTAAGGTGCAAGCTTCTTCCCCGATCCAATATGCGACGAGGAATAACTCAGCCAACGCCATCGCTGATTATCAGGGAGGGCAGCGGGATGAGCCCGGAGCGGGATAACCCGCGCAGGGTCGCCCGCTGACAGGCCCGGCACTCTCGATCTAAAGGGCAACGAGCCCTAAAAAAGCAGCAGCCCCCACCAAAAGCCGATTATCAGGGAAGGCAGCGGGATGAGCCCGGAGCGGGGTAACCCGCGCAGGGTCGCCCGCTGACAGGCCCGGCACTCTCGATCTATAAGGCAACGAGCCCTAAAAAAGCACCAGCCCCCCCAAAAGCCGATTATCAGGGAAGGCAGCGGGATGAGCCCGGAGCGGGATAACCCGCGCAGGGTCGCCCGCTGACAGGCCCGGCACTCTCGATCTAAAAGGCAACGAGCCCTAAAAAAGCACCAGCCCCCCCCCAAAAGCCGATTATCAGGGAAGGCAGCGGGATGAGCCCGGAGCAGGATAACCCGCGCAGGGTCGCCCGCTGACAGGCCCGGCACTCTCGATCACAAAGGCAACGAGCCCTTCTATCACCATTCCATAATTCAATAGTATTTTTTATGATTTATCACCCCACCTGTATCACCAAAACAGTCATAAAATTAATGATTTCCATAAATCACCTGACCGCCAGTCTCATAAACACAGCCAAAACTCCGCCACAGAGACTGGTTGCTAACAACCGTTCTGCTATGCTCTTTTCAGCCTGCTGTTAATGGCTTACCTCCCCTGATGCTCAGTCATCAGGCACATCAAGTTTATTGCGGAGTAGTGGAAATGACTTCAACCATTCGTGAATTAACTGAAACAGAAATTGATGATGTTGCAGGTGGCGGTCTCCTGGGTAGCGTAGTGGGGCTAACCAGTTCCTTAGGTCTCAACCTCGGTTCTGTCGTCCAGGTCACGCCGGGCCAGGGCGTCACCGTGGCGCTGCCGGGCGTACAGGCGGCGACCGTTGGCGTTGGCGGCCTGCTGGGCAAACTGCTGTTCTGATACTGCCCGTCAAACATCCTCTTCAGGAAAAAAAGCCTCCGCCGCGTCGGGGGCTTTTTTTAGTATGCTATGCTGCCACAGAACATCTGACCAGGGATATGCCATGCCGATACAGTTTCGCCCGGAGGTGACGCAGCATCAGCAAAGCCGCTGGAACGGCCAGGTGCTGCTGCTGAACGGCTGGCCGCTGTGGCTGACCCTGCTGCTGACCGCCGGCTTTATCATCGCACTGCTTACCTTACTGATTTCAGGTACCTACACCCGCCGCATTACCGTTAACGGTGAAATCATCACCGAACCGCGCACCATCAACCTGTTTGCCCCGGAACAGGGCATCGTCTCAAAGCTGCTGGTGGCCGACGGTCAGCAGGTTAACGCAGGTACGCCGCTCTACCAGCTGGACGTCAGCCAGGTGACCGACACGGGCAGCGTCAGCGGCACCACCCTCACCATCCTCGAACAGCAGACGAAACAGCTGGACGCCATTATCAGCCAGCTGCAGAGCAACAAACGGGAAACGCTGTCCAGCCTGCAACAACAGCTGAAACAGTATCAGCAGGCGCAGCAGGGCCTGGAGGGGATGGTGACCACGGCCCGCGAAGGCCTGCAGGCGATGCGTGCCAGTCGGGATTCCTATGAAGCCTCGCTGCGCAAGGGGCTGATCAACACCGATCAGATGAATAACCAGCGTTACCTCTACTATCAGCAGCAGAGCGTATTTCAGAGCCTGAACTCGCAGGCGCTGCAACAGTCGCTGCAGATCACCACCCTGAAAAGCGAGCTGCAGACCAAAGCCGCCGACTTCGATAATCAGATCGCCCAGTCGCGCTATCAGCGTGATGACCTCGCGCGCCAGCGGGCAGAGACCGGCGCGCGCGGCAGCCGGATGATCATCGCCCCGACCCGCGGCGTGGTCTCCTCGCTCAGCGTGACGCCAGGGCAGATGGTCAACGCCGGCGACAGCCTGATCCAGCTGGTGCCCTCCTCGCATGCCAGCGTGCTCTTTGTCGCCTGGCTGCCCGACGACAGCCGCCCGCACGTGGCACCGGGGGAAACCATCAATATCCGCTATGCCGCCTTCCCCTATGAGAAGTACGGCCAGTTCCCCGGCCGCATTGTCTCCGTCTCCGCTGCGCCGGTGCCGGTGCGTGAGCTGGAGGGGTGGGCCAGCGTGCCGCGCGACCCGGCCGGTCGGGTTAACGGCTCCTGGTATAAGGCCACGGTGGCGCTGGATAACGGTGGCCTGAGCTGGCAGGGCCAGCCGCTGGTGCTCTCCAGCGGCATGCAGGCGCAGTCGACGCTGTTTCTGGAAAAACGCCCGCTCTATCAGTGGATGCTCTCCCCCTATTACAGCCTGAAGAAAAGCATCACGGGACCCGTCAATGAATAAAGAAGACGTGCAGCAACTGGCCAGCCGCCTGCACCTGGGCCTGCGACGCCGCGTGCCACAAATCATCCAGACCGAAGCCGCCGAGTGCGGGCTGGCCTGTCTGGCAATGGTCTGCGGCTGGTTTGGCCTGCATACCGACCTGCTGACGCTGCGCCAGCGGTTTGACGTCTCCAGCCGCGGCGTGACGCTGCGCACGCTGATGGCGGTGGCCGGCGCGCTGAATCTGAAATCGCGCGCGCTGCAGCTGGATATCGACCAGCTTGCGGCGCTGAAAACCCCGGCGATCCTGCACTGGGATATGAACCATTTTGTGGTACTGGTCGCCGTGCGCGGCAGCCAGGTAATTATCCACGATCCGGCTTCCGGGCGACGGGTGCTGAGCCTGAACGATGTGTCGCAGCACTTCACCGGCGTGGCGCTGGAGCTGTGGCCGGACGGTGAATTCACCCGTCAGAAACGCCAGAAACGCGTCAGCATCCGCTCGCTGATGGGCAGCATCAGCGGCCTGCCCGCCACCCTGACCAAAATCGCCTGCCTGGCGCTGATGATCGAGTCGGTTAACCTGCTGCTGCCGGTGGGGATGCAGCTGGTGATGGACCATGTGATCCCGGCGCGGGACGCCGACCTGCTGACGCTGATTTGCCTCGGCCTGCTGTTCTTTGTGCTGTTCCGCACCGGCATGGGCATCGTGCGATCCTGGACCACGCTGGTGATGACCACGTTGATCGACGTGCAGTGGAAGGCACGGCTGTTTGACCATCTGATGGCGCTGCCGCTGGCGTGGTTTGAAAAGCGCAAGCTGGGGGACATTCAGTCGCGCTTTCTCTCCCTTGATACGCTGAAAGCCACGCTGACCACCAACGTCGTTAACAGCCTGATGGACGGCGTGATGACCATCGGGCTGCTGGTGATGATGGTACTGTACGGCGGCTGGCTGGTGTGGGTGGTGCTGGCATTCACCGCGATTTACTGCCTGTTCCGCCTGAGCACCTATCAGCGTTACCGGCAGATCTCGGAAGAGATGCTGGTAAAAAATGCCCGTTCCGGCTCGCACTTTATGGAAACCCTGTACGGCATCACCACGCTGAAGGTGCTCGGGCTCTCCGGCACCCGGGCGCAGCACTGGCTGAATATGAATATCGACGCCGCCAACGTCGGGGTGCGCAAGGCCAAATTTGAGATGCTGTTCAGCGGCGGCAGCACGCTAATCGCCACCCTGGATCAGATCGCCCTGCTGTGGCTGGGAGCCACTCAGGTCATTGACGGCCATATGACGCTGGGGATGTTTGTCGCCTTCAACACCTACCGCGGGCAGTTTTCGGAGCGCACCGCCAACCTGCTGGAAATGCTGCTGCAGCTGCGCATGCTGTCGCTGCACGCCGAACGCATCGCCGACATCGCGCTGACCGAAACCGAACCGGTACAGCCGGACCGGCCGCTGCTGCGCCCCGGCGAACCGGCCGGGCTGGAGGTGCACAACCTCGGTTTCCAGTACGATGCGCTCTCCGCGCCGCTGTTCCGCGAACTGAGCTTCAGCGTCGCTCCCGGCGAGTGCCTGGCGATTACCGGCCCCTCCGGCAAGGGCAAAACCACGCTGATGAAGATCCTCACCGGTCTGCTGCAGCCCACCGTTGGCGAGGTGCGGCTTAACGGTCTGGATATCAGCCAGGCGGGCAGCAATAACTACCGCGCCTGCATCGCCTGCGTGCTGCAGGAGGACACGCTGTTTGCCGGTTCGATCGCCGATAATATTGCCGGCTTCGACGGCCAGAAGGATGAGGCCTGGCTGCTGGAGTGCGCACAGCGCAGCGCGATCCACGAGGATATTATGCGCATGCCGATGGGCTATGAGACGCTGATCAGCGAGCTGGGCAGCAGCCTCTCCGGCGGCCAGAAACAGCGGCTGCTGATCGCCCGAGCGCTCTACCGCCGCCCGGCGATCCTGTTTCTCGATGAGGCGACCAGCCACCTGGATACCGACAGCGAAGCGCGGGTTAACACCGCCATTCAGGGGCTGAATATCACCCGGGTGATCATCGCCCACCGGCCTTCGACCATTGCCTCGGCGGATCGGGTAATGACGCTGGGCTGACGGCGAACGCACGGGCGGATTCAGGAATTTCCACCGGCTGCCGATACTCCCTTATCACAGTGATAAGGGAGTCATGAAAGGATGCAACTCGCGGAGTTTCTTACCGAATATGATCAGCGCCTGACGGCAGAAATCAATAGCGACCCGCTGGGCAACCTGGTTATCTGGTCTGCGTTCGGGCAGCGGGTTTTTCGCCACCGACTCAGCTCGATTTCAAACGACGTGCGCCAGTATACCCTCAATCTGCTGCACCACGCGGTGATCAAACGCCTTACCGAATCCGGCGACCTGACCCCGGCGGACTACCCCGACCTCAACAGCCTGGCGTTTAAACACGCCTGCCTGACGTACCTGGAGAACCTGTTTGTTTACAGTATGCTCAGCGCGCAGGATCGCGAGGACGTGGTGTTGAGCGGGGTTCCCGGCATCCGCATGGGGCAGAAAAACCGGCTGGAGAAGCGTGAGCGGCTGCTGTTCAGCCATCGGGGGGACGGCTGGCTGCTGGAACGACAGACGCTGCTGGGCATCAGCGGCCGCTATAAAACGCCGATGATGGAGATGCAGTTTTTTGACCGGCACTACCACTACAGCGGCGCGGAAAGCGGCGCCGTCTGGCAGAGGGCGCAGGTGCTGCTGGGGCACGGCGGCGTGCTGCATCCGCTGTTTACCGCGCTGGTAACCCACCTGCAGCAGCAGCTGGCGCTGCCCGCTGCCCGCCGTATCGCCCGCTTCAGCCAGTGCGATCCGGCGCTGGCCGCACACTACGTGGCGGCTTTTCGCTCGCGGGAACACTGCGGCAGCTACGCGCGTGAATTCTGGCTGGAGGTCACCGGGCTGGATGATGCCGCCGCCGGTGCGCTGGGCGACGTCATTTTGCAGTGGCCGCCGGCCACCGCATTGCACAACGCTGAGGTGTTCAGGCTTGCGCGTGCCGCACTGCCTGCCGGTGATGCACGCCAGCGGCTGGATGATATCCGCCTGACCGAACCGCTGCTGACCGGTATCGATCTGCTGTTCCGCACGCTGACCTGCCGCCGGCACAACAGCCTGCGGCAGATTGAGGCCGACTGGCGCGCGATGCAGCGGGATGCGCAGACCCTGCCTGCGCTGGCCGTACAGGCGGAACAGGCCGAGGTGGCGTGGCTGGCGGAGAGCACCGCCGGCGAGCGGCGCAGGCAGCTGCTGGACATTGCCCGCGCCGGTACGCTGGCAGAGCAGATTGCCCTGCTGCTGAGCTGGCATCAACGGGTGATGGCGCTGCGCGGTCAGCTGCCCTGGCTGCGGGAGACCGCCCCCGGCCGTTACGCCGTCAGCGTGCTCTCAGCCGCAGTCGACGAGGAGGAGCGGCAGCTGCCAGGCCGCTGGAAAAACAGTTACTACCTGCCGCAGTTTCAGTATCTGCTGCAGGGGTTATGGGGGAACACACCGTGAAACTGCTGACCGAATTTGAACAGCAGCTGGCGGCGTTGCGCAGCCGGGCTCCGCTCGTCCGGGTGTGGATGACCAGCTTTAACCTCAACATCCCGTTTATTGAAAAATACCTGTTGCCGCGTGTGCTGGATGGCGAAGTGGAGCCAGTTACCCGCATGGATTATGAGCTGCTGCAGAGCAGACTCAATGAGAGCGGCCTCGACCTGCGCATCTTCTGCGATCACCGGCTGGCCGGCAGCGACCAGGTGAAGCGCACCGCGCTGAAGATTCATCCGGTGGCTCCCCGCCTGCTGCAGTGGCCGGATGCTGAAATAACGCCGGATCGGCATACCCTGTTTCACCCCAAGGTGATCCTGTTGCAGAACGGCCTCGGCGAGACGATCCTCGGCACCGGCAGCGCAAACCTGACGCTGGGCGGCTGGGGCCGCAATCAGGAGGTGTTTCGCTTCTATCCGGTGAGTGCGCGGGTGCAGTATCAGGCCATTCTCGACTTCTTTGCCCCGCTGCGCCCGTTTCAGGAGCAGGAGAGCCAGCACGAAGGCGGCCTGCCCCCGCGCTGTCGCTATCTGCCGGGGGAGACGGGCTGGCGATTTGTTCACAGCTTCCAGCCCGGTAGTTTTCTCAGCACCCTGTTTCGCGGTATGCGCCGCGGAAGGTTGACGGTCTGGTCGCCTTACCTGGCCGCCGATCTGGCCGGGTTCTGGCAACAGCTGGCGGAAGAGAGTCATAACGCCAGCCTGTCGGTCAGCCTGGTCAGCGATCGGGTGGACGGCCGCGTTTACCGCACCCGCCGGAGCGAAGCGCTGCTGGAGCTGATGGCAGAAGAGAAGCTGCATTTCTGTCATAACCCGCTGCAACAGCCGCACAGCGAGCTGATGCACGCCAAGATCTGGCATCTGCACGACGGTGAACGCGCCAGAATGGCCACCGGCTCGTGGAATTTCACCCCCAGCGGCGTGGGTCACAATATTGAGGCCGGGGTGGTGCAGACGGTCCCGGTCGGTCTGGCGATCGCCGGGGCCGCCCTGCCGCCGGAAGAGGTACACTTTGCCAGCCCTGAACAGCTGGAAGCACTTGGCCCGGACTGGCCGCTGCCGCCACCGTTCGACCTGCAGGTGCACTGGGACTGGCAGCGCGGTGAGTACACTATCAGCGGCAGCTGGGCGGAGGGTAAACCGCAGAGCGGTTACCGGCTGCATCTGCCGGGCGTTAAGGGCAACCTGACGCTGGAGTGGGCGCAGCGCCGCAGCAAGGGCAAAAACAGCTTCCGCCTGATCTCACCGACAACGCTGCACGTGGCCGATAACACCGCACTGCTCCACGATCGTGCCTGGCAGGCGTGGCGCAGGCGTGAAGTTCCGTTTTCCGGGCCGATCGTGGAGAGCCATCCGCACTGCCGCCCGGCACAGGGTTATGCCTCGCTGAACGATCTGCTGCAGGATTTGATTTTACAGCGCGACCCGCAGCAGTCGGACAGCCTGCTGCTGCGCGGTCTGGCAGAAAACCTGGAAACGGATGGCTCTCCGGTGGAGCATGCAACAGACACCGCGCAGGATACCGTGTCGTGGCACGGCCTGTTTCTGGCCTGCTCACAGCTGCGCACCAGGCTGGATGCAGCGGCAACCGGCCAGGCCTTTTACCAGCAGACGTTTGGTTTTCCCGGCGGCCTGGCTGAACTGGTGGCCTTTGCACGTCAGCCGCAGGCGCACCCCAGCCCACTGTTCCGCTGGTTTCTGATTCAGGAGTTAAGTTCGCTGGTAAACCATGCCGGGGAGCTGGCAGAAGCGTGGCCGGAGCTGTCCGGATTGCCGTGGTCGCGCCTGGCACTGCCCTCCTTAAAACTCCCGGTGACAGTGTCACCGCAATATCAGCGCTGGATTAAGAAGAACTGCGGTTATGAAAAACAGTAAACAAGACAAACCGGTTAGCGTGGTACAGGTCGCAGAACGGATCAATTTTGACCTCAGCCAGCCGGACTGGCTGCCGCAACCGGGCGGTAACAGCATGGCTGACCGCCAGGCAGAAGGCGTTGCCGGACTGCTTAACCGCCTGCACGCTGGCGGGCTGGCCCTGCTGGCAGATGAAGTTGGCATGGGCAAAACGCTGCAGGCGCTGGCCGTGATGGCGTGGAACTGGCAGAAGAACCCCGCGGCTAAGGTGCTGGTCATGGCACCGAACCGGGATATCTGCCAGCACTGGGAGACGGAATTTGCTACCTTTTTCGCAAAGCACGTCCGGGATAAGACGCTCTGCCCGGCGCTTACCGTGGCTTACCGGCTGGAGGACCTGGTCACCGCCGTGCAGGCCGGCAGCAGCCAGCTCTGTATCACCACTATCCATGCGCTGAGCCATCTGCTGAGCAGCGCGGAGAAAGAGACCACCGACGATCGTGCTCAGGCTGCTTTTACGGCCGCCAGCCGGATCCATCAGCGGCTTAAAGCGGCGCTGGGCGCACAGGGATTTGACCTGCTGGTGATTGATGAGGCGCACTATTTTCGCCACGCGTGGAGCGGCAGCCAGCGGGCATCTGCCGCGCGCGGACTGTTCGGCCCCCCCGCGCAGCCGCTGAGTCAGCAGGTGCTGCTGATGACCGCCACGCCGAGCTACTCCTCGCTGGATGATATTCCCAATATGTTCAGCTACTTTCTCGCCGCTGAAGGGAGTAACAGCCTGCCGGATGCGGACGAGCTGCTCCGGCGCTTCGCCATCCGGCGGATGCGTATTCTGTCCGGTGCCGGGGGGAAAGCGTTTAACAAATATCACTATCGTGAAGAGCGGGCGCTTCCTGCCTCACTGGCCGGTGACGAACGGGCGGAGCTGTTTTTTGCGCTCTACCATAAGCTGCTGTTAAAAGAGAACGAGCAGGCCGACGCGCCACGTCGTTTTTTCTATGGATATCTGGAAGGGTTTGAGTCCACCACCCCGCAGCGTCCGACCGAACAGGCTGACAATGATAATCAGGGGCAGTCGTGGCATCAGGCACCCGACTCCTCACTGTTGCAGCAGCTGACAGAGGCTCATCAGAAATTCACCGGCAGTGTGCCGGAGCACCCGAAATATCAGCAGCTGGTCGATCTCTGCCGCGCCAGCGATCCGCTGACGCCTTGCAAAAATATCGAAGAGCATAAGCATCTGGTGTTCGTACGCCGTATCCCCTCCGTGCGCGAATTAACCCGCCGCATCAATGATGATTATGACCGCCAGCAGGCACGGCTGCTGCTGGAGGCCTGGCTGCCGGAAGACCAGGTGGCGGAAAATCTTGCGCAGTGGCACCAGGATAAATGGTCACGCAGCTGGTTTAACGGGATGGTTCGTTGGCAGTCAGCGGTGTCGCAGAATGCCTCCCGTACCGGTAAAAAACGCGCCAGGACGAGATCTGAGACCGCAGCTGTTACCGATCCTGTCTACCAGGATGAATATGATGCCGACGCTGACCACGACCTGCCGCACCGGGAGGACGATGCTACGGGTTCGCGCATCGCCGATCTGTTTACGGTAAAAAAAGGGGGTAACCCCGAAGAAAACCGCAGCGACTGCGCCAACGTGCGCCAGCGCTTTCGCAAAAAAGAGAGCCTGTTTGCTCTGTTTCTTGAGCCGGCAGCGGACTATTGCCAGGCTGAGTACCCAGGGGGGGATCACGCTGCTGAACAGGATCGGGATCGCATTAACTATGTGCTGGCCGCGCAGCATTACCGCCTGCTCGGGCAACAGGCAGTGCAGCGGCGGCTCCCCATCAGCCAGCCAGCCACCACCGCCTGGGCACTGGTCTGGCCGCTGCTGATCGCATCTGAGCAGCAGCAAATTCTTGACTGGCGCAAGACAAACCCGCGCATCGTGGAGAACTTTTCCCGCTATCTGCAAAGCGGTTTCCTCTACGCCAGCCCGGTAATGATCGAGCTATACTGCTGGTACACCGGCTTCTGGCGGCAGCGCCAGCAACGGGGAGAAGCTGAAGGCGTTGAAGGCGAATACCGCGCTTTTATCCGCTTTGTGCAACCGAAAATCGCCGGGTCGCATCTTTTTAACTACTTTTCCGCCGCGCTGCGCACCTTTGAGGCGCTGTGCACAAAGGTCGTCTCGCGTTCGCTGGAAGACTGCGATACGCCCTGGACATTTATCAGCAGCATGCACAGCCCCGCCCGCTTTGCCAGCGGTGAAACGGGCAACCGGACGCCGCTGAAAATCGGTTTTAACAGCCCGTTCTACCCCAACGTGCTGGTCGCCACCGCCGTGTTCCAGGAGGGCGTTAACCTGCACCTGCAGTGCCGTAAGGTGCACCACTACGGGCTGGCCTGGACACCAGGCGCAAATGAGCAACGTATCGGCCGGGTGGATCGGCTGTTCGGGCTGCTAAACCATCAGCTGCGCCAGCGGGGGGAAACGCGCCTGACCATTAACTACCCTTATCTGGAAAACTCCTTCGACCAGGAGCAGCTGGCGCGCTTTATCATCGCCAAACACCAGGTGGAAAAGCGGGTAGATGCCTGCCGCGTCCAGGCGTTCAGCGGCGAGATTGATATGCAGGTGGACGGCAGCCGCTGGCGCGACTATCTGCGCCAGCCCGATCCTGACGCCAGCGCGATCGATCCCTGGCCGGCGCTGCGGGAGGATGAGGGCTGACCGCCCTCGCCCCGGTCACTCTTCCGCTACGTTCAGCGACTCGCCGGTGGCGTAGAACTGGCCGCCGGCCACGTAGTGCAGGCTGCGCAGAGACGGGTCCGCCTGTTCGAAATGCCAGTGACCGTCGCTGAACACCCGGCTGTCGGCCCAGGCCCCGATCACTTCACCAATAAACAGGTCGTGCGCCTGCTGGTTATGCGGCTCGTTAATCAGGCGGCAGGCCAGCCAGCCGGAGCAGCCAGCAACAAACGGCAGGTCGAAGCCGTCGAAGCCGAACAGCTCCACGCCGTGACGCGCCAGCTTATCCGGCTGGTCGGCCAGGCTGCTGTGGCCCACCGCGTGGGTCAGTTTGATTTGCGCCACCGTCGGCACCTGAAGAACAAACTGACCGCTACCTTCAATCAGCTGGCGCGTCACCGCGATTTTATCCAGCACCACCAGCACTTTCGGCGGATTGAAATCCAGCCCGGTAGCCCAGGCGGCGGCCATCACATTGTCCACGCCGTCATGCCGCCCGGAGACCAGCACCGTCGGCCCGTGGTTAATTAAACGCCAGGATTTTTCTAAGGCTACGGGGCGAATAAACGTATTGTTCATCAGGACAGCTCTCTTTTGATTAGTGAAGTCGACTCAATCTCGATCCTATGTTTATCGGACACCCATCATTATTTTCTCGTCAGGCCGCCGTTCACCGGAATGGTTAATTTGCAACCTTCCTGACACGATAACGCTGTACAAACGTACTCAACACCCCCGGCAGGCACATGCCCAGCAGGATAAAAGCGCCACCGGTCAGTACGTTATCAGACAGGGTTTCGTGCAGCAGCCAGACGGCAAACAGCGCGGAGAATACCGGGTCAAGATTGTAGATCAGAATCGCCCGCGTTGGGGTGGTGAAGCGCTGATAGTGGGTCTGCACCCAGAAGGCAAATACGGTCGAGAAGACGGCGGTTATCAGCAGTGCGGTCAGCAGCGAGGTGTCAACATGGTCGGGGAACAGCGGCTGACCGGTGCCCAGCAGTGCCAGCAGCATCATCACCGTCATGGTAGCAATCTGAATCACCGTCAGCGTCAGCGTATCGTGACGGCCGCTCCAGCGGTCCAGCGCGAGGATATGCAGGGCAGAGAAAAACGAGCCGGCAATCACCAGCAGATCGCCCTGCCGCAGTTGCAGGCTGCTGATGTCTGACATCAGGGCCAGCCCGAGCAGCGCACAGCCGGTCGCCAGCCAGGCGTCTGCACCGGGGAAACGGCCGGCCAGCAGCGCCGCCAGTAACAGCACCCAGATCACATTCAGGCCCGCAAGAAAACCGGTGCTGGCCGCCGAGGTCTGTTGCAGCCCGAAGATCAGTAACAGATAGGTCGCGCCCAGTAACGTCCCCAGCAGCACGCCGGTCATCAGGGTGCTGCGCTGCACCCTCAGCAGTTTTTTGCCGGTCAGTGGCAGCATCAGCAGCGTCGACAGCAGAAAACGCAGGAACAGCACCATCAGCACCGGATAGACATCCACCGCGCTTTTCATCACCGGAAAGCCGATTCCCCAGCCCGCCGCCACGCAAACCAGTAATCCCTCCGCCAGCCAGCGCTGACGTGCATTCACCTTTTCCATGCTATCCCTGAATCAGTGTTTCAATTAACTCGTTGAATCTATTAAAATGCCTTATCAGACACTGAAATACGAGAATTGAGATGGAAAAAGTCAAAATCCACTCCGCGGCGGAGATTGAACAGGCGCGTACCGCGGGCAACCTGGCGGCGCAGGTGCTGGCGATGATCGGCGAACACGTGCGTCCGGGCGTCACCACCGAGCAGCTCGACGCGATCTGCCACGACTATATCGTCAACACGCTGAAGTGCATCCCGGCCAATATCGGCTATCACGGCTATACCAAAACCGTCTGCACCTCGGTGAATCACGTGGTGTGCCACGGCATCCCTACCGATAAGAAAGGCCTGCGCGACGGTGATATCGTCAATATTGACGTGGCGCTGATCTGCGACGGCTGGTTTGGCGATACCAGCCGCATGTACTACGTCGGCACGCCGTCGATTCGTGCAAAGCGCCTGGTTGAAGTCACCTACGAGGCGATGCTGGCCGGTATCCGCGCCGTGCGCCCTGGCAACACCCTAGGCGATATCGGCTCCGCGATCCAGAAGCTGGCCGAAGCCAGCGGCTTCAGCGTGGTGCGCGAGTACTGCGGCCACGGCATTGGCCGTATCTATCACGACGTACCGCAGATCCTGCACTACGGTAATCCGGGCCAGGGCATGGTGCTGGAACCGGGGATGATCTTCACCATTGAACCGATGATCAACGCCGGTAAGCAGGCGGTGAGCGTGCTGGGCGACGGCTGGACGGTGGTGACCAAAGACCGCTCACTGTCGGCGCAGTGGGAGCACACCGTTGCCGTCACCGAAACCGGCTTCGATCTGTTAACGCCGTGGCCGGACGGGCTGGGTGATTACTCGCCGGTGTAATAGCGGTTAACGTTCCTGAGGGCTGCCGCCGGGCTGCCCTCAGGAACGCGGCAGGCCAACCAGCCAGCGGCCGCTGACGAGAGTCAGCGCGATAATGCTGATAAAGGCGGCGACGTGCAGCAGCAGATCCAGCGGATGCTGATGCACCGGGTGGCACAGCATCAGCAGCGCCATCGCCATACAGGCGACGCCAAAACCGGCCGCCGCCAGGCTTTGTAACGGATAGAGCGTGCGGGTGCGCCGCAGGTAGAGCAGCGTTATCAGCACCATCGGCACGCTGACCGTCAGCATAAAGCGATAGCAGCTGCTGGCATCATGATCGGCCGACGGCAGCGTCGCGGTCGCCTGCCCCATCAGCAGCGCCAGCAGCCAGCCAGCGGCCAGCGGCAGTAACCATTTCCAGCTCAGCTTACGCCGTCCGGCGATACTTAACGTGAAGGCCTGCAGCATGGCAAACAGCCCGGCCAGCAGGCACAGCGCCAGCTGCAGCAGCGCCCATTCTGCACCGGGCTGCGACCAGTCGGTCAGCGGCCGGGCGGAAAGCAGGCTCATCAACGCGCCGCACGGCAGCGCGATCAACAGCCAGCTCAACAGCCGCCACGGCCGGGTAAGCGGCCGCCGCACCGGTACGGCATCACGGCTCAGTTCGGCGATAAGTTTACGATGATCGGTCATTTTTTTCTCCATAGCGCCGCAGGGTGGTCAGCGCCCGATGCAGCAGCGACTTCACCGCCGCGACGCTCAGCTGGCTTTTACTGGCCGCCTCGGCCAGGCTCATCTCCCGCAGATGAATATCTTCCACCACCTCACGCTGGCGCAGCGGCAGCTGGCCGAGAATGCCCTGCAGTTCGCGCTGGCGGTCGCGCTGATGCAGGGAAAATCCCGGCTCATCACCGCGCGCCGCCGGCGCGTCTGGCGGTTCGCTCACGTCACCGTTCGGGCCATCAGCAGCCGGGTGCCAGCGGCGATCGCGGCCGCGACGTCGCAGCGCATCCGTGCTGCGCGCGGAGACGATCGCCGTCAGCCACGGTAAAAATGGGCAGCGCGGATCGTAGGTGTGCCGCACCCGGTGCAGGCTGAGCAGCACGTCCTGGATCACATCCTCGGTGAGCAGCGGATCGGCAATCTGCCGCCGTATCAGCGCGCGGATCGCCGGCAGCAGGCTGGTCAGCAGGCGGGCGTACGCCTGGCCGTCGCCGCGCTGGGCACGGGCCATCAGCCGCGGCCACGCTTCACGCGGCGCGGGCTGTGGCGAACTCTCTTGCTCTGCGACGGTCACGCTGGCATTCCCTTCCTCACGAAATCCGGCGCGCCCGCAGGCGCGCAGAATGGTTATGTTTTTTTCGCCGCCGCACGTTCCAGCGCACTGACCACAATCGCCGGGGTCAGCACCTGCGGCAGCACTTCCGGCTTACCGCCGCTGGCGGGGTAGACCAGGTAGAACGGCAGGCCGCCCTGACCAAACTTCGTCAGCATATCGTCAATATCCGGGTTAAATTTGGTTGAGTCGCCAACCATATACAGGGTATCGGTGCGCGCCAGCGCCGCTTTCACCGCGGCGGTGGAGAGTGACGTGCGTTCGTTCACCTGGCAGGTAATACACCAGGAGGCGGTAAAGTTAACCAGAATCGGCCGACCTTTGCCCTCGTTTTCGCTCAGCGCCTGCGGCGTCCAGGCGACGGGCGTGGTTTTCTCCTGCCCCGCCGGTGGCGTGCTGGTGGCTAACGCCGTCGGCGCTGCCGTGACCTTCATCACCCCCGGCAGCGGGATCACCGTCACCAGCAGCAGCACGGAGGCCACCGCCAGCAGCGCCTTATAGCTGCGCCCGGCAAACTGGCGGTGCTGCGCAATGCCGTAGATCCAGGCAGCAAAACTGACCACCACCGAAGCCGCCAGCAGCGCGGCCAGCGCGGTGGTGCCCGCCTGCTGCGCCAGCACCCAAACCAGCCATCCCCAGGCGGCAAACATCGGGAATGCCAGCCCGCGCCGCAGCGTCGCCATCCAGGCGCCGGGACGCGGCAGCCGCTGCGCCAGCGCCGGGAACAGCGAAATCAGCACAAAAGGCGCGGCGAAGCCGAGCGCCAGCATCAGGAAAATCAGCAGCGCCACGGCGGTCGGCTGCACCAGCGCATAGCCGACCGCGCCGGCCATAAAGGGCGCCGAGCACGGCGTGGCGACGATAATGGATAGCGCGCCGGTCAGCGCCGAGCGGGTAAAGGTACCCTTGCCGCCTTCAAGCGCTCCTGCACGCTGTGCCGTTAAGCCGACTTCAAACACCCCCAGCAGATTAACGGCAGCCAGCAGGATCACCAGCGCCAGCGCGGCGACCACCAGCGGAGACTGCAGCTGGAAGCCCCAGCCGACCGCCGTACCGCCGGCGCGCAGGGCCAGCAACAGCGCGGCCAGCGCCAGCATGGTCACCACCACGCCGAGCAGAAAGCCCAGCCCCTCTTTACGCGTTTCCGCGGCGTTGCCCTGCTGCCCGAGCAGGCTGAGCGCCTTCAGTGAGATCACCGGGAAAACGCAGGGCATAAAATTCAGGATCAGGCCGCCTGCAAAGGCGGCCAGCATGGCGGTTAACATGATGCTGGCCTCGATGATGTTGCGGGTTACAGTGCTTTAGCGGGATGCGTTTCGCTGTACTGCTTCACGGCGGCCATCGTTTTGTCGATGTGCGTTTCCGGGTTGCGGTCGGTATAGCTGAGCAGGATTTTGCCGTCCATAGCTATCACATAGGAGGTGCGGTCAGAGAGCGTTTTATCTGCCAGCTTGATCAACGTATCGTACTCGGTAGCCACTTTCGCGCCCGGGTCAGCCGCGACGGCAAACTTATCGCGGCACTCAAGGCGCGAGAACTCGCCGATCTGATCGACATTGCCGGCCGTAACGCCAACCACGCTGGCCCCGAGCTTTTTGAAGCCGTCGGTCGCTTCGGCAAAGGCGTGTGCCTCAATGGTGCAACCGGCGCTAAAGGCGGCCGGGAAGAAGTAGAGCACTACCGGCCCTTTCTTCAGCGCCTGCTGCAGCGAGAAGCTCATCGGCTTGCCGCCCAGCGCCGCCTGCAGGGTAAAGTCCGGCGCTTTTTCACCGGCCTTAAGTGCCGCCTGCGCCGGCAGCGCAGCGACGGACAAGCCCAGAACGGCGGTGGCGGTCAGTGCGGAGAACATTTTTTTCATGCGGGTCATAGTCCACTCCTGTCAGATAAGATTCAGATTAAGGGTATGCTTTCTTCTATGGTTCGCCAGCATGCGCAGAAAGTTTCGCAGGAATGCATAAAAAGTTAAAAAAGTGAGGTATCCGGCGAAGGGGACGCCCCCTTAAAGTGAACTTTAATGCGCAAGGGGGCGAGTTGATTAGGTTGTTTTTCAACCTTTGGTTGAGTCTTCTCAGGGAACGGGTTAAAATTGTCTTTGGATGGTTACAGGGATTTCGGCAACGGAATCGCATCCCACTTCCCGATAACGGGTTCATCCATGATGGTAAAGTGTCCTGCCCCGCCCTAAGGCGGCTGAGACCCCCGCAAGGGGGTCGATTCTTTCAGGATCTGAATAGTTTCCCCTTCCTGCCTTGACTCTCTTTTTTGACACTATCTTCAGCTGTTTGCTCAGCGCCTTAATCTCTCTGTGCTGTAACGTTCCCTTACCGGTATCGGTTTCGTGCCTCTTTTGGCATCGCCGCTGTTTTCGGGCGTTTTGCGGTGTCCATCGCAATTTTAAAGATACTCACCGACTTGTTAGGTACAGGCACACCCGGTGCTCCGGGTCCTTCACGCACAAAAAAGGCCGAGAGAATGTGCATCCTTAGCAGGCGTTTCTCTTTGTAGAAGGCGATACAAATTTTATAAGGTTCGACCTGTCCAGTGGCGCTGTTCATCATGTCCAGCGTGAAAAATTTCTCAGCCGCCGTGTGATACAAATTCATTGCAGGCAGATTCTTCAGGATATGTCTTAGCTGTTTTGAAGCCTCATAGCGCTCCATACATATGGCTATTTTCTCGCGACCATCTTCGTAGCGGAAAGAGATATTCCAGGCAGTAGCATCCTTTGCGATGGCAGTGAAGGCCATAGGTCACCACAAATGTGTAAGTCTGACTTCGGCCTTTCAAACCGATCTCATGCGCATCCAGATGCGACAGTGAATAAGAAACGTTGTTAAAAACGAAGGCAGGCCAGTTTTGGATCGACACGATTTGATACTTTGCCACGCTGCGTTACCTGAAATCGATGAGGAACATGCGCTACCCTCCAGGAGTAACGTTCTCACTGATGCTATTGCGAGCAGCCTGGGCACTTCAAGGGTTTCATCTATAAAATTACGTTGTCATAGCGAGATAATAAATCACATCAATAATATGAAGTTACAGAGAGAAAGTGAAACGCCCGGTTCATTCATTTTTTTGCACAGTAACTAAAAATTTGTCATAAGGCCGACGAGGTTACCGCTGGCATACTGGCTGCTGTGATCTGTTTTAATCAGGGATTTCTGATGATCGACGTAACGAAAAAAGCCAGCACCCCCACCACCGATGGCCCGGCCAGCTACTTCAGCGGTAGGGTAAAGATTAACCAGCCGTTTAAAACCACCGAACCGGCACGGGTCAGCGGGGCTACCGTGTCATTCAGCCCCGGCGCGCGCACCGCCTGGCATACGCATCCACTGGGGCAGACGCTGATCGTGATCGCCGGCCAGGGTTGGGTGCAGGAGTGGGGAAAAGCCGCGCAGCCGATCGCCGAAGGCGACAGCGTATGGATCCGCCCCGGCGTGAAACACTGGCACGGGGCCGGAGTGGAGAGCAGCATGACCCATGTGGCGATTGCTGAGGAGGTGAACGGCAGCGCCATTGACTGGCTGGAGCATGTGACGGATGAGCAGTATCAGCAATAACATTCACAACCCCGGGTGACCTGTCAGGGGATCCTCCCAATGCGGCAGCCATCGGCCAGCGTTCTCTGCTTTTTCATCGTGGTTCCTGTACCACCGCGCCGGCAATCGCCAGCGGCTGGGTGATAAATCCGGCGGCCAACAGATCGTCGGCCTGCCGTTGCTGCCCGGCGAGCAGCGCATCGTTCATCCGTTGAATACCCCACGGCCGCGCGCCAATGGTCGTCAGCCAGTGGGCTGCGCTGACCGCGCCGGGCAGGTGCTGGTGCAGCAGCTCTGCTGCCTGGCGCGGATGCAGGGCGATCCAGCGATCGTTGGCGGTCAGCGCGTCGAGCAGCGGTTCCGCCAGCGCTTCGTGCTGCTGCAGCCAGCGCCGGCGGCACCAGAACAGCGAGCGGTTGGCGATCGCATCGTCGGCCTGGGCCACGCAGCGGATTTTTTTAGCATCCCGCGCTGCGGTCAGCCAGGGGTCAATCGCCGCCCACAGATCCACCCGCCCTTCACGCAGCGCGCGCGCCGAATCGCTGCCGTTGAGATCGACCAGCGTGACGTCTTCCAGCCGTAGCCCCTGCTGCAGCAACAGGCGGGCGATAAAGCGATCGGTAAACGAGCCCTGCATACAGGCAATGCGCGCGCCGCGCAGGTCGTCGAGGCTTCTGTATGGCCCCTCCTTCATCGCCAGTAGCGCGCAGCTGGCCCCGCGATCCGGCGAGGCGGCGAGATAGGCGACGTCCAGTCCGTTGCCGGCGGCGATCACCGGCGGCGTCGAGCCGGTGCCGGCCACGTCCAGCCGTCCATCGCTCAGCAGGCTGGCGCTGTCGCCGCCGTGCAGGTAGTCCACCCAGGCCACCCCGCCCGCGTCTGCCAGCGCGCTCTCCAGCACGCCGCGATGGCGCAGAATAAACAGCGACAGGTTGTCCGGGTGGCTGCCAATACGAAGCGTCATGACGCCACCCTCTTAAACCCGTCGTAGTCAGTTTTGTAACTGCCGTCCGCCGTCCACGGCTGCGGCCCGTCGGGGACGGTAAGATACCAGTAGATTTCCATGTCGTTTCCTTTCTGAATTCTGAGTAGCCTCTCTCAGCAATAGCAAACCGCAGGCGGCGGGACAAAGAAGAAATCGGGGAATCGTCAGAGGAAGAAAGCATTTATTCGCGTCATCCCGCAGGCCGCCTGTGTTGCGCGACAGCCAGGCACTAAAACGTTAGACTACAGAGACTTGTTTAACCGCGATCGCCGCCCCCTTCCGAGGAGTTCAGCCATGAGTACCCTGCCCGTTGTGACCATTAACTACTGTTCCCAGTGCAACTGGATGCTGCGCGCCAGCTGGATGGCGCAGGAGCTGCTGCACACCTTCAGCACCGATCTCGGCGCGGTGACGCTGGTGCCCGGCACCGGCGGCATTTATCAGATCCATGTTAACGAACAACTTATCTGGGATCGCAAAACGGATAACGGCTTCCCGGACGCCGCTGAAATCAAACGTCGCCTGCGCGCGGTGTGCTGGCCGGAGCGTGATCTGGGGCATATTGATAAGCATCAGGCGGCGCAGTAAGCGCCTGTCAGCGGCGTGACGAGGGGGGCTGTTGCGCAGCGCTGACCTGCGGTTTCAGGAGAGGATTATGCACCGTGCAGCCACACGGGCTGCACGGTGTGCAGGCGGTTCGCATGCAGGAGTCGACTCAGCCGACCCGCTTCACGTCGCCCACCAGCAGGATGTAGGAGAGTGCGCCGAGCAGCGCCACGCAGGAGATATAGGTTAACGCCGGGGCAAAGCCGTAATCCTGCGCCAGATAACCGACCACCAGCGGCACGGTGATGCCCCCCAGCCCGCCAACGAAGTTAAATACGCCGCCGGTTAAGCCAATCAGCCGCACCGGAGCCAGCGACGAGACCAGCGACCAGGTGATCGAGGCAAAACCGTTGCCAAAGAACGCTACCGCCATCAGCACCATGATCCACAGCGGATCGTTGGTGTAGTTCGCGCCCATAATGCAGGTGGAGATCAGCAGGCCGCAGATAATCGGCGTTTTCCGCGCAAAACCGATCGAACGGCCGCTGCGTACCAGCCGGTCCGCCACCATCCCGGAGAGGATCACCCCGACAAACGCGGCGAGGAACGGTACGGTGGTCATAAAGCCGGCCGTGAGCGCCGCGATCTGCTTCTCCTGGGTCAGGTAGTTAGGGAACCAGGTGAGGAAGAACCACAGCGTCGAGGTCACCGCGAACTGTCCGAGATAGACGCCGCACAGCTTACGATGGAACACCAGCTTCCAGTCCGCCGCGGTCATCTTCACCCGCGTCTTTTTCTCCACCGGCGCATCGCCGTCGATCATGCCGCCGCCGTCGCGGATATAGTCAAGTTCGGCCTGGTTGATGCCGGCGCTTTTACGCGGGGCCTGATAGTATCTGATCCAGATAAACGACCAGATAATGCCGATGCCGCCGGTGATGATAAACACCCAGTGCCAGCTCAGCAGCTCCTGGATCCAGATCAGCAGCGGGGTCAGAAACGCCAGGCCGACAAACTGGCCTGAGGTGTAGAAGCCCACCGCCGAAGCGCGCTCCTGCTCGGGGAACCAGCTGGTCACCAGCCGGTTATTGGTCGGGAACGCCGGCGCTTCGAAGATGCCGGTGATCGCCCGCAGGCCAATCAGCGACATCAGCCCGGTGGCAAAGCCCTGCAGCAGCGTCGCCACCGACCAGCCGAAGATGGCGATAAAGTAGGTCAGCCGCGAGCCTACGCGGTCAAGGAACCAGCCGCCGGGGATCTGGCACAGCGTATAGAGCCAGGCAAAGGCGGAGAAGACGTAACCCATCTGCGCCTTGCTGATGCCAAACTCCTCCTGAATGTGCGCGGAGGCCACGGCAAGATTGGCGCGATCGACGTAGCAGATCACCACGGTAATAAAAATCATCAGCAGCGTTAAATAACGCCTGCGGGTTGGTCTGGCGTTAACCTGAGAAAGTTCCATAGAGGGTACCTGTTATATTTAAGGTGCCGGGTTGCGCACCGGGTAGAGGTTGTGTTGAAAACGGCATGGCCCACCCTGCCGCGCTAAATATGCGCCGTGGGTTATTATTGTGCCATGCCGGATGCGTGCAGAAGCAGTCGTGCGGCCTGACTGAGGCGCAGCCGATCCCGTCCCTGTTTTATTAACAGGCTGTTTTAATCTGTTTTCACTGTTTATTCAGTAACGGCAATTACCACTCGGCGACGGAGCCGTCCGGCAGACGCCACAGCGGATTCCGCCAGTCCGGTGCCTGTTTGCTGCGTTCAGTCACCAGTTCCTCATTAATTTCCACCCCGAGGCCGGGCTTCTGCAACGGATGGAAATGGCCGTCATCCATTTTGAAATCATCTTTATTCAGCACGTAATCCAGCAGTTCGGCCCCTTTGTTGTAGTGGATGCCCATGCTCTGCTCCTGGAATACCGCATTGCGCGAGACAAAGTCGACGTGCAGGCAGGCGGCCAGCGCAATCGGCCCCAGCGGGCAGTGCGGAGCCAGCGCCACGTCATAGGCTTCCGCCATTGCGGCGATTTTATAGCACTCGGTAATCCCACCGGCGTGCGACAGGTCCGGCTGCAGAATCGCCAGGCCACCGGCCTGCAGCACGCGTTTAAATTCAAAGCGGTCAAACATCCTTTCACCGGCGGCAATAGGAATATGCGTTTGCGCCGCCAGCTTCGGATAATATTCCGCCTGTTCGGCCAGCACCGGCTCTTCAATAAACAGCGGGCGATACGGCTCCAGCTCTTTAATTAATACTTTTGCCATTGGTGCGCTGACGCGGCCGTGGAAATCCAGGCCAAATTCAATCTGATTACCGAAGGCTTCACGGATCTGCGCTACGGTATTCACCGCAGCGTCAATTTTCTGTGAACTGTCAATAATGCCCATCTCTTCGCAGCCGTTAAGCTTAAAAGTATCGACGCCGATCGCCCGCAGCTTATTAATACCGGCGATCACCTCGGCCGGACGGTCACCGCCTACCCAGCTGTAGGCTTTCATTTTGTCGCGCACCAGACCGCCCAGCAGCTGCCACACCGGCACCCCCAGCACTTTGCCTTTAATATCCCACAGCGCCTGGTCGATACCGGCAATGGCGCTCATCAGGATCGGGCCGCCGCGGTAGAAGCCGCCGCGATACATCACCTGCCACAGATCGTTAATGCGGGCCGGGTCCTGGCCAATCAGGTACTCCGACAGCTCGTGCACCGCGGCTTCCACGCTGCGCGCGCGCCCTTCGATCACCGGCTCGCCCCAGCCGACCACGCCTTCATCGGTCTCAATCTTCAGAAACATCCAGCGCGGTGCCAGGCGGTAAGTGGTCAGTTTGGTTATTTTCATCGTAACGCTTCCTTATATGCGGCAACAAATGCGTGTGCCTGGTCAACGGTGCGCGACAGCGGCTGCCCGGCACGGTAGAGATCGCTGCCCAGCCCGGCACCGATGCACCCTGCTGCCAGCCACTGGTGCAGGTTTTCCGGGGTGACGCCGCCGACGGCGAACACCGGCACCTCCGGCGGCAGCACCGCCTTCAGGGCTTTGATATAGTCCGGGCCAAACGCCGCGGAGGGGAAAATTTTCAGCGACTGTGCGCCGGCCTGCAGCGCGGTAAAAGCTTCAGTGGCGGTGGCACAGCCTGCGGCCACCGTCATGCCGCAGGCGACCGCCCGGCGGATCACCGCCGCGTCGGTGTTTGGCGTCACCACCAGCCGGCTGCCGATGGCGGCCAGCCGATCCACCTGGTCGGGCTGCAGCACGGTACCGGCCCCGATCAGCGCGCGATCGCCAAATTCGCTGACCGCGGCGGCAATGCTCTGTTCCCACTGCGGCGAATTAAGCGGGATCTCGATGGCATCAAAGCCCGCGTCGATCAGCGCGGCGATATGCGCCTGCGCCTCCTGCGGGCGGATGCCGCGTAAAATAGCGATTAGCGGCAGCTCAGTTTGCCAGCGCATGGGCAATGCTCCTTATTCCGTGCCGGAAGGCGACGTCGCCGTCCAGCGGGTTAACGGTCAGATCGATAAAGCGCAGCGCCTGCTGATAGCGCAGCGACAAGGCGCTGCCGGCGATCAGCGTCAGCGGCTGCGCCGGGGTAACGGCCCACTGATCCGCCAGGGTCGCCACTTCGTGGCCGATCAGCAGCCCGGACAGAAACTCGCTGATGGTGTCCGGCGCGCGGCGGCCCAGCACGTGTGCGGCCCGGACTTCAAACAGCCGTGAGAGGATCGAGCGATCCTCGCTGCCGATCTGCAGGCCAGCGGCAAACGCCGCGGCGTCCTCACGCTGTGCGGGCAGCCCGGCACCGACCAGCGACTGGCTGAGCAGCAGGTGGTGCAGTTCGCCGGTCATCACCGTGCGAAACGTCTCCACCCGGTCGCCCTCCGCCCTCACCCACTTGGCGTGGGTGCCGGGCATGACATAGAGGTCGGCGGCGGCCAGCGCCACGGCACCGAGCAGCTGGGTCTCTTCACCGCGCATCACGTTAAGGTTGTCGGGCTGCTCGACGCTCAGCCCCGGTACGATCCACGCGCGGTTCTCAACCCGGGTCAGGCGGGACGCAATCTCGCCCAGCCGCAGCGGACAGGCCAGATACGGCACCGGCAGCCAGCCGGCATTGCTGCCGACCATACCGGCCATCACCACCGGAACCTCGCTGACAGGCCAGCCAGCGGTCACCTGGTCAAACACGTCGGCGGGGGTACGGCCGTTTAAGCGGGTGACGCCGGCCTCCGAGCGGCGCTGATCAACGCAGCGATCCTGCTGATAGTGCCAGGCGCGCAGGTTGGTCGAACCCCAGTCAATCGCAATATAGCTGCTCACATAACGTCCTTAAGTCGCGCCGTTGAACTGGCAATCATCGATTTGGCCGCCTGCTCGGCGGCGTCGGCATCCTGGTGGCGGATGGCGTCAAACAGCGCTTTGTGTTCGGCCAGCGTGCGCGGCATGTTGCCCTCATCCGGCATAAAGGTGCGGGTAAACACCGCCTGCTGCAGCTGGCCAATCGCCACGTTAAGCTGCTGCAACACCGGATTATGCACCGAGGCCATAACCGCTTCGTGATAGCGGATATCGGCCTGGTTAAAGGCGTCGCGGTCTTCGCGGTGCGCCACCATATCGCCGTAGGCCTGCTCAATGGCGGCGAGATCCGCCGAGGTGGCGCGCTCCGCCGACCAGCGGGCAACCTGCGGCTCAACCAGCACGCGTACCTCATTCATCGCTGCGATCAGCCGCGGATCGTAGTCGCTGGAGAGCGACCACTGCAGCACGTCGCTGTCGAGATAGTTCCACTGGTTGCGCGGGGTGACGAACGCGCCGCGGTAGCGCTTCATCTCAATCAGCCGTTTCGCCATCAGCGAGCGAAACACCTCGCGAATAATGTTGCGCGAGGTGGTGAACTGTTCACACAGGTCCGCCTCGGACGGCAGCGGCGCGCCGGGCAGGTATTTGCCGGTGACGATCTCCTCACCCAGCGTCAGGATGATGCGTTCCGTTTTACTCAGACTCTCTTGCGTCATAGTTTTCAGTCCGTTAGTGGCGATGAGTCGGCAGCGTAGCGCGGAGAACCGGCGCTGCACAGATCTCAGCGGCCTGAGGCGCGGTGCGGGAGTGATTGTAGTACCATCTGTATTAGTTGTACTACAATCCAGATCACAAAAAATACAATCCACCTCTCAGGAATAAAAAAAGATCGCCGAAGCGATCTTTTAAGGGAGGCAAAATGTCGGCCGGGGTCAGAAGTCGACGTTAACCCCCAGCTGCACGCTGCGGCCCGGCTGCACGGCCAGCGCCTGGTCAGCGACGTCACGTGGGGTGTCGCCGGTCAGGTCGCGGCTGCTCAGGTAGTCGCGGTATTTACGGTCGGTCAGGTTGTAGACGCCGCCGTTAACGCGGACGTTTTTCGCCACCTGCACCCACGCGGTCATATCCACCGTGCCGTAGCCCGGCACCCGCTGATAACCGGCGGTGGCGTCGGTAATCGGCGCGCCGTTGTTGAGGTAGCCTTCACGGTTGGTCGTTTCCGCCTTCTTGCCTTTCACAAAGGTGGCCATCACTTCCGCACCATAGCGCTGCGACGGATCGTTCCACGCCAGGCCAACGGTGGCCTTCATCGGTGCCACGCTGTCGAGATCGACGTAGCGGTCGCCGTTGTAAGAGGACTTCGCCTGCCCTTTGCTGTAGCCCAGCGAGAAGCTGCTGCTCAGGCCTTCCACCGCGTTAAACCAGGTGCCGTAGTTAACCTTAGCGCCAATCTGACCGCCCCAGATATAGGCCTTATCGCGGTTCTCGGTCTGATAGATGGTGGCGATGTTGGACGGCAGGTTGGTGAACTTATCCGGCGCGCCGGCGCGGGTATAGCGGGTGGTGGCGATAAAGTTTTTGTAGGTGTTGTAGAACAGCGCACCGTTAATCGCCACGCCTTCGGTCGCCTGGCCTTTGATACCCCACTCAACGTTGTTGCTGGTTTCGGTATCCAGATCGGTGTTGCCGATCAGCGCATACTGGCGGTTGCCCGGCACGTAGTTGGAGCCGAGGTTCCACGAGCCGTACAGCTGGGTGGCGTTCGGGAACTGCGCGCCACGGCGGTACTCAACGTAAGTCATCAGCGCTGGCGTGATGTCGTAGTTGAAGCTGATTGACGGCAGCACCTGGGTGTCGCTGTTGGCTTTACCGTACAGCTTCTCGGCGTCTGCCGGGGTCAGCACTGCGGTACCCTCAGCCATGCTCGCCAGATTTTGCGGTTTGGTTTTCTGATGCTGTACGCGCACGCCCGGCACCACGGCAAAGCCGTGACCGTCGAGATCGAAGTTAATGCTGTCCTTCACAAAGCCACCCAGAACAACGGTGCGGCTGTCGCTCTGCGGACGCGTGATGGCGGCGCTGTTGGCGGCCGGCGTCGGCGACTCGCTGAACGGGCGCTCGGTATCGGACAGACGGGCGTTGAGGCCGGCCAGCAGATCGTGACGGCCCAGCGTTTTGCTCAGCTGCCCCTCATAGCCCCAGGTCTCAACGTTGTAGTCGGAGTAGACGCGCTGCATGCGCAGCGGGCTGGAGTCGGCCACCGGCAGCAGCGTGTTGTCGTGCGCCTGGGTGTTCTGATAGTCAATTTTGTTGCTCAGGCTGTCGATCCAGGCGTTGGCCGGCGTCCACTCGTCCTTCAGGTTCAGACCCCAGCGGCGGCTGTTGCTCTGCTGGTTGGCGTCGCCCTCGATCAGCGTTCCGGCGTTATTCCAGCTGTCATAGCGGGTGTGGTTAACCTTGCTGTAGAAGTCACCGCCCAGCGTCAGCTTGTGCTCGTCGTTTGGCTGCCAGATACCGGAGGCCAGCAGCGCGTCGGAGTGCCAGTTGGCCGGGAAGGCCGCCAGCTCGTCGCTGTTATTGCGGGTCTGCTGGCCGTCACGGCGGCTGTAAGCGATCAGGCCGCGCAGGATCTCGTCGCCGGCGGCGGCGGTAACGCCGTTCTGCCAGCTGCGGCTGGCAGAGTCATAACCGCTCTGGTAGCCGAAGTAGGTCTGTTTGCCCGGTGTCAGATAGTCATCGGCCGATTTCGGTACGAAGGAGACGGTGCCGCCCAGCGCGGTGGTGGTGCGCTGGGTCTGGGTAGCCCCGGATTCAATATCAACGCGGCCGTAGAGGTAAGGATCGATGTAGTCGCGGCCGATACCGAAGGTGTTCAGGCCGGCGCGGCCGACGTAAGGGCGGCCGGTGGCGTCGGGCAGCGGTACGCCGTCGACGTCGATCGCCACGCGGTTGCCTTCCAGGCCGCGGATGTTGTAGCCGGTGTAGCCGCCGCGATCAAAGCCGCTTTTGCCGCTGCTGGAGCCGCCGCTGCTGCCCACCGCGCCGATCAGCGGCTGGTAACGCATGATGGAACCGAAGTCGTTGCCGCCGCGCTGGCGCAGTTCATCGGCAGAGACGCTCACCTCGCTGCCGGCAACGTGCTTAACGGCCGGTGCGGTAACGGTGATCTGCGCTTCGTCACTCTTCGACGTGGAGGCGGTGTTGCTACTGGTGCTGGCGGCAACGGCATTGTCTGCCTGCGCGGCATACGCAGCGCTGGCGGCGGTGGTGACGATCGCCATAACAATTGACGTGTGCAGCAATCCCTTGCGGGATGAAAAGTTGAGCATGCGAAATACCCTGATTTAATTATTGGTATTCGCCCACATTTGCTTTGGTTAACAGGTGCATAAGCCCACATTTACTGCGGGAAACTAACATTTTATATTTTGCGACATCATATACAAACGAGAATGCTTATCAATCCATTGACACAAAATATTACATTTAAGCAGTGAACTTTCGCGCTGGTCAACCGTTGCGCGGCTGGAAATTGCGAGGGAGTTGTGGCTTAAGGCGGATTGATTAAAGCGGATAGAGGATTACGTGATGCTGATGGCTGATGGCTGATGCGGATGAAGGATGGCGGCGTGAGACGCCATCCGTAGCGGGATCAGCCGGCGGCAAAATCGCGCAGCACCTGCCCTTCCATACGGTAACGCACCCACTCATCCTGCGGGGCGGCACCGATGCTCAGATAGAAGTCGATCGCCGGCTGGTTCCAGTCCAGCACGCTCCACTCCAGTCGACCGCAGCCGCGCTCTACCGCCAGCTGCGCGATGTGGCGCAGCAGGGTTTTCCCCGCCTTCTGGCCGCGAAAACGCGGGCTGACGTAGAGATCTTCCAGATAAATACCGTTCCTGCCAAGCCAGGTGGAGTAGCTGGTGAAGAACACGGCGTAACCAGCTGCTTCCCCGTCAATTTCACAGATCAGCGCTTCCGACTTGCTGTCGGCGGCAAACAGCGAGGTCTCAATATCGTGCTGGCTGGCGACCACTTCATGCAGCGCTTTTTCGTAGTCGGCCAGCTCGGCGATCATTGCCAGAATCAGCCCGGCATCGTCACGGGTGGCACGGCGGATAACGGTGTTCATAGTAACTCCCTGGGGTAACTGACTGTCAGGCGGGCAGCATAACGGCTGAGAGGGGTGGAATGAAGAGGAATCTGAGGTAATGGATCGGAGTGGGCACAACAGGCGTAGTGTGGCCAGGGGTGCGCGGGCAGCAGACAGGGCGTTAGCGCCAACGACAGCAGCCCGGCAACGTGAAACGCTGTCGGCGCTTATATCAGAGCTTGCAGTGCTAAAACGCTGTCGGATGCGGCTAGCGTGGCGTGGCTGGTTACGTAAAACGCTGTCGGATAAGTTGCCGAAGCCGTGACGCTAATGGGGCATCTCCTGAAGGGGTGCGCATTAGCGTCACAGGCGTATTACTCTGCTGAGGTCAGTGCCGCCTGACGGTTTTCCGCATAGCGGTTGGCGCGCTTCGGCAGGCCAAGGCGGCCGCGCAGCGTGCGGGTGCTGTCGTCAACCTGCCAGTAACCGCGCTCGGCGAGGATCGGCAGTACGTAGCGGGTGATGTCCTCCAGCGCTTCGTTCAGCACCGGCCCGGCGATGATAAACCCGCTGGCACCGCCCTGCTCCGTCCAGCGGATAAAGGCGTCGGCCACCTGCTCCGCCGTGCCGAAGAACTCGCCCTTCGGCACCGTGGTGCGGTAGGCCACTTCACGCAGGGTGAGGTTTTCATCGCGCGCCAGCTTCTTAATCTGATCGGTGGTGGAGCGGAAATTGTTCTCGCCGAGGCTGCCCAGCTCCGGGAACGGCGCGTCCGGGTCATACTGGCTGAAGTCGTGATGGTCAAAGAAGCGGCCGAGGTAGCTGAGCGCGTCGTCAAGCGACAGCAGCGACAGCAGATAGCGGTACTTCTCTTCGGCCTCGGCCTCGGTGCGGCCGACGATCGGGCTGATACCGGGGAAGATCCCCGGCGCGGCGCGGCCGTGCTGCTCTGCGGCCTGCTGCAGTTTATGTGCGTACAGCGTCGCTTCTTCCAGCGTACGCGCGTTGGTGAACACCGCATCGGCGGTTTTCGCCGCCAGCGCAATGCCGGTATCCGAGGCGCCGGCCTGGAACACCACCGGCTGCCCCTGGGCGGAACGCTGGATATTCAGCGGGCCGGCCACCGAGAAGTAATCGCCTTTGTGATTCAGCGCGTGCAGCTTCGCCGCGTCAAAGAACACGCCGCTCTCTTTGTTGCGCACGAAGGCGTCATCTTCCCACGAGTCCCACAGCCCCTGCACCACCTGAATATACTCCTCAGCGATCTGGTAGCGTTCGGCGTGCTGCGGGTGGGTTTTACCAAAGTTACGCCCGGAGCCTTCCAGCGGTGAGGTCACCACGTTCCAGCCCGCGCGGCCGCCGCTCAGCAGATCCAGCGAGGCCAGCTGACGCGCCACGGTGAAGGGATCGCTGTAGGAGGTGGAGATGGTGCCGGCCAGGCCAATGCGCGAGGTGATCGCCGTCAGCGAGGAGAGCAGCGCAATCGGCTCAAAGCGGTTCAGGAAGTGCGGCAGCGATTTTTCGTTAATGTGCAGGCCGTCGGCCACAAACAGAAAATCGAAACCGGCGGCTTCGGCGTCTTTCGCCAGCTGCTGGTTCCAGGCAATATTGACGCTGGCGTCCGCCGCCGCGCGGTGGTGGCGCCAGGAGTTCATATACCCACCGGCTCCCTGTAACATTAACCCCAGTTTAATCCGGCGTTTGGTCTGGCTCATTGGCTAACTCCCTGATCCTGATAGCGGTAACTGGCTCCAGATTTTCATAAAAACGCCGGGAAATTAAATATCAATATCGGCAATCTATTGCCGGTTTGCGGCTAATACACATCACGCAGGAAGCGTTTCTCCTGCGCCAGCTGCTGCAGCCAGCCGGCGGCCTGCTGTGCATTCATACCGCCGTGCTGGCAGGCGATATCACGCAGCGCCGTCTCAACGTCTTTCGCCATGCGGCTGGCGTCGCCACACAGGTAGAGCCGTGCCCCCTCCTGCAGCCAGCGCCACAGGGTTTCTCCCTCTTCGCGCAGCCGGTCCTGCACGTAGATTTTTTGCGGCTGGTCGCGGGAGAACGCCAGGCTCAGCCGGGTCAGCAGCCCGCTTTGCCGCATCTGCTCCAGCTCCCCGCGGTAGTAAAACTCGCTGTGCTGATGCTGCTCGCCGAAGAACAGCCAGTTTTTGCCGCTGTCGCCGCGCAGGCGGCGGTGATGCAGGAAACCGCGAAACGGCGCAATGCCGGTACCGGGGCCGATCATCACCAGCGGCGCGTCGCCCGCTTCCGGCAGCAGGAAGTGACGCGTCGGCTGCACAAAGACCGCCACCGCGTCGCCAGGCGCCAGATCGGCCAGCCACGCCGAGGCCACGCCCTTGCGCTGGCCGTAGCGCACCGTGGCAACGGTCAGCTGGATCTCGCCCGGATGCGCCAGCGGGCTGGAAGCGATCGAATAGAAGCGCGGCTGCAGCCGTTTCAGGCTGGCCAGCAGTGTTGTCGCCTCCCCCCGCCAGCTGAATTCGGCCAGCACGTCGGCCAGCTGCCGCCCCCACAGCCAGCTCTTCAGCGTCTCGCCCTGCGCCAGCCGCTGTTGCAGTGCGCCGTTGCCCGGCTGCCCGGCAATCAGGCTTAACGTCTCACGCGACGGACGGGCGATCTCATAGTGGCGGCTCAATGCGTCACGCAGCGGCAACTTGCCCTGCTCCGCCACGCTGACCGCCTGTTCGCCGTCCAGCCCGGTCAGCGCCAGCAGTTCATCGACCAGCCGCGGGCAGTTGCGCGGCCAGACCCCCAGCGCGTCGCCGGGCTGATAGCTCAGCGGCCCGAGACTTAAGCGGATCAGCCGCGTCTCCTTCGCTGATTCGGGCGCGCTGATGCAGGCGTTGTCCAGCAAGGTTGTCGGGTACGGCTGGCTTTTGCTGAAATGAGAAGCAGATGATAAGGCCGGATTTGATGCTGCTAGCGTGAATGCTGCGTGGACGGATGAAATACCGGATGATGCAGCTGCACCGGCTACCGCCGGGGCGGATGATACGCTACTGACGGAGGGGGTATACACTGCCGGGATGTGAAGACTCAGCAGCGGCAGCAGCTGGTTAAACCAGGCGCTGGCGGGCTGCGCATAGTCGCTGTCGCACTCGCTTAGCGGCAGCAGCGGCGTGGCGGCCAGCTGCGTTAAGCGCGCATCCAGCTGGCGGCCGTGCTGGCAGAAACGATCGAAGCTGCTGTCGCCCAGCGCCAGCACCGCGTAACGCAGCCCGATGAGCGGTTCATCTTGCGCCTGCAGCCGCTGCCAGAACTGCTGACCGTTATCCGGCGCGTCGCCGTCGCCGAAGGTGCTGGTCAGCAGCAGCAGCGTTTCGCCCGCACGCAGACAGTCCGCCGGGGCCTGATCCATCTCGTGCAGCGCCACCGCAAGACCGCCGTCGCGCAGCTGCGCGCTAAAGCTCTCCGCCAGCCCGGCGGCGTTGCCGGTCTGCGAAGCGTAAAGCAGCGTAATGCCGGCGGCCGGTGCAGCGTTGCTGGCCACGGACCGCGCGTCAGCGGCGGCCAGTGCGGCGTGGCCGGATATCCCATCGTCGTCACGGCCACCAAACAACCCTGCCAGCACGCCGTCCAGCCACAGGCGGTTATCAGCCGTCAGCGGCGCGTGCTTCGGCATCAGCGGCACCCCGGCCTGAGGGCGATTGTGCAGGCCGCTGATAAACCCGGCCAGCCAGCGCTGCTCATGCGGGGCAAATACCGGTGCGGGCATCTCCTGAACCGCCAGCAAGCGGGTAAAAGCCTCGATCGCAGTCATGTCAGGTCCTCCGGTGTGGTGCGCGATGGTGTTAACGCTGTTAGCTGCGTGAGCCGTATTCAGAGCATTAGCGGTGCTGGCTGCGTGGGCCGTATTTACAGCATTAGCGGTACGGGTGGCACTGGCGACACCCGCAGCGTTAGCGGTTCTAATCGCGCTGGCAGCACCAGCAGCGTTAATGGTACTGGTGGCATTAGCGGCATCCGCAGCGTTAGTAGTATTCACGGAACCTGTAAAGGTGGCGATGCTGGCGGCACCCTTAGTGACAGTGTCACTGTTAATGCCCGTCTCCACCCGCTGCAGGCTGACCGCACAGCATTTCAGCTCGGGTTGCAACGAGATCGGGTCGACGGCGTCGCTGGTCACGGCGTTAATCGCCAGCTGCTCGCCGTAGAGATCGTTCCAGTGGAATGGGGCAAAGCAGCAGCCGGGCTGCACGCGATCGCTGACGCTGACCGGCAGCACCGCCGCGCCGCGTCGCGACCGGATGCTCAGCGGATCGCCATTTTTCAGCGCCAGCCGTGCGGCATCCTGCGGGTTCACCTCAATAAAGGGTCCCGGATTGAGTTTGTTCAGCGTCGCCACCTTGCCGGTTTTGGTCAGGGTGTGCCACTGATGCTGCACGCGGCCGGTATTCAGCAGAAACGGATAGTCGTCGTCGGGCATCTCGGCCGGGTCCTGATGCGGGCGGGTAAAGAAACAGGCGCGGCCGTCAGGGGTGGCGAAATTCAGGCGCGGCGTGCTGCCGTCCTCTGCCATGCGCAGGGTCTGGCTGATGCCCTGATTCAGGTAGCGCAGCGGATGACGATCCTGCGGGTCGTCCGGCGGGCACGGCCACTGCAGCGGCTGCTGCCGCAGCCGCGCATAGCTGGCACCGCGCAGATCGTAGCCGGTGGCCGGGTTGTGGAACCGGCGGATCTCGTCAAACACCTGCTCCGCGCTCTGGTAGCTGAAGGCGTCGGCAAAGCCCATTTCACAGGCGACGCGGGCAATAATCTGCCAGTCGGGCAACGCCTCGCCGGGCGGTGCCACCGCCTGCTGCATCAGCGTCAGGCTGCGTTCAGAGTTGATCATCACCCCTTCCGCTTCGGCGTGCAGCGCGGCGGGCAACAGGATATCGGCATAGCGGTTGGTTTCGGTATCGAGAAAGGCGTCCTGGGCGATAACCAGCTCGGCCGCCTGCAGCGCCTCAATGACCCGGTCACGGTCGGGCACGCTGGCCACCGGGTTGCTGCAGATAATCCAGCAGGCTTTGATCGCCCCGGCCCGCAGCTGCTCGAACAGCGCGAGGGTGCCACCGCCGCCTTCGCTGCGAAGCGTGCCTGGCGGCAGCCGCCACTGCTGCTCAACAAAGGCGCGATCCTCCGCGTTGAGCGCCGAGCGCTGCCCCGGCAGGCCCGGCCCCATATAGCCCATTTCGCGCCCGCCCATCGCGTTGGGCTGGCCGGTCAGCGAGAACGGCCCGCTGCCGGGGCGGCAGATTTTACCGGTTGCAAGGTGCAGGTTGCACAGTGCGTTGGTGCTCCAGGTGCCGTGGGTGCTCTGGTTGAGGCCCATGGTCCAGCAGCTCATCCATTCGGCCGCCTCGCCTATCCAGCGCGCGGCCAGCTCGATATCGGCCTGCGCCAGACCGGTGATCTGCGCCACCCGCCCGGGCGTATAGTCGCTGAGAAAGTCGGGCATCGCCTGCCAGCCGCGGGTGAACTGTGCGATAAAGGCTTCGTCGACGGCGGCGTTCTTAACCAGCAGATGCAGCAGCCCGTTAAGCAGCGCCAGATCGCTGCCGGGACGAATCGCCAGGTGCAGGTCGGCCTTCTCTGCGGTGGCGGTGCGTCGTGGGTCGACCACGATCAGCTTCGCCCCCTGGCGTACCCGCTCCATCATGCGCATAAACAGGATCGGATGGCAGTCGGCCATATTGGCCCCGGTAACCAGAAACAGATCGGCGAGGCCAAAATCGTCGTAAGAGCCGGGCGGCCCGTCCGACCCCAGCGACAGTTTGTAACCGCTGCCGGCGCTGGCCATACAGAGCCGGGAGTTGGATTCGATATGCTGGCTGCCGATAAAGCCCTTCACCAGTTTGTTAGCGAGGTACTGCGCCTCCAGCGACATCTGGCCGGAGACGTACAGCGCGATGGCGTCCGGCCCGTCCCTGTCGAGGATCGCGCGCAGGCGGCCGGCGGTGGCGCTAATCGCCGCGTCCATCGCGGTGGGCAACGGCTCACGTTGCCGATCCTCGCGCAGCCACGCCCGCTGCATACGCCCGGCGTCGCTGACCGGCAGATGGCTGCTGCTGCCTTTGCTGCACAGCTTACCGGCGTTAGCCGGGTGCTGCTTATCGCCGCTGACGCGGGTGATGCACCCCGCCTCCACCTGCATCACAATGCCGCACCCCACGCCGCAGTACGGGCACGCGCTGCGCACCGTCCGGTTATTGCTCATCCCGCCCCCTGAAAACAAAAAAGCGCCGTTTACCCTCCGCCAGGAGAGCAAAACAGCGCCGTTGCAGTGCGGCCACTCACCGTTGAGCGACCTTTATTGTCAGGGGTGCAAGAAGCGTACCAGGGGGGAAACACCTGGTAGACGCGTTAAGACAGTGATAACCGGGGTAACCTGCACTTATTCAGGGCAGTTGTGCCTTATAAAGCTGCAAGTGGGCGTTACGGAATGGAGAAGACTGACTTTGATTTTATCCCTTGTGCCCCGTCTGCTGCTGCAGGAACCGTCACGGGTGGCAACAGACGTGACATAAGCGAGTGAGTCATCATCGTCCAATTGATAAGGTTGAGAACACCAGCTAATGGTTCGGTTTATGAAGCTCAGTACCGAATCATCACGGCACTAAAGCTCAGTCATCAACGGCAGCAACCCGAGATCGAGTAAGCGTATTTCAATATCGTTGGACTTATCAATGTGCTCTTTTTTTGAACCATCGAATACGTCTTCAGTAGAGACGATGATGGTGCCTTTTTGTGTCCCCCCTTCGTTTAAAACAGGTACTACTCTGGCTGCTTCCGGGATCAACTCAGCTAAAATAACTGCAGGAATATACAACATCCAACCACAGGGTATCCTGTCCGGAAAGACCTTCTTATATTTATCTGAATAACCATTTTTATTTTTTATGACATCTAAAAAGCCATACCCCCCTGACTCAACGTGAAGATGAGTACAGCTATCATCAAATCTTAAAATAAACTGCAAGAATCTCAAAAGGCTATCGACGTGAAAGTTAATACATGAAAAATCACAATCAAAATTAATCATCAGACTTAATGGGTTTTCTCTTCGTTTGGCGCTGGAGTAAGAGGCATAACATTCAATTGCCGCACTGTCATCATCTGGCCCTCCGTCCCATATCCCCCCCCAATACGGATAATCCTTTTGGTATTCTTTCCCCCATCGTAGCAAGGTCTTTTCAGAAAAGGCAGTATCGCTAAAAACCTGATTTTTCAACGCCTGCTTTCGTGAGGAACCTTGTTCATACCACTGCTTTTTTGTCTTCAACATGCAGTCAAGGTTATGGGATATTTCTCGAAAGAGATGAAGAAGCTCTTCAGGTGTTATAGCCGATTTCCATCCCATCTTTTTTTCTATCATAAAATTCATTTTCATGGTTGATATCTCACATTAATGTCCTTCATTTCACGAAAAATAGTTGAGAAAAACTTATAGCTGAGAGGTTGCATAAAAAACCACTGTATTTATACAGGGATATTCATAGTTGCTACCATCTGATGTCGTCTGGCTTGATTAATAGCGCTTCGATATCCTTTCCACCATTGTTTCCTTGTTCCATCTTCCCTGAAAAACTGATCGTACCGCGCCTTCGCCTCCCAGAACTGGCACAGCATTCGTTTCCAGCCGTCGAACGACACGCCGCAGTATGTAAATTCCTGGATCTGCTGTGTCTCCGGGTTATAGAAGGTGCCGCAGATGCGCGTCTGGTAGCTGATGGTCACCTCGCTCCAGCGCGCGCAGCGGCGCACCATCGGGGCCACTTTTCCCTCCGGCGGGCAGCCCTGGCAGGTTTTATCATCCACTTCTGTCCGGCCGTCTGCCCGGGTTTCGCTACCGTCAGTGACCACCGACTCCGAATAATCCATATCGTCTTCCCAAAAGTCACCGTGGGTTTCCGCGCTGACCACCATCGGCTTTTCGAGTATCGGGTCGTAGAGCTTTCCCTGCACGGTAAAGCCATCGTTATCAGCAGGCGTGCCCCGGGTGCCGCTACGGGAACCGTCACGGGTGGCGTCACGTGCGCCGGGGCCGGACGAACCGTCATTGTCCCAGCCATCGTGTCCGTCCAGTGCGGGATAGCGCATCCTGCCCACCTCGCTTTATCATCACGTTTTAGCAGTGACCAGCAGGCGCGGTGGTTTTTACCGTATTTGTCCTCATACTCCGGCATCTTTTACCCTTCACGCGTCTGGATATATCCGGTGGCACCATCCACAATTGCCGCCCATTGCCCGGCGTGAGGTGCAATATCATCGGTCCAGCAGGTAATGCGCACTGGATCTTTGGCTGCCGGAACGGTGGCCAGAGACGGGAGATCGACGTCAAAGCGTGATAACCATTTAGCGGTGGAGTTTTTGTCAAAACGAATTTCACCGGCAATTGAGCCATAACCCAGGCTGCCGATTTTTGGTGCTCTTATGAGTTTCAAGACTTTGTTTACTTTGACGTAAAGCTCCGGGTAGGGATTATCATTAACCCAACCCAGCTCCGGGTATTCACCGGCCTGGATAATGACGCTGCCCTTATAAGGATTGATTTTAATCGCCGGATCATTAAGTGCGCCACACAGATAGCTCATCCCTCCTAAATTTTCCATCCATTCATTGTTGAAAAGTGTATACCAGTTGACTGAGCGCATACCTGCCCTCAGGCATTTGCTTATATAAGAGCAGGGAATATCAACCCCCAAAAAACTACTCCCTATTTCATATTCAAGATGCTGGTATCGCTCTCTTTCCTGACACTGCTGCATACCCAACCACATCAAACCATGAATAGGTTGTAATATTTCACAAAATAGTGAAGTGATTTTTTCCATACGAGCCACACCCCTAATTTCAGATACCGGTAGGTAAAAGCAGAAATAACTTACTGGCCTGTGTATTGATTCATACCACCCAACTGGCGAACCTGCACTTACATAATAGTTACTGGCATAGCGGAATCCCTTATCAGAATACCAATGAAAGTAAAAATCATCACCAAAACTATTAATGATAGTTCTTTTAAATTCTTTAGGAGAGATACTGCTATAATCCAGATCTTTATTTGGTTCGTCAATGTAGCCCCATTTCAACTTCTCGCCATATTCATTGTGGTAAAGCTGATACGCCTCGGCTATCCGTGCCCGGTTTTCTTGGGTATAACCTTTATCGAGGTAGAACCACGCCACCAGCCCGACCTGGAGTGCATTATGGTGCTCTGGATCATCTTCTGTACCATAGGTAAATTCATATTCGGCCTGCTTAAATATTTCAAAAAAATCCATTATTTTTCTCCTAATCCGGCCAATAGACAAAATCCTGACTCTGCTTCAGGTCAGATGATGAAGTGGCAGACGGTTGCTGCTTATCAGCTGATGCTGCGGTTGCCCTGCTGCTGCCAGCAGCTGGGAGCAGAAAGGTGGCGACGGTTCTGGCATATCGCACGGCGGTGCTGCCAGTCATGCCCCTCAGGCTTTCCCCGGCAGCCGCTGTCGCTGCTCCCGCTCCAGCCGTTGCCGGAATAACCAGTATTGGCCCTGCCAGTAAAGCCCCGAGGAATCCAGCGGCGCGCTCCTGTTTCCGCGCTTCCTTACTTATGGCTTTAACTCCTACCTGTAGGAAATGTAAATATCTCTACCTTGATATTTGTCAATTACCAGGTTTTCATTAAATGATTTCTCAAAAGATATCGTCATAAAAACATCGGAATTATTAATGCACCTACCATTTACAACACCTCTCATGCAAATTTGATTATCACCCATCCAATATTTCAGTTCCTGAGAGCTGTAAGGCCTGACAAATTTATTTTTGGCAAAAAATATTTCATCGCATTTATTCTCCAAAAGCACACTTTTCTCTTTCAGAGATTTTCTTTCTTTCCTCCATAATTTCAAAACCCCTTTTTTTGTAAATGGCTGATTATCTACTGTAATTACAGCGATCATACATTTCTTGTCCCTAAAACTGTCGTAGTAAACACCTTGATAAATCTTTGAGACTCTTGCTGGCAAGACATACGGCACAGCAATACAAATCAAAAATAACGAAAAAAAAATCAATATGCAAATTTTTGGTTTCTTCATATAAATCCCTCTATGTCCCAGCTGAATGTCGCCTCATTAATAAATGGTTTAAAATTTAACTTATTGTATCTTTGTAATATAAACCATGAGCAAAACCATGATATGAATTCAAATCCCTTTCCGTTTAAATCAGGAATATCGAGACCAAAGTGATCCTGGATATGAAAAACAAGTCTGCCTTTATATTTCTTCTTGTCAATATTCAGATAATCAAGAAATATCCTGGTTGCAAAAGTATCGTGAACAGTTATACCAAGGCCATTCTGCCAGTCCCAGTCGTCGAATTTTGGCAATTTAGTACCGATATCTTTCCTGATAAAACTATTCTCAATCCCGTTAATATCACCTGAGGATAAAGTAGATGCTCCATTTTGACTTAGTGCATTGGAAATGTACGATTTTATTTTAGCAACGCATTCGCGGGTCATTTTATGCTCAAGGAAAGCCTCATTCAATAACTGGTGCCGGCCAATACCCCCTGTGTTTTTTTTGAACTGACCAATCATTGCTGCTATTAGTGGCGCATACTTTCCTTTTGCTGTCATTCTTGCCATATGCTCCATGACGGCAAAATGTTCTTCTGCTGTTTTATCAAAATCAAACCGAGTTAGTAGTTTTATCTTCCCCTGCTGTAAGATCTGCTCCTTACTCATATCCCCGTGCTGCATATCATCGGCGGTAAAATCGTTCATATTATTTTTGGTTTCAAACAATAAGCGCCGCTCGGCCTTCTGGATCTGAGTAATGAAAGCACGCGGCTCAAAGTGCCAGATTTCGCCGCTCAGTTCAGCCTGAACAGAGCCAGACAGTTTATCGAAGAAGCACAGCGCGCCAATGTAATTCGTCAATACTTTGTACTCTTCCGCGGTCAGCGGATCCGGGGCGGCCTTACTTTTATGTTTCACCCAGCTGAAGCGGGTATCGATCGTGGCTGAGTTCCATTCGAATGGAAATTTACAGATCGACTTCATTAATTTAGCCCCCTGCGCGCCATCAGCCTCAGCCAGCCATTTCTCCATCCTCTTTGAATTACACTGGCTGTCGGGCGTCGGGTCATCATCAACGATAGACCAGCCGTCCCAGTCCGGTAGGTCGGCATCGGTATAGGTTTTAACAGCCGCTGAAGAGACGTCAATCCAGCCCTCCTGTCCGCTGACGGATACGAGTATCCATTCACTCCAGGTTTTTACCCCTTTAATGGCTGCAGAAGGTTCAACAATATGCCGCACGGTTGCTGTCGAGCCAGACTGCATGTAGCTGCCATCCGCCTGGCGGTGAAAAGCGATCGTTCTGCTGCCATCGTCGGTAATATAGAGCGGCAGGCTGATGCAGTAGGCAGGGCTATTCGGCTTGAGCCACGCATCCCCTGCATGTAGCGAGACTCCGGCCGGAGCAAAATAGTAACTTTTCCCATAAACCGGCCCGGACCTGCCCGGTTTCGCCGTATCCGTCCCACCGTGAATGCGCCCGCTCAGCACCTCCAGCATCTTTGGCTCACAGCATATCTGAAAGTGAAAGGCCCCCTTTCCGTCAACGTACCCGGCGGTTCCCAGAATCTGCTCCCGTTTCACCTTTTGACCGACGTTCGACAGTATTTCACCGCGCACCTGCTTCATATGCATGGTAAGCGAATAGAAGGTAAAGAGAACCGGCCTGTCACCCACAAGGATTTCATGCCGGATCAACACGCAACCGTCGTCGGTGCGCCCCTGGTAGGCCAGCGGAAGATCGTCCGGTTTTTCCGAGGGACGGCGCGCATATACGATAACGCCGTCTGCAATCGCCCGCACGGGGTTGGCGACCCCGGATAAATCGAGATGTGGAAGGTGAATTCCGCCGTGCCATGCCTTCAGGTGGTTAACGGGATAGTTGCGTTCCGGATCCACGGGCATGCAGCGCATTACCCAGTCTGCGTACTTTTCCCCGGCCTGGCGTGGCCAGATAACCGGTGGTGATATATGCATGAGTCGCTCCCTGATTATGAGAAATTGAATTTTTTAATAACCGATCTATCGCTGACTTCACCGCCGACAGACGGAAAATTGATATCCACGGCATCTTTCGCCCCCTTCGCCGTACGCCGCACCCGCCGCAGGTATACGCCGGTGGTGCCGTACTCGATTTTTCCTTCCTCAATGCGCAGGTAGCTGCCGCCGCCAATCAGGGTGATGCGCTTTTTCCCGGCGAACAGGATCTCTTCGGTTGAGGTCAGCGTGAACTTCTTTTCTGCAAAAAAGCGCAGGTTGCCGTTCTGCGCCTGCATCGCCACCGGGCCTTCGCCGGACTTCAGGCTCAGCGGGCCGGTGCGGGCAAACAGCCCCAGCTTCTCCCCGGCCAGCGTCGTCATACTGCCCATCACCCCCGCGCTGATGTCGCCCCCGGCGTTGATAATGACGTTCTGCGCGGCGGCCAGCTGCAGGTCCTCGCCGCTGGTAAACGCCATCCCGTCGGGAGCCGAGAAGTGCAGCACCTCGTTGAGCGGCTTCAGCCGCTGGTTAAACATCGCTATCTGTGCGTCAGTGTCGGCCTTCAGCGCGTCGGCCTGCTGCGCCGCCAGGTTCAGCTGCGCCAGCTGGTGCTCCAGCTGTGCAATCTCCCTCAGGGCCGCATCCATATCCAGCACCTGATTCCCGCCCTTCGTCGCCGCATCCATTTTCAGCACCTGACCCTCGTCTCTCAGCGCCGCGTTTATCTCTGGCACCTGGTTCCCGGCATCCGGCTGCGCGTCGGCGCTGATAAACAGCCCCTTCGCCGCGCGCAGCGTGCCGTGCTCGTCGGTGCGCAGCTCCACCCCGGCACCGCGCGGCTGTTCCTGCGCGTCAACGATGTGCCCGGTATTCAGCTGGGTTTTGCCGTATTCGGTGGCCAGTTTGATATGCTCCTGCCCGCGCCGGTCCTCCATCCGCAGCTTGTTGCTGGCCGGGGTGCGCAGCACGTTGCGCGTGTGGTTGTCGCGGGCAACATGGTCCGGGCGTTCAGCGTCGTGCATCGCGTGGGAAATATACGGCAGGTCGATGTCGCCGTTGCCGTACGCGACGGCCACCTCCGTGCCGTCCAGCAGCGGCGTGTGCCAGCCGTACTCCTCCCCGGCGCAGGGTCTGGCCATGCGCAGCCACAGATAAGCAAACCCCCGTTCGCTGCCAGAGCGGTCAAAATCCATTCGCACCCGGTAGCGGCCGTATTCGTCGAGGTGGGCGTAAATATCCCCCTTTTCGCGGCTCTCGATGCGCGCGGGCAGCGTGCCGTGGATTTCCGGGCGGGCGGGGCACGGCGGGCGGAAGCAGTAACGTTCGGTATAAGGCTGCCCCCACAGCGAGACGTGCAGCCGCGAGTCGCGGGTTGCCCAGAAGGTTACAAGGGTGAGCACCACCCCCTCCCGCAGCGCCTTAATCACCTCACCCTGCGGCTCCAGCACCTGGCCCGGAGAGAGGTGTGAGGCGTTGCTGAACAGGTGAACGCGGGCGGATTTGTTCAGCTCGCGCTCGTGGTGGAGGCGGCACAGAACGCGCCGGATTCGGTTGCGGGTTGCGGGTCGGCATCGTCTCCCGCCTCCCGGAACGGCGCGGCGTAGCGGTAGTGTTCGCCGGTGGTGACGGCGTCGCTGCGCACGCTGACCGTGGCGTCCATCGGCGTGCCGGCCGTGCGGTAGTTGTCGTCGCACGTCATCACACCTCCCGTCACCACCTCATGCCAGGTGCGCACGTCCCACACCGACTCCGCCGCGCCGTCATACAGCCCGGACGGCTCGCGGTACGGCAGCCGCACGTCAAACGCGTACTGCGCCTGGCCGTCGCCGAAAATCATCACCTCCAGCTCCGTGACGTCGTTCATCTCAAAGCGGAACCAGATGCCGACCTCAGAGAGCAGCCGCTGGATAAACTCAAGGTCAGTCTCGCGCCACTGGGTAATCAGCTCGCGGTCGGGATAGGTCCGCGACAGGCGGAATTCAAAGTCCGGCCCCGCCAGCCCGTGGTGCCGCAGCACCTGCTCCACCACCTCCGGCACCGACAGGTTCTGAAAGACGGCACACTGCCGGGTGCGCGACAGCAGCGCCAGCCGGGGCTCGAGCGTCACGCGCCAGTGCCACTGGTCGCGGCTGACGGAAATCCGCTCCAGCGCGGTCAGCACGCCGTGCACCGCGCGGCCGGCGCGCATCCGCAGGCTGGCGAACTTCATCAGCACCTGTTGCGGGGCGATATCCCCCGGCGGCGTGGTAAACTCAACGGTCCAGCGGAAGGGCTCGCTCAGCGCCTCCCGGCCTTTGATGTTCAGCACGTCCGGGCGCAGTTGGCTGCCGGTAATCTCAAGCGTAAAGCGGGTGCTGAGGTCGAACAGGGCGTTCCAGTTATCCTGTTCCATCAGGTTACTCCTTCAAAGGGACAAGACTGAGCCAGCCGTTGCCCAGCTCAACGGTGCGTGCGTTATCGGGATCGAGGTCGTCACGCCTCAGTACCAGACGCCAGCGGTTATTCTGCCGATCGGGGCGATTAAACAGCCCCACCACCGCCACAAACTTCGCCTGCTCTTCCAGCGGCATATCCAGTGTGACGCTGCCGTCCGGCATCACCAGCAGTGAACGTGAGGCTAACAGGTCGTCCTTCAGCGCCGCATCCGCGTTGTTTAGCAGGGTGGCATAGTTCGCCGTCTCCACCGATTTCGGATCTTTCAACTGATAAATGCGCACCATGGTCGCCAGTGGCATCTGCTCGCCGTCGCTGTTGACCGCAGCGCGCGGCACAAAGTCCAGATGCAGTATTTTGATCTGTTTGTAGAAGATCGCTTTGGTCAGGCTGACCGTGCCGTCCGTAACGGACTGGGTCAGACCGCAGCCTGCCAGCAGGCTACAGGCGATCAGCGTCAGCGCCCGGTTTACTTTAGCCATAAAGATATTCCTTTAATGCCCTGCAAATCAGATCGCAGAATTGCAGATACGCTGGCGGCGTTCACGCGCCCTGCTTACCGCCTTCGCGATGTTTCCGGCAACCTGCGCGCGTGCTGTCATTCCGCAACCCGAATTAATTTGGGACTGATGATGAGTGATTATTCAAAACGATAGTGGCCGTCTTCTGCCGGGGATAATGACGCGCACTGCAGACCCTGATAGCAGCCCAGGCTGACGGTCAGGGTTTCGCGGTTATCGCTGAGCCTGCCGTTTTTCAGCCCCAGCAGGCCGGTGCGGCCGAGCTGGATACGGCGTGCCTGGCCGAGACGTGGTTCCGGCAGCAGGCTGACCGGTACGGTAAGACGTAATCGTGCGTCGCTGCGATAGCCGAGATAAACGCGCATCAGGGCCAGCAGGTCGGTATGGTGGTGCCCGCCCGGCAGCCAGCCTGCGGCCTCCTGCGGATCTTCCGTCTCCAGCCGGAGCAGGACGCGGCTGCCGGCCTCCTGCGCGGTTCTACCCAGCGTGGCGCGCTGCGACAGCGGCACGCGGCGACCGGGAGCCAGACCGGCACGCCGTTCAATCGGGATTTTTACCGGGTCATGCGGCGTGACGATGGCGCGGGTGTTCGCGGCCAACAGGCTGACCAGCGCGCGGATCCCTTCAGCACCGCGGGTGGGCAGGCGCATGGTGCCCAGTAACGCCAGAAAGCGGGATGACGGGGTGTGAACGTGCTCTGCCGTACCGGGGATCCCCAGCCCCACCAGCCCCAGTAAACACTGTGAGGTTGCATCGCGTCCGCCCGCCTCGAAGGTGGCCGGGTAAGCGTACTTGCGCCAGATGCGGTAGTACTGGGTGGTGATGCGGTGGCTGAAAATATCAAGAAACGCGGTGGTCGCCTCATAGCCTTCCCGGCCCTGGGCGATATCGTCCAGATAAGGACCCGGAAGCGGCGAGTCCACGCCATACATCCCGAGAAAGGTCGTACGTACGGTGGGGGCCAGATCCGGGCGTTCGTCGTCGGTTTCCACCTGCTTCAGTTCGCTGACCGGGAACCCCATGCCCGGCCACGGGCGAAAGCGCACCTGGTCAGTTCCCGGATGGCTGGTTGCCCCCAGCAGTGGTGCCCCCGGTTCTGCCTGCTCCAGCAGCTGGCAGAACCGGTAAAAGTTCACCCGCCAGATATTGCGGCTTAATGCCAGCGTCAGCCCGGTACGTGCTGGCTGTGATTCTCGCTCCATCGCAGTCGTTTCCCTGTTGGTTGTAGTATCAGCGTCAGCTGGTTGAAAAGGTGAATATCGGCGTACAGCGCAAAGAAGCGGTGCAGCATTTCACCGAACAGATTCACGTCGCCCTCACCGGCAAAGTTATCGGCGTTAAGGGTGACTTCAATATCCACGCCGCGCAGCATAAAACCGCGCTCGAAGCGGCGGATAAGCCGGTGCTTCACCGCGACGATCGCCTCCAGACGGCGACGGTTCATTTCATCGTCGCTCCAGTCATACAGCGCCAGCGTGCCGCGCAGTACCTCGGGGTTGTCCATCATGCTGAGGAAGTTAGACCCAAGGTGGCTCATCACCCGCCAGTGGAAGCGATCGCTGGCCGGGGGATAAAGCGGCAGGGTCGGCGCAGAGAGGTTCAGCACCTTAACCGGGATTTTTCCGGCCTTTACCACCCGGTCCAGCAGGCTGCTTTCCAGCGCCTTGCGCGGCAGCTGGCCGTTGGTGCCGGTGATACGCATCGAGAGCGATTCCGGTTTTTCAGCCAGTTTTTCGATCTCAAACGCCCCGCCGCCGAGGATCAGCCAGGTGTCGTAAAGACCGGATCCGCCGCGCCTGACGCGGGTATGGTAATAGCGCTCCGGCGCGTCGTGGCGCATCATGCCGCCCCGGTGGCGGAAGCTGGTAAACGGCACATACCGATGGTTGCCATGCTTCACCGTGCCGCGAATGTCGTCAACGCTGTAAATTTCGGTGTGGCCGTCCTGTACTCGCAGCGGCCGCAGCAGGTATTCATTGTCCAGCGGGTTCAGCGTCAGCGGGTCGGCCTCCAGCGTGAACAGGTTAATCACCGGCGCACAGTGCAGGCGGAAGTTGTCCGTTTCAAACGGCAGGTCAGCCGACCAGGCCTCGCCGAGCACGAAGTCGATTTCAAACCAGCTGCTGGTCGCATTCAGGCCAATGTTGTCCAGCCCGTGCAGCGCCAGAAACATAAACTTCGGCCGGAAGCTGAAGTACTCCAGCAACAGCTGGTAACCGCTGAAGGTCGACTCGCCTTTCGGCCACAGACGATCCTGTTCCTCAAAGCCCATTGGCTTACACCAGCCGTCGAATGCGCGGCGTTCGCCGTGCGTACCGCCGTGGCGGGCCCAGGTGGCATGGACCCCGCGGGTCAGCGCCAGGTGCAGAGCGGAGGCGACCGGGGCATCGGCATTGAGATAAAGGGCGACCTCGTTGAGCCCCGCTTTAGCCCAGTCGACCTTGAGCGGGCACTCAAAACGCAGGCGGATGGCGGAACGGCCGTCCGTTTCGGTGTGCAGGCTGGCGCCCGCCAGATTCAGCGGCTGGAGCGAAATGGCGCGGGTGGAGCGGTACTGACAGGCGGTTTTGTGCGGCCCCAGCGGGCGGGAGAGTATCGGAAACCCCTCTTCCAGCGTCCCGGCCTCGCGCAGGCTGGCCCAGTCGGGAGAAAACTCGACGATCGCCAGCGAGGGGATGGTGCGCATGTAGTGCGGCCACAGCAGACTAACCAGCCCTTCGGTCAGCTCCGGCAGATCGTCGTCGAGCTTTTGACGCATCCGCCCCATCAGGAAGGCAAAGCCTTCAAACAGGCGCTCGACGTAGGGATCGCGCGCCCCGGCTTTATCCAGATTCAGCATGGCTGCACGATCGGGGTGCGCACGGGCAAATTCTTTACCGGCCTCGCGCAGGTAGCGCATTTCGGCCTCGTAATAGCGCAGGGTTAAATCATCCATGTTTGCAGGTCCAGTGAGTTATTAAAGATGTCATCAGCCACAGTTCCCCGAGTCTGAGCCGGTTGCATGCTGGCCCGGCGCAGGAACATCGGGCGCTGCTTATCCGTGATCTGACAACCTGTTTTCTAACGTATCAGGGGCAACGGCCCGTTCGAGAAAAACCTGTTCCGGCAGCCTGAAATTCCGCAGCTGCAGTAACGCCAGCGGGCCTTCGCCCAGCTCGCTACGCAGAATGATCCGCAGTGAATCCCCCCCTGGCGTAGACCACATCAGCTGCGTGCGGCCGCTGTCGATCGGAGCAATCCGCGCCGTCTCCAGCAGGCGAATCAGTCCCCAGTTGCCCTGGTGGCTGGCATATAACTGCATGCCGCTTTTGACGCTGCGCCAGCTTAGCTGTGCCGCGGGATAGTAGGTATTCCCCGGCCAGGCGAAGCGTTGCCAGCTTTCCATCTGGTTGAAATAGTCCAGATTTTGCTCGTCAATCGTCAGCTGAACCCGGGCGATATTGCGTGACGGGCGAGCCATCAGTTCAAAATGCAGACCGGCGTCCCCCTGGGCGAAAACGGTGTCGGCGATATCTGCCAGCTGGTTGATCACCTTCAGAAACTGCGGATTGACCGTCATGCCCTGGCTGGCGGCCGTATTCGCCACCCAGTGGTTCCCTTCCTGATGCAGGATGCCGCCGAGATTGGCTTTCAGAAAGGTGGTGATGCGTCCGGCGTCGCCGCGCAGGAAGCGGGCCAGCAGTGGCAATGAGGCATCGCTACCGGTCGCTTTGAACGGATAGCGCCCGGCAAAGGCGTTATTCCACGGTTCGACGATTGCGCCCTGCCAGCGGGCGTTCAGGCTACCCGCTGCGGGGGCCAGCATCTGACGCCAGGCGAGATCCAGCGGTTGAACAAACAGCGCCTGACCAAAGCCACTCCACTCCTGCCCGAGGCTGGCCGCCATCAGGCTGCCGTAATCGCGGGTATCTGTCAGGTCGATGGCTTTGCCCTGAAACACCGTCTGCGCCAGCATCTGCGACATCGCCTGCGGATCGGGCGCGCTGGTGACCTGTTGCAGCTTGAGGCGGACCAGGGTGACGCGGGCCAGCCAGGACTGAAAGCTCAGGTTACCGTTGCTGCCGGCGCCCTCTTTTCCGGTCATCACGCCGATCAGCGGGCCAAAAACGTCATCAAGCGGGCCGCGCGGCCCCTGCGCCTGGGCGATAAACTGCTTCTCGTTTCTCTGATGACCGATCAGTTTTTTCGCCGAGTCAACGATTGAATCGGCAAGCCGCCCGCTTTTCTCGCCGGTTTTCCCCTGCCACGCGAGGGTGTTCATCAGCGCGACCAGCGGTGACTGGCGCACGTCAGCCACCAGGCTGAGCTGGGCAACGGCTTGCGAGAGGGAGGTCGCTTCATGCCATTGGATGCTGTTCACCATGTTCAGCCAGGCGTTGCCGAAGTCGCTGAAGTAACGCCCGGTCAGGCGCGCCCTGAGCGCTTCCGGCGACATCCCGCTTTCCGGCGGGTGTTTCTTGTCCGACAGCACCCAGTCAATCTCATCGCGGCGGGTTTTCACCACCTCATTAATCGCGTCCTGCACCTGTTCCTGCCACGCCTGACGGGTGAACATGCCCGGCACCACTTCCTGGGTGCTGAACAGCGGGGAAGCATCGGCGTCGCCGGTCATATCGCTCAGCGTTAAGTCCGGCCAGTTGCTGGCAATGCGTTTCAGCATCTCCTGATACAGTCCGGACTCGGCGTTGCGCTGCCCAATCTGTTTCAGCAGGATCTGGCGCACGGTGCTGACCAGCCCCGCCTCCGGCTGGCTTCGCCATTCCGCGTGTGCCGGCAGGTTCTGAGCATAAAAACCCAGCAGTTTCGGGGCCAGTTCCTGCCAGGTGCCGTCCGGCACGCCCTGCCGTTTCGGCCAGACAGTCAGCGCGGTTTTCGCCAGCCATGCCGCATCCGCTTTATCCGGGCGGGACAGCATCAGGTAGACCTTGAGCAGCTGGTAAGCGTGCCGGGTGCCCTGCGATCTGGCCGGGCTGCCGGGCGGCAGCTGCACAAAGGCATCGAGCTGCTGCACAAGCCAGGCGGTAATGGCATCACGCATCAGCAGGGTGTTATTACGCGCGTACAGCGGCCAGAGCGCGGTCAGCGTATCGCCGTCCTGATTCAGCCCGAAACGGGTGTACCAGGGCGCGCCGCGGGACTCCCGATGCTGCAGGCGGGCGATGGCCTGTTGCAGCATCAGCTGGTTGCGCAGGCGTTCCGGCAGCGGCAGTTCGGTACTGGCTGCAAGACGGGCCGTTTCCTGCGCCTGATAAATCTGCGTGCGGTTAACGGCGAGGGACAGCAGCGTCCCGGCGCACCACAGCATCATCAGGAAGAGCAGCAGCAGGCGCAGCGTCTTTAGCCGGTCAAAGGTCAGCTTTCTCGTTGTAACCTGATGGCTGTCTTCCTCCAGCGCCAGCCAGCCTGGGCTGGTCAACCGGACGTGGGCCGCCGTACTCGCCCCTGCCAGTTGCGGAGCGATGATGATGCCGGACAGGCGGTACGGTGCCGGGCCCTGCATCAGGCCGGTTAATAACAGGCTGAGGCGGGCTTTCAGATCCCCGCGCAGGCGTGATGACAGACGTAACAGCCAGTCATGACGGGCCTCGTTCAGCAACTGAACCATGCCCGCGGTGCGCAGGCGCGGCACCAGCGTATCCAGCGATGCCACCGCCTCTTCAGCCGTCGCTCCAGCCCCAAACAGCGAACCCACGGCGGCCAGTTCGCGCCCGTCCTGATCCCCCGCGGCGGGATCGATCAGCCACAGCCAGACCGGAGCCTGCCAGCCCAGCAGTTTGTCAGCCTTCTGACGACAACGGAGGCAGGCATCGCGTTCCGCTTCTGACGGCAGGCTAACCCTGTTAACCACCTGCACGATGCCATCGATCGGACGGTGCGGGCGCAGCTGACGCACGGCCTGCAGGAACGTCTCATCCGGTGATGCTCCTGCATCGCCGCCGTGGATCAGGACAATGCCGTTACTCTCCTGCCAGAGATCGCGGCTGAGACCAGGAACGGCTTTTTCGATATCGTCATCGAGGCCGTGAACCATCAGGATGCGGACTTTGCGCTTCCAGCGGCGATCGTAACGCAGGGTTAGGTGTTCGGTGACTGGCGCAGCGTTGAACGACATGTTGTTGTTTTCATCACGGCTGGCCAGGGTTTCGATTGGGTGAACATCGATCCGCTCCCGTTTTACCCGCCAGTGAAAGTACAGCCCTGACTGACCGGCAAAATCGAAGGCTCTCTCTACCAGCCAGCCAACCAGAAACAGCACGGCGACCATCACGGCACAAAACGTCAGGATACGCTGCTCCTGCCAGGGCCCTAATGCGGTTGCGGAAGCGACCTGTTGTGGAAAGGCGTACAGCAGAAACGTGACTGTCGCGGTCATAAAAAACAGAACGGCGACGGTGGCTCCGATAAGTGTTTTGACTTTAACCCTGGACATTCCCTGTGATTCCTTAGGTGTTTAGTGTTGGGTGATAACCATCACCCATATGTCATCGCGGTCAGCGCCCGGCTGAACGGCGATAACCTGCGGCCCCTGTTGCTCAGTCACGCCGTTAGCGAGCACCACCGCCAGCCATGGTGACGCCCGGCCGGCATAGCCCAGCACGGCGTCGATAGCACGGTTATCTGTGGTCAGGCTGAAGGTAACGCCCTGCTCCTCACAGGCTCTGTTCCAGCCACCGGCCTGACTCAACGCCTTGCCGCTGTACCAGCTTCCGCACAGAGCTCCGGGTTCAGCGTTGGCCCACAGTAGCGCTCGCGTTAACGCGCATCCGAGCGTCTCAGGCGCCCCTTTTTCCGGACGATGCAGGCGCAGAGCTGCCGGAAAAACAGCGGCCGGACGATTACTGAGCACCACCAGCGTGATGGCATCACAATCCCCCTGCTCGGGCCTGGCGGGCAGCGACAGCGTCACCGCCAGTAAAATCCCGGGACGCCCCCACGCCTGATCCAGCCAGCCATCGAGAGCGTCCATTCCGCTGCCGTTAAGCGGGCGGATATGTCGGCCGGTCACCTCTGCAAGGCCTTCTGCCAGCTTCGCTTTCACCTGGGCATAAAGATCGTCGTCACAGTCAAGCATCAGCCAGCAGGGGATATCCCCTGGCAGAGTTTTAACGATTTCCCACGCCCGATCCGCGAGCCAGCTGATGGCGGTCATGAGCCGATCGGAGAAATTTTCCTGCAGCTCCGGCAATGCCGCATATCTGACCGGGGAGCTGCCTCCCCGTGGCAGAGCCAGGTCGAACATCGGGGTAGTCCTGGACCAGGATTCGAGCAAAGCAGCAGGCGTGCTGGCTGCCGGGGTCTGAATATGGCAGCCAAGGATCCAGGCACATCGCTGGCCACGACGGATTTCGTTGTCAATCAGCTTCTCACGCTCCACATTTCTTGCTTCGGCAGCGACCTGCCCGGCTTTATAGGCAAAGCGCCGCAGGGAGAAAATCAGGCCCCAGAGACAAAACGGCAGGCCCAGCGCGGTAAACCAGAACACGAATCCGCTGCGTTCCGACGCCCAGCTATGCAGTACTAAAGCTATTCCGCCCATTATCATCAGCGCCAGCAACAGCAGCCAGCGGCGGGTATCGGGGCGGGGAACCGGCGGGGCCGGATCCGGGATGGCATCCAGGCAGACAGGCATCGTCAGCCAACCTTTGCCGCAGCAAATGAACTGATCAGGGTGCAACCACAGCCGCACCGATGGCCGTGGAAGGCTACCGGAATCCCATGATCGAGGTAGTCAGGATTTCCCTCGATAATGGTGGTGGGACCATGCCCCTTAAGCGGGCAGGAAACCGTGTCGCCCTTGCGGGCCACTTCAACCCCGCCAAATTTCATGGTTGCGGAACCGCTCATGACTGACCCGCCGTGGGTTGTTCTGTCGCCTTTACGGATAATAGGTTGCATGTGATGTTGCCTCTTTTTGAAGTTGCTGGATTTGATAGTAGATACGCAGATATGCACCCTCAGCTACGGGCGCATGTTTGTGACAATTAACGATTACTCTTCACGATCTCCGCCAGGGAGGGAGATAGGTTACTGCCAAATTTAAAATCATCACTTCCGAAAAGCCCCGCACAGGCACTAATCGAAAAACTAATAACGGGGATTACAGCATGCTTTTTTAAATATTTAACACTCCTTAGATTTACTTGATGCAGGAGGAAGACCCGGACGCTCCATTTTTTGTAAATCAACAAATAGAAACTAAATTAGAAAAAAACCGAAACACAACAATCCTTTTTAAAAAAACCTACAAAAAATCAACTTCTATGGTAAAAATTTATCAGCATTCATATCACTACCTACATCAATCACACAACGACCTGAATCAAGATTTGTAAATATTTCATTCTTGAATTCATATGCAGAATTAGCACATCGGATGATGCCTGCCTTTTTTTTAGGGCGGTTCTGTCCCGACACCCTTATCATTGAACTGTTTGGATAGAATTCTGCAAAAAACAAATCAGGCAATGGTGTACCATTATCAATGGTCAAAAAATACTTGGTGTTGTCATTAAACATTGGCAATTCTGAGACAACCCTTCCAGACAGTTTATCCAATACCCATCCGCACACCCACCCTTTATTGCCACATTCTTGTGGCAGTTCGCCATTTTTGCTGATAGCTACCCTATAGTGTCCAGAGAAGTTAACGGGTTTAATTAGTTCGCTCTGAACGTAATTTTTCCATTTTTTAGAATAATGTTTCTCGGTATCAGAGAGTCTTATTCTATCTGAAAATCCGCCCAAAAACTCCCTTACATGGAAATCTGAAAACTTATATTTAACATCTCTCTCCGCAACTGTGGCGAAAGAAATGACCAACAAAAAAAAGGGCACTTTCTTAATTTTTTTCATCTTTAGACTCCTTTAGTACTCGAACCATTTCTTCAGGACTGATATGCGATTTGTTCACACCATCACCTGAATAGAAGGAAACACCTTCACTGAGCGCCCTACGTTGTACTCCTATTCTCTTTTTGTTTTTATCAAGTTTGTAGGTGCCATCTTCATTTTTTTCGAACTCTTTATTAGATCGACTTATCAGCCTTCCCTTTCTAACGCCCGCTGATGCAAACTCTTTCGCCCAGTCATAGATGGCATCCTCGATATCACCATCCCCTTCGAGATAGTTTATGAGTGCTGGGCGTTTTATTTTAATGAGGTAGCCCTCAAAAATTCTATCTTGCATATCTTCGTCGTAAAAAGAGTCAACATCCAAATCAAGCTCCCTTATGGCAGCTCGCAAAGTTTCAGGAATAATCTGAAACCTACCTGTTGCGAATAATCCGCTTGCTGAATTATCATCCTGAGAATCCCTTACTTGCCTGATCGTCATTAAAGTTAATCCTGTTTTGTAGTGTGGTGCATAGGTGATATGTACGTTGTAAGCCGTGTAATCATTTTTAGATTCAACACCCCCAAGGAAATAACCAAATTTACTGTGCGCCCATCCCCGCTTTCTCTCTTTGAGCAATGCACCAAGAAACATCACCGGATGCATATGCCACAGCGAAGGTCCAAGCCTCTCCGTCGTAACTTCCTGCATCCACGCCATTTTATCCAGAAACTCCTCGCTGTATCTGTGCCAGCTCAGATCGTCTTTTTTCAGCGGCGCAAGAAACGTCTGCCAGATGGCATCACCTTTTTTGTGGTACCAGTCGCTCGGATGCTTAACGATAGTTTTCAGCACCACGTCCCGGTATGAGGGATTGTGCAGGGCGCTAAGGTATTCCAGCGGCGAATAATCTTTTTCGCCGCTGTCGATCTTATACAGCAGTCGCTGGTAGTTATACGGAACCAGCGCATGGCTGACGCGGGTATCATCCTTTGCAGCATTCAATAACGCCTGAAACAGGTTGCGGACCAGGCCCTGTGGCTGTTTTTTCCCGTTCAGGTAGTCAAAACTCTCCGGCTCTGATATTTCCGTCCTGAACCCCAGTTTTGCCAGGTCATACTGAGATAACAGCTCCGGCCCGCCTTCTCCCTTCGGAAGATAGCCATTTTCCGCAGCAAGCCGCCAGTACTCCTGCCCGGATCCGCTGTCGGCCTCTGCCGATACGCCGTCCAGTCTCAGAATGCCCGTCCGGGCCGTCGACCTGCCGTCCTTAGCGAAGGTGCCGGTTTTGATGTCTTTACCGTACAACGTCATATCCGGTGAATATTTCAGCCAGAGAGGGTCTTTTCCGCCTGCTTTATCCGGATTAGTCAGGAATGCCGGCAGATTATCATCCATGCTGATGCACTCAATATGGACCTGATAACGCGCCTCATATCCATAGTCTTTCGCCGCCTGAAAATATCCCAGATGGCCGACCGAATCCCCGGCGCTGATGGCAAAAGGATCCGGGCAGACAACCTGGTCAAACTTCATCACTTCTCTGGCAGGGGGTAACAGCGCCCGCCACCAGCAAGGCTGAGTGGCACCTGCGTTAAGCGGGGAGATATTGTTCTTATCCACCAGTATCCAGTACCGCTGACCGGGCGTCAGCGAGGACTTAGCGCCCCGTTTTTGTGCCTCCTCGCCGAGTCCTCTGAAGGTGACCAGTCCGTATCCACGATGGTTCCAGGCCGTTGCATGCAGGTTAGTGTCGGTCTGATCCCACTCAACAATCGCCCCTTTGGGAAGCGTTCCCCTGCGCCAGGTGTTCCTGGCGGTGGCGTTATCCGAACCGGCCACCATCACCCATTCCGGATCCCAGGCTGCCAGCCTGTCCTGTACCACCCAGAGTGTTTCTTGCTGCGGGCTTTCATAGGCAGAATAAGGCGCAAGATGCATATACAGCGTGTAGAAATGCAGCCCGCTTTTTTCTGATTCTCCCGGCTGAATGTAATGCCGAACCAGCACAAAAGAGCCGGAACAGTGTAGCGGCCCGCCACTCCACTTAATCTGCATATAGTCTTTACAGATACGGTAGGCCACGACGTCACCATCGACCATGCAGCGTACGGCGCGTTCACCTTTATAAGCGAGCGGGAAGTCCGTTTTTTCAGACGCGGCCTTACCGCTCAGGGCACACCAGGGCGTTGTTGCATGGGTAATATGTATACCGCCGTGCCACATGCCGTTACGACCAATCATATACAGCCCGGTAGATTCCCCGGCCAGATGGGCAAGGATCTCTTCCTGCCGGGTAAACTCCTGACCGCTCCTTTTCGCTATGGGGTAACATATTTTCTTGTTACCTCTATTGTTTACGGGTATGTCCATTGTCGTTGCTCCATGCGGGGTGCGATAAATACCCGATGCCATCAGGCTTAGGTTTAGTCATTGAATGCTTTACTGATGATCCTTCTCTTTTCACTACTATCACTCAGGTCAAATTCAGGGGTCTTAACGGGCATATCCGCCCCCTTTCCCGTCACCAGGTATTCCGACGCCTTAACGATAAACTCCCCCCGTGAGCCGTGCTCAATACCGTTCTCACTCAGCCTCAGGTACGAGCCACCGCCGTTCAGCGTCAGGGTCTCCGGCGTGCTGATGATGATTTCGCCGTCGTTGCTGGTAATCGTGACCTGCTGCTTTGCGAACAGCGCCATGGCGTTGTGCTGCGCCTGTATCTCAACGTCGCCCTGGTTCGCGACCAGCTTCGCGCCGGCCTTGTGGACGAACAGCCCCAGCGCCTTTTCCACCGTCACGGAGAGGTTGTTCATCGCGCCGACGTCCAGGTGCTTCCCGGCGTTGACCATCGTGTTGCGCGCGCTGGCCAGCTGCAGGTGTTCGCCCGAGGTCAGCGCCACGCCACGTGGCGCGCTGCCCAGCAGCACCGCCGAGCGCAGCTCTTCGATGCGCTCGTTCACCAGGCTCAGCTGGGTGCGGATGTCCGACGCCAGCGCCCCGGCCGCCTTCGCCGCGCCGTTCAGCGCCTCCATCTGCGCGTTGGCCTGCTTTATCCGCCCAACCGCCGGCGCCATCTCCAGCACCTCGCCCTGCGCCTTCGGCTGCGGCTCCGCCGTCAGGAACAGCCCCTTAGCCGCGCGCACCGCGCCGTACTCATCGGTGCGCAGCTCAAAACCGGCGCCGCGCCGCGCGTTCTCCCCGTCGACCAGGTGCCCCATGCCGAGCTGGGTTTTGCCGTACTCGGTGGTGAGATGGATATGCTCTTTCTGGCGTAAATCCTCCATGCGCAGCTCGTTGTTCGCCGGCGTACGCCAGATATTGCGCGTGTGGTTGTCGCGGGTGACCGGGTCCGGGTGCGCCGAATCGTGCAGGGCATAAGCAATGTACGGCCGGTCCGGGTCGCCGCCGTCGAACGCCACGGCCACCTCGGTGCCGTCCGTCAGCGGGGCGTGCCAGCCGTACGTGTCCCCCGCGTAAGGTTTCGCCAGCCGCAGCCACAGGTACGCATAGCCCTGCTCCGTGCCGTTGCGGTCAACGTCCAGCCTGACGCGGTAGCGCCCCTGGTCGTCCAGCCAGGCATAAATATCGCCCTTCCCGCTGCTTTCCACCCGCGCGGGCAGCGCGCCGGCAATCAGCGGGCGGTTAATCCGCGCCGGGCGGTAGCAGACCCGTTCGCCGTAGGGGATGCCGTCAAAGCGCTGCGCAAAGCTGCTGTTGCGAGAACCGCTGCTGCGCACCCGGGTGATAACGATGCCGTCCCGGGCGACGGCGGGCAGGCCGCGGTCGGTTTCCAGCACCTGGCCGGGGGCAAGCCGCGGGCTGGTGGAGCGCCCGCTGACGCGGTGCTGGCCGTTGAGGATGCGCTCATGGCGCAGGCGGGCGTAAAAGGCCCCGCTTTCCGGGTCGTCGGGGTCGCCCGCGGACGCGAACGGCTCCGCGTAGTGGTAAACCTCACCGGTGTTGATGCCGTCCGCGCTGCGGAGGCTCTCGCGGCTGTCCTGCGGGGCCAGCGCTTCGCGGTAGTTATAGTCGCGGGTCGCCACGCCGCCGCTCACCACCCGGGAGGCGGTGCGGATGTCCCAGACGCTCTCCTGTCCGGCGTCGCTCATCCCCGAACCCGCCGGATTGCGCAGCGGCAGGGTGACGCCGAACTGATAGTGCGCCTGCGCGTCCTGGAAAATCACCACCTCCTGTTCAAGGCGTTCGTCCATCTCAAAACGCCAGAAGATGCCCACCTCCGCCAGCAGGCGCTGCACGAACGTCAGGTCCGTCTCCCGCCACTGGGTAATCAGCTCGCGCGTTGGGTAGTCGCGCGACAGGCGAAATTCAACGTCCGCCCCCGCCAGCCCGTGCCTGCGCAACACCTCGTCCACCACATCGGTGACCGACCGGTTAAGGTAAATTTCGCTGCTCCTGGTGTGCGCCAGCAGCGCGATGCGCGGCACCAGGCGCAGGGCGTAGCGGGACTCGTCGGGCGAGGTGGAGAGGCGGCAGAACGACTGCACCACGCCGTAGACCGTGCGCAGCGGGGTGGCCGGTGCGCCGGTAAACGCCGGCACCTGAAAGGTGAATGACGCCGGTTTGTTCAGCAGCGTGGCGCAGTCGATATCCGGCGCGCTACAGGTAACGACGACGCGGTAAAGCCAGACCTCGCTCAGGGCCTCTTCCGCGCGGAAGTTCAGCACGTCAAGAAAGTGCGGGCAGCCGTGTACGTCCATGCGGTAGCGGGACTGGTTCAGCAGGATGCCGACGGCGGTCAGGGCGGTTTGGGGTTCCATATCGTGTTCTCTTCTCCGTTGCGAATCAGGTTCAGGCACGCTACCGCCCATCGCTGTAAACCCGAGCGCATCAGGTCAAAAGACAGGCAGATTGTTATGTTTGCTGAACCGCCGGCCGCCGGCGGCTCAGCAAACAAAACGGCAGGCGGCGAACCGCCTGTTGAGGGCTGTATTACGCGTCACCTGCACGGTGCACGGACGGAAATTGCCACCAGTTACTTCTCCTTGTGTGGTGCGATCCCGCGTTCGGATACTGATGCGGGTGGCGTTGCTGGGGCCTGACAGGCATCCGCCTGCGGCACCAGGCTGATTTCGACCCGGCGGTTGAGCGCGCGCCCGTCCGGGGTATCGTTGGTTGCGATCGGGCGCGTGGCCCCGTAGCCCTGTACGGCAAAGCAGCCTGGCGGGACGTCACTGGTTGATAACATCCAGTCGCGAAGCGCTTCGGCACGCCTGAGCGACAGCTGCTGGTTGGCCTGCGCGTTGCCGTTGCTGTCGGTGTGCCCGGCTACCACAATCAGCCAGCCGGGGCGGGCCTTAATATCCGCCAGTGCGTTAACCAGCATCTTCAGTGACCCGGGCTTAAGCAGCGATTTACCCGTGTCAAACAGCGACAGGCTGTCGAGGCGCACGACCCTCGGGGGCACGTCCGTAACCGGCGTTGAAGGCGCGTTGGATGGAGGAGGAAGCCAGCTGTCAATCGCCTGCTGCAGCGCCAGCCACAGGCGCTGCCCGGGATAAAGCCCCAGCGCATAGCTCAGGGGTTCCCCCTGGCGCTGCCAGCGTTCCAGCAGCAGCGCGTCCTGCTTAAGGGAGGCCAGCGCCCGTGCTTTCGGCACGTAGTGATCCATCGGAATGGCGTGCCAGCGTGCCAGGCTAATGCCGATCCGCTGGATAAGGTCGCGGTTGTTGCTGAGCGAGAAGCCGATAGCGGCCAGCGCACAGAACAGCAGGATCCACACCGTCCTGCGCGCGCCTTCCCCGCCCTGCGCCGGCGACGTGAAGGGGGTGAGTATCGGCAGCAGCGCATCGGCAAACCGTTGGCCGTGTTCAGAATGAACAACGGCAGGGGGTAAACGGAGGCCGGTACGGGCGAACAGGCGCCGGGACCACAGTGAGTCGCCTTCTCCCCCCGCGGCCCCCACACGCAACACCACCGCAAAGGGGTAAAGCGGCGGGCAAAGACGGTCCGCGGTGGTCAGTTCATCGACGATCACCTCACGGATAAAGCCAAATGCCTGGCTCAGTACCGGCAGCCTGCTGAGGTTATCAGCCGCCTGCTGCCACTCCTCAAAGGCAAGCATCGGCTCATCTGCCGGGCAAGCCATTGCCTGGCGGCCACGTACGAGCATCCACGGCGTGTCAGGGCCGGAAAACTGGCCGTTCAGCACCACCGGCAGGTCAAATCCAGTCAGGGCATGCAGCTTACTGATGTGCTGACGCAGGGTTTTGACCGAGGCGCGCAGCACGCCTTCATCCTGATGACCGTCCGGCAGGCAGGCATACATCACACAGAGTTGCCCGACACGCTGCGGCTGCTGTGACCGGACGGCGCGGACAACATCCGTCAGCGTGCTGACGTCGCCCACGCTAATCCAGCAGCCCTGCGCGGTGTGGCGTACTGGCTGGTCAGGAAATAACGCATCGAGACCATCACCACAGACCAGGACAATCGGCCCCTGCGTATCTGATAGCGACAGCGCGTTGACCGGCAGGTCTTCCTCTGAGGCGGCCGGTCGACGGCAGCACAACCACAGCATCCGGCCTGCCATCCCCATAATCACCAGCGTGCACAGCACGCTGACCCACAACGCGGCCGGAACGAAATACCACAGTAGCCACAGCAGCGCGGTACTGCCTGCCAGAACCTGTAACACGCCAGAGATGACGGCTGATTTACGCATTAACGTCGCAGCTCCGTTAACTGAGAAGAGAGCAACGTCTGCAGCCAGTGATGACCACCCAGCCATACCAGCCCGGTAAGTAGCACAGCAAATCCAATCCAGAACCCGACGGAGCGCAGCAGACTGTAACGACGTCTCCCTGGGCGGTGTACCAGCAGAGACAGGCCCGCATTCGGCGCAGGAACCCGTTCGCTGAGGGCGCTGAACGTGTCATCACGCTGTGTCTGGCTAACGGTTTTTACGCTGAAAAGTCCCTGAAAACCCAGAGCAAGGATGCGGTGATAACACACCAGTACCGCATCACTGGGGGCGGGCTGACGCAACACGTCGGCGATGCGATCCCAGACAGCTTCTCCGGCATGGAGGGAGCCAAAATACGTCGCCTGCAGAGGGGCCGTGCGCCAGGCGCGCTGCCCCTCGTCCGGGACGGCATCCTCCCCCGCCTCGACATTTTTCGGCTTACGGCTCATGACGGTTTCGTCCAGCAGTGCGCACTGGGCATAGGTGATATGTCCGATGCTGGCCTCGTCGTAACCGGCGTTTTGTAACGCCTTGCGGGCGTTATCAACCTGGCGGCAGCAGTTCTGGTAGAGCGCGTTTCCGTCTGGTATCACCGCTCCCTGGCGCAATAGCGCCACCGTCAGCCAGGTGTCTTCCATTAGTTGATCGATATCGATATCTGTTCTCATGAACGCATCACCGCAAATAATTCAAGCTCGAGTGCGCCGAGCAGCGAAGGCACGTAGAACATGCATACGCCCTGTTCCTGCATGCTGCTGGCCGCCGCACTTGCCATATCCAGCGCGAAATAGTGGTTCTCAAGACGCACCGGTAACGCGGCGGGAACCCGACTGACGGCAATCAGCGGGATCCCCTTCAGCGACACGCTGTAGATGGTGTTAACATCGTCCGGTGAACCGGCTTTACACATATCAGGGAAGCGTTCGGCAATCTGCCATGCCGGAATATCTGACCGCACGGAGAGGTACAGATCCGCTTCCTCACGCAGGCGGAGGTCATGCAGCGAGGCTTTCCAGGTTTGTGGATCAGGCCGCGACATCGGTAGCGCAATCACCCGTGATGGCAGGCTGGCCTCCAGCAGGCCGGCGATCAGTTCGAACAGCGGCGGGAAAGTTCTAGCCGGCTCGGCATGGTCATAACCGGGTATGGCGTCCAGGTCGTGATCGAGCGAGAAGGTCAGCATGCTGCCGGCCAGACGTGCCAGCTCGGCCCACACCTGCTCAGGGTGGCGCGCCGGGAAACGCTCGTATTCGGTCAGTATCCTGGCGTGGGAGTTCAGGGCGTTGAGCAGCCAGAACAGCGACACGTCCGCCACGGCGAAGTCGGCCAGACGCTCATTACTTTCGCGGCGCATCGACATCAGCCGCTGACGGCGGGAGCGCAGCTGGCGGTTCAGTAACATAAGACGCTCGCGCAATGAGGAACTGGCAGAGAACAGCGCCAGCGGGGCGATAAATTCCGGGTCCTGCCGCCAGCCGGTCTGGCCGTCACGGATCAGGCGGGCAACCGGGCAGGTCTGCCATTCATCATTGTTTTCATGGCCGAAGCGCAACGCCAGCTCATGGCGGGCTACCGCCATCGACTCCTCTTCCGGGCCGAAAGCATCGGCCACGGTGACCCACTCTTCGCGGTAGCGCAAAGGCCGTTCAGCCGCAGATGCTGCTCTCTTTACGTTAGTGATTCCCGGCTGCATCAGCGGCAGGGCCAGCAGGACGGTTAGCGCATCCTGCCCGGCCATTGCCCCCGGTTCGCGGGGTTCAGGGGGCAGATCGCTGCTGAGCGTATCGACCAGCGTGCCGTCGGGTAGCCATAGCCGCAGATGCCGTACCTGGATCAGGCCGGATGACAGCAGGCCCTCATCCAGCTCGACGTTTTCCGTCCCCCACGGGAACGGCGATGTCAGCGATGACACCCCTGCACTGCGGAAAGACTCCCATTCGCACTGTTGCTGAAACTGTTGTGGAGACAACAGCGTTCCCTCACTCCATAACGGGCGATAAATTTTCATGGTCATACGTTCATTTCGCGGAAAAGTCGGCTGAGGTTCGTTTCGCGATTGTTGCCAGCCAGGGTAAGAGCAGTGAAGAGGTTTAACGATGGGGGCAACCCCACCGGCAGGTTGTGCGGATGGGTTATGTCATGGTTGGCACAGGCTTTACGGCCCATTATTTGATAAGTATTACTCATAGTTACTCCTGTAAAAATGGGCATGGAAAGCGGGCGTTAAACACACTTTCCTTATGTGTACAGGGGTAACTATATCTCAGCCTTTTTTACGTAATCAAAGGGGCTGATTGTAAAATGTGATCTGATTTATATAGGAATTTTCCAATTATTACTGTTAACAGCTTGAATGAACTGGTTATTATTAAGACAAAATTTATTTTTTAGGATCGATGAAGATTGTTCATAAAAAAGAGAATAAAGTGATATTACCGCATGATATGATCAAAAATAATTAATGGTTCTATTAACGCAATCTCTTTAATACGCACAGGTCTGGCCGTAATGCTTTCACCAGCGGCGACCGCCGCCGCCTCATTGGCAGAAGCGCTTCGGACGTTTCGACATTGATGGCTTTCCATCATCAAAGCCGTTTCCGCCCCCCGCTGCGCTGTCTATAGTGAAATATCGCCGCCGCGCAACGGCGCGTACCCGTTGATTACCCTACGAAATAATCAGGAGCTGTCATGTTTCCTTCTCACCTGCCTAAAGCCCGCATCCAGGATCCGCACGCCGTACCCGCTCTGCGCTGGGGGATTATTGGCCCCGGCTGGATCGCCGAGCGTTTTGCCAAATCACTGAAAGAGAGTACCGCACAGCAACTGGTGGCCGTGGCTTCGCGTTCTTATGAACGCGCCAGCGCCTTTGCCGGCAAAACGGGCATCGCCCAGGCCTTCGGCAGCAGTGACGACCTGCTGGCACAACAGGATATCGATGCGGTTTACATCGCCACGCCCCACAACCACCACTACCCGGATGCGCTCAAAGCCTTACAGGCCGGTAAACACGTGCTGATCGAAAAACCGCTGGCGCTGAACGGGCAGCAGGCGCGCGCGCTGGCCGAACTCAGCCGCGCCAAAGGCCTGCTCTGTATGGAGGCGATGTGGTGCGACTTCCTGCCGAAATATGACGTCATCAGCCAGCTGCTGGAAGACGGCGCGCTGGGCGACCTGCACACCCTGCTGGCCGACCACGGCGAGTATTTCACCCCCGATCACCGCATCTTCAATGCCGACCTCGCCGGCGGCCCGATGATGGATCTCGGCAGCTACCTCATAGGCCTCAGCGTTAAAGTCGCAGGCGCACCCACCACTATCCACGCCGCCGGCCAGTCGGTAGCCGGCGGCCTCAACGGCCAGACCTCAATGCTGCTGACGCACAATAACGGCATGCACTCGGTGCTCAACACCACCCTGTTCAGCAACACCCCGGGCGCCGCCGTTATCGCCGGACGCGACGCCACCCTGCAAACCGACGGCTGCTTCTACGCCCCTGGCCCGTTCACCCTCACCGCCAGCCAGGGCGGCAAAACCCTCACCTGGGACGAACCGCGCAACCGCTACGACCAGCTGTTCCACGAAGCCGTCCACTTCGCCTGGTGCGTCGGTCAGGGCAAAACCGACTCGCCGATCCGCCCGCTGTCACTCTCGATCGCCACCCTCGACGCCATCGACGAAGTGCGCCGCCAGATTGGTCAGGTGTTTAACGAAGAGAAGTGATGCACGCCCCAATAAAGCGGTATCTGCGAAGAATTAAGAAGAAAAAAGCCGGACGTTTATCGCCCGGCCCTTTGTTAAACCCGCTCCCAGGCTCAAAAATGTCCAGCCAAAACCACAGCCCATTTTTCGGGAGGGCAGTGGGATGAGCCCGGAGCGGGGTAACCCGCGCAGGGTCGCCCGCTGACAGGCCCGGGGTATCTCGATCACAAAGACAACGTGCCCTAAAACCACCAGCCAAAACCACAGCCCATTTTTCGGGAGGGCAGCGGGATGAGCCCGGAGCGGGGTAACCCGCGCAGGGTCGCCCGCTGACAGGCCCGGGGTATCTCGATCACAAAGACAACGAGCCCCAAACCACCCAGACGACTTGCCCTAAATCCGCTCAACAGAACAAAAACGCCCCGTCTCCAGCGACTTCACCGCCGCCTCCGCAATCGCCTGCGCCTGCAACCCGTCATGCAACCCCGGCACCTGCACCGACTCGCCGTTCAGCGACCGCACAAACGCATCCAGATGCAGATAATAGGTCTCCTTCACCCGGTTAAACCAGTCCGCATACAGCGCCGGACGGGTAATCCCCCCGGTGGTATACAGCGTCGCCCCCTGCGGACTCTGCGCCGACGAATCCGCCATCCCCTTATCGCCCAACACCGTAATCCGCTCATCATAGCCGTAAGCCGTGCGGCGGGTATTATCCAGCTGCGCCAGCGCCCCGCTGGTCAGCTTCATCATCAGCACCGACGTATCCACATCACCAAACTCAGCGATCTCCGGCATCGCCAGCGCCGACCCCAGCGCGCCGATCGTCTCCACCTCCTCTTCCGTCAGCCAGCGCAGCAGATCGAAAAAGTGAATCGCCTGATCGCGCATCTGCCCGCCGGAACTCTGCAGATAGCTCAGCGGCGGCAGCTCGGAGGCGCGGCACACCATCTGAATCAGCTCCGCACGGCCCAGCGTCCCCTGTTTTAAATGCTGCTTAAGCTGATTGTGGCTCGGATCAAAACGGCGGTTAAAACCAACGGTCACCGGCACGTCATAACGTGCGACTTCATCCACCACGCGACGCGCCTTGCTCAGCGACAGATCGATCGGCTTTTCGCAGTACACCGCCTTGCCCGCCGCCGCCGAGGCCGCCAGAAACTCGGCGTGCGACGGCGTGGAAGTGGCGATCAGTACGCTGTCGATAGCATCATGGTTGATCGCCTCCGCCACGCTACCGGCACGCACGCCATAAAGACTGGCCACCTCTGCCGCCCGCGCCGCATCCCAATCGGCAACCATCACCAGCTCAATATCGGGATGGGACGCCAGATTTTTTGCATGAACCTGACCAATAAAACCGGTACCCAGCAGGGCAAACTTACGCTTCTGTGCCATTGAATGACGCCTTTAAACAGGTGAAAGTTAACGAATCGTTGCCAGGATAACCCCAGTGCCTATACTGGCTGAATCGGGATTTTGATGGGAAGCCATCATGCGGAGAAAACAGTGAAGAAAATCACGCTGGAAGCGCTGGCGAAACAGATTGGCGTGGGCATCGCCACGGTGGATCGGGTGATCAACGAACGCGGCGGCGTCTCACCCGCCACCACCCGCCGGGTGCTGGCGGCGGCGCGTGAGGCCGGTCTGAACCGCCTGCTGCCCGACGCTCATCGCCACCCGTGGCAGGTCGAACTACTGCTGAGCAGCAACGAAGCGTTCTTCTTCGGCCAGCTGAGTGAACACTTCAGCCAGCTGGCCGACCAGATTGGCTACCGCAGCCTGACCCTGCACCGCACGCTGGTGGCGGAAGGCGATCCGCAGCGGCTGGCCGCGCAAATTCTGCGTGCCAGTGAGCAGCGCGACGGCCTGATGATCTTTGCCCATGAACACCCGGCGGTGCTTGCCGCGCTGGCCCGGTGCCGGGAACGCGGCGTGCCGGTGATTACGCTGGCGACCGATCTGCCGGGCGCCTGCCGGCTGTGCCACGTCGGCATTGACCAGCTACAGGCCGGGCGCACCGCGGGGTTGCTGATGGGCAAAATGCTCAGCGGGCCGGGTGAAGTGGTGATTATCAGCGGGCGGATGGACTATCTGGCGCACCGTCAGCGAGTGGAGGGATTCAGCGCGGTGATTACCAGCCAGTTTCCGCAGCTGCGGCTGCACCAGGTGCTGACGGCGATGGACGATCGCCGTGAGATCGGTCGCCAGCTGGAGGCACAGCTCTACCAGAGTCCGACAATCCGTGGCATTTACAACACCGGGCTGGGCAACACGGATATTGGCGAGGCGCTGGCGCGTCACCGGCTGGCAGACGTGGTGTTTATCACCCATGAACTTTATCCAACCACCCGCCGCCTGCTGGCGCAGAACGTGGTAGCGCTGACGCTGGATCAGAACACCCGCGAGCACGCCCAGCGCGCGTTAACGCTGATGCTGAACAGGCTGGAACAGGATGCACAGCCGGATGAGTATCAGGATGGGAAGGTGGAGTTTTTACTCTATACCCGGGAGAACTGTCAGCAGTGACGGCTGAACTGACCAGCCTGCCACCAACGCAGCATGCTTTAACGATCGTATGATACAGGCAGGTCAGTGGCTGTAGTGCGTGGCCAGGACGGAACAGCCCCGGCAGCGCCACGTACCGCGCGGCGTGGATGTCGTCCGCCTGCGAATCTGCTTCAGGTGACTCCCTTTGTTGCTGCAATGCGCGATAAGACAAAAAAAAAGGCGACCGCTATGGGTCGCCCTGATCGTACTCTGAAGCGCCGGGCAGATTACATCTGCACCAGGTTTTTGATCTTCACGTCGGCATTAACGTCTGCGTCATAATCGACGCCCGCCAGGCCAAAGCCGAACAGCTGCAGGAACTCGGCCTTGTAGCCGGCGAAGTCGGTCAGCTCGTTCAGGTTCTCGTCGGTGACGGTTGGCCACAGCTGAGACACTTCACCCTGCACGTCCGGCTGCAGCTCTTTGTAGTCGGCGCGCAGGCGGCCAACGTCATCCAGAATCGGCGAGGCGTTGTAGAGGCTGTCTTTAAACAGGCCGTAAACCTGCTCGATGCAGCCTTCGTGGGTGCCCTTCTCTTTCATCACTTTAAACAGCAGCGACAGGTACAGCGGCATCACCGGGATAGCAGAGCTGGCCTGGGTTACGACGGCTTTCAGCACCGAGACGCGGGCGTCGCCGTTGCCGTGGGCGGCCAGGGTGTCACGGATGGTCAGCACGCGCTTGTCCAGATCCTTCTTCGCTTCACCGATCGAGCCGTTCCAGTAGATGTCGTGGGTGATCTGCTCGCCGAGGTAGGTGAAGGCGGTGGTTTTCGCGCCTTCCGCCAGCACGCCGGCTTCCAGCAGCGCGTCGATCCACATCTGCCAGTCTTCGCCGCCCATCACCGCCACGGTACCGGCGATCTCTTCGGCGTTAGCCGGCTCCAGCGCCACTTCGGTGATGGTTTCTTTGTCGGTGTTCAGGCCGCGGGTTACCAGCGGTTTACCGATCGGCTTCAGGGTGGAGTTAAACACTTCACCGGTAACCGGATGGGTACGGCGCGGCGCGGCCAGGCTGTAAACCACCAGGTCAACCTGACCCAGATCCTGCTTAATCAGTTCAATGGTTTTCTGCTTAACCGCGTCTGAGTAGGCGTCGCCGTTAATGCTTTTAGCGTACAGGCCCTTCTCAGTGGCAAACTCTTCAAACGCAGCAGAGTTGTACCAGCCGGCGGTGGCAGGTTTGGTCTCTTCACCGGCGCGCTCGAAGAACACGCCCAGCGTGTCGGCGTCGCAGCCAAAGGCCGCAGAGATGCGGGCGGCAAGGCCGTAACCGGTTGAGGCGCCAATCACCAGCACTTTTTTCGGGCCGGAAGCCACCGGGCCCTGCGCAGTGACGTAATCGATCTGTTGTTTGACGTTAGCTTTACAACCTGCCGGATGGGCAGTAACACAGATGAAGCCACGGATACGTGGTTTAATAATCATGTCGACCTCAATAGAGACTTTTTTTATTAAATACAGGCGTCAGGATACCGCTTTCACCGCGCCAGGGCAAAGCGCACATGCGCAAACAGCGGCCCTTAGCCTGCTTTCTGTACAAATAGTGCTTAATCTGCCAGCAGTTTTTCAGCGGCAGCCTGATATTTCGCCATCTCTTCCGCTGGCACCATGCCACCGCCGGTCGCCCACACCAGGTGGGTGGCTTGCGACAACTGCGCTGCGCTGATGCCCTGCGCGGCCAGTTCCTGCGGCTGCGCGCTGATGCGCCACGGCCCGGCCATCCCGGCCAGCGCCGAAGGCTCCAGGCTCAGCCCCTCGTGACGCTGTAACAACCCCAGCAGGCGATACATCTCCTCGTCGCTAAGCGTATAGAAGGCGCTGAGCAGGCGCTGCATCGCGCGGCCGACAAAGCCGGAGGCACGGCCGACCGCCAGGCCGTCGGCGGCGGTCAGGTTGTCAATACCGAGATCCTGCACGGAGATTTCATCATGCAGGCCGGTATGCACCCCCAGCAGCATGCAGGGCGAATGGGTCGGTTCGGCAAACACGCAGTGTACGTGGTCGCCAAACGCCAGCTTAAGGCCAAAGGCCACGCCGCCCGGTCCGCCACCGACGCCGCAGGGCAGATAGACAAACAGCGGGTGGTCGGCGTCCACCACGATATTGTGTTCGGCAAACTGCCGCTTCAGCCGTTCGCCGGCCACCGCGTAGCCGAGAAACAGGTTGTGCGAGTTCTCATCATCAATAAAGAAGCAGCGCGGGTCGTCCCCGGCCTGACGCCGCCCTTCCGCCACTGCCACGCCGTAGTCCTGCTGATACTCCACCACCCTGACGCCACGATCGCGCAGCGTCTGCTTCTTCCACGCGCGGGCATCCGCCGACATATGCACCGTCACCTCAAAGCCGAGCTGCGCGCTGATGATGCCGATCGACAGGCCGAGGTTGCCGGTGGAGCCGACCGCGATGCGGTACTGGCTGAAGAAGGCGCGGAAGTCATCACTGGCCAGTTTTGCGTAGTCGTCGCCCTCCTGCAGCAGCCCGGCGGCGATCGCCAGCCGCTCCGCGTGCGCCAGCACCTCATAGATGCCGCCGCGCGCCTTGATCGAACCGGAGACCGGCAGATGGCTGTCTTTCTTCAGCCACAGCCGCCCCGCCAGCCGCTGCTGGTAGTGCGCCTCCAGCACCGGCTGCAACTGCGTCAGCGGGCAGATCGCTGACTCAATAATCCCCTGGCTGGCGCGCGTCTCCGGGAAGACCTTCATCAGGTACGGCGCAAAGCGGTGCAGCCGCGCGGCTGCATCGGCTACCTGGGCAGCGGTCAGGCCTACGTGCGGGTAGCCGGCCGCCAGCGTGGCATAGTCCGGGTTGAACCAGCTAACAGGTTGTAGCGCACAGAGCGCATCAAGCAGAGGAAAATTCTGCTTAAGACTTTTGACGTCAAGGGTCATAGACTCTTCTCCTGGCAAAATGGTCATTTTGCGAATTTTTGGGGGTTGCAACCGCGTTACGTGCCGCAACTGGCAAAATTTGATCGCATTCAAAATTCTGAAAAATAAAGGAAAAACCACATCTATGCAGTCTAACTGCATAATTAACGCCTGCCAACGGCTACCACATCGGGCTGGCGAGGTTAGCGCGGTATCTATGCACACGGCAGTCACTTTTCTGCACCAATCAGGTGCAATTCACAATAATTTAATAACTTTGAAACTTTTATTTGATGCTAAATTAGCGCTGTCCCAGTGAATTTCGCTGGGCCATCCACGGTTACCAGAAGTTATAACTAAGCATCATCCCGCCGGTCCGGACGGTCGCGGGGCAGGTGCTAACATATTAAAGGTTGGTTATGGAAAAGCTCTCCTACGTATCTGAAGGCAGTAAAACGGCCTGGTCCACCTATCTGCAGCAGATCGACCGCGTTGCCCCCTACCTCGGCGATCTCTCCCGCTGGATCGACACCCTGCGTCATCCGAAGCGCGCGCTGATCGTTGATATCCCGCTGCAGATGGACGACGGCACCATCCGCCACTTCGAAGGCTTCCGCGTGCAGCACAACCTGTCGCGCGGACCGGGCAAAGGCGGCGTGCGCTATCACCCTAACGTCGATCTCAACGAAGTCATGGCGCTTTCGGCCTGGATGACCATCAAGTGTGCGGCGGTCAACCTGCCTTATGGCGGTGCCAAGGGCGGGATCCGCGTCGATCCGCTTAAGCTGTCAGAGGGTGAACTGGAGCGTCTGACCCGCCGCTATACCAGCGAGATTGGCCTGATTATCGGCCCGCAGAAGGATATTCCGGCACCGGACGTCGGCACCAATGGGAAAGTAATGGCGTGGATGATGGACACCTACTCCATGAACAACGGCACCACCGTTACCGGCGTGGTGACCGGTAAGCCGGTACACCTTGGCGGCTCGCTGGGGCGTGAAAAAGCCACCGGGCGCGGCGTGTTTATCACCGGCCGTGAAGTGGCACAGCGCAGCGGTATCGAGCTGGAAGGCGCACGCGTGGCGGTACAGGGCTTTGGTAACGTGGGTAGCGAAGCGGCCCGCCTGTTTGCCGCCGCCGGCGGCCGCGTGGTCGCGGTGCAGGACCACAGCGCCACGCTGTTTAACCCGGCCGGCATCGATCTGGCGGCGCTGAGCGAGTGGAATGCGGCGAACAAGAAAATCGCCGGCTTTAGCGGCGCGGAAGTGATTAGCGACGAGGCGTTCTGGGACGTGGAGATGGACATTCTGATCCCGGCGGCGCTGGAAGGGCAAATCAACCGCCAGCGCGCTGAGAAGCTGAAATGCCGCATCGTGCTCGAAGGTGCCAACGGCCCGACCTACCCTGAAGCCGACGACGTGCTGGCCTCACGCGGCATTACCGTAGTGCCGGACGTAATCTGTAACGCCGGCGGCGTAACCGTTTCGTACTTCGAGTGGGTGCAGGATATGGCCAGCTTCTTCTGGAGCGAGGACGAAATTAACGAGCGCATGGATAAGATCATGACCGAGGCGATGGTTCACGTGTGGGATAAAGCGCGGGAAAAAGAGTGCAGCCTGCGCACTTCCGCCTATATCGTGGCCTGTGAACGCATCCTGATGGCACGTAAAGATCGCGGTATCTATCCGGGCTGATGCCCGACGCGGCGGGCGCAGATGCGCCCGCCCTGCTGCACCATTCAGGCAAAACCTGATGAGAGTGACCTGCCAGACGCTTCCCGCTACAGAGTGCTGCTCTGACAAATCCGCGTTACTGATGCATGCCGGAATGTACGATCGAAAGAGAGTTTTTCTATCAAAAACTATCAGACTGCGCTTTTTACCACTGGAAACCATGACCTTTCTCTAAGAATTAATGTTCCATTTAATTAATAAATGGAATTTAAATTCTTTTGGCTCTATTATCAGCAGCACAGCAGGCAAAAATGACGGTTAATCATCAGCGGCTGAGAATTCTGTGATGGTTTTCTATCAGGAAAATGATGGCGGTGTTGAAGCTGTTCAGCAGCACACTTTTGCACCCGGATGGCAAACCCGTCGCGCAGAGCATAATAACCGCGGCGGAGTGAAAAATTGAAGTAGGGTTGGCAGGATGACTGGCAGGCTCCCACGGGAACCTGCCGTTTTTTTTAGCCGTTGTCGGCCGGCAGTACGACAAATTCCGCCTCTGCGGCCGCGTACTGCTGCTGAAACGCCTCGTTTTTTTCCACCAGCGTCAGCGCCGCTTCGATTAACTCGTTCTGCACCAGCGTGGTGGCACCATCGCGGGTGGTCCAGTGAATATACATCACGCACAGCGCCGCTACCTGCAGCGCCTCGCCTTCCGCATTGTCACCGTCAAACTGATACTCTTCGCGACACCAGCGATAAACCGCACCGACGAACGGCATCGCGCCGCTCTCATCCAGCGCCGGCAGCGACCGGAACAGCTCAACCATCTCCGGCGTGGCCTGATACTCCTGACGGCCGATAGCGTCCAGCTGGCGGCCGTGCGCGCGCGCCTTGTTGACCTGTTTAGCCTTTAGTTTGGCACGTTTGTTTCGTTTATCCTGTTTGCTGCTCACGAATAGATTCTCAGTTAATTAAATGCGGCGGGCAGCATAGCACAGCGCCCGCCGCAGGTTACATCTTCCCGATCAGCAGTGAGACCAGTCCGGCGGCGATCAGCGGGCCGACCGGCACGCCGCGAAACAGCGAAACGCCGATAATAGTGCCGATCAGCAGGCCGCCGACCACCGTTGGCTGGTTGCTCATCAGCGTGACGCCTTTGCCGCCCACCCAGGAGACAAAAATACCCACCGCGATCGCCAGCAGCGATTTCCAGTGCAGGAACGAGTGCAGCAGCGTGCTGCTGGGCAGGGTGCCGCTGGCCAGCGGCGCCATCACGCCGATGGTCAGAATGATGATGCCGACCGTTACCCCCTGCTTCTCAATCCACGGGAAGGTCTGATTTAACGGCGTTAAGCGGATGGCGACCAGCACCAGCAGCGCGATGGTAACGGTCATGTTGTGGCTGAAATAGCTCAGGGCGGCGAGGAACAGCAGAATAACCAGCGAAAGATCGAACATCAGAATTCCTGAACAGTAACGGGAGTAACAATATGTCGACACAGGATAAACAATTTTGCCGGCCGGCGGGGAGTTTTTTTGCCGCTGGCTACGCCCGCATCAGGCCAGCGCTTCGATCGCGGCCTGCAGCGTTACCTGCGGGCCGGTGAGCACCGCCAGCGTGGTGTTGATGCGTTTTTCCGCCCCGCTCATCGAAGCCTGTGCCAGCACAATGCAGCCGAGCGGGCACTCGGCACGGCCGGTGATATAGTCGGCGATCTGCTGATGATAGCCGTCGGTGTCCCCCTGGTTAAACCACGCCCAGGCGCGCGGCACCAGCTCCACAGCCAGCCGGTCGCCGGGAATAAAGGCGCTGAACAGCCGGGTGGTCGATTCCATCGTCGAACTGGCGGTGCACAGCACCAGGATGTTGCCGTGATAGCGCGACGCCACCTTTGCCAGGGTGGCATCAATGCGCAGCACCGGTTTGCCGAAGTCGACCTGCCAGGCCGCCGCGCCCAGCGTGGTACAGGTGACGATCACCGCATCGGCCTGCTGGCACAGCGCGGCGATGGTTGCGCGGGTGGCGTCGGCAATCTCCGGCGTCAGCCCCTGCTCCGTCTGGGTCTGCGCAAACAGCTCGCTCTCCACCCGGTGCAGCAACTGCACGTCCGGATAGTCCAGCGCTGACAGCGCCTGTTCAAATACCGCAGCGTTGCTCTCTGCCGCGTGCAGGCAGGCAATAATGGTCATAACAACATCCTCTTATCGTTAGCATTCGGGGCCATATGACGGCACGGAAACCTGCTGAGCACCGTTCCGTTACTCTTTCAGTCCCCGGTTGAACAGCATCGGTTCGCTCAGGGGTTCGTGGCCGCGCCAGTCGTGCCATAGCTGCTTCAGATCGCTGCTGTTGCCGCGCGACAGGATCAGCTCGCGGAAGCGCTGGCCGTTGGCGCGGGTCAGGCCACCGTGTTCGCTGAACCAGGCGAAACCGTCGTCGGCCAGCATCTGCGTCCACAGATAGGCGTAATAGCCTGCCGCATAACCGCCGCCCCAGATATGCTGGAAGTAGCTGGATCGGTAGCGCGGCGGTACGGCATTCAGCGCAATCTGCTCAGCGGCCAGCGCCTGCTGCTCAAATTCGGCCACCGGCGGCGGCGCGGCGTCGGCGTCGAGGCCGTGCCAGTGCTGGTCGAGCAGCGCCGCGGCCAGCAGCTCGCTCATCTCGTAGCCCTTGTTGAAGCGGGCGGCGCGTAACATCTTCTCTCGCAGCGCGGCCGGCATCGCGTCGCCGCTCTGATAGTGGCGGGCATAGTTGTCAAACACCGGTGCATCGCTGGCCCAGTGCTCGTAGATCTGTGACGGGAACTCGACAAAATCGCGCGGCGTGTTGGTACCGGAGAGGCTGACATAGCGCTGTTCGGCAAACAGGCCGTGCAGCGCGTGGCCAAACTCATGGAACAGGGTGATCACTTCATCCCACGACAGCAGCGCGGGCTGGCCGTCGGCGGGCCGGGTAAAGTTGCCAACGTTATAGATCACCGGCCGGCTGCCGAGCAGCGTCGACTGCTCAACAAAGTTGCCCATCCAGGCACCACCGCCCTTGTTGTCACGCTTAAACCAGTCGGTATAGAACAGCGCCAGCGGCGTGCCGTCCGCTTCCTGCACCTCGTACACCCGCACGTCCGGGTGGTAAACCGGCAGGTCGGCCCGCGGGCTGAAGCGCAGGCCAAACAGCTGGCTGGCGGCATAAAATGCGCCGTTTTCCAGCACGCCGTTGAGTTCAAAATAAGGCGCGGTCTGCGCGTCGTTTAACGCGTAGTCGCGCTGGCGCACCTGTTCGGCATAAAACGGCCAGTCCGCCGCCGTGAGGATAAAGCCGCCCTGCTGGCCGTCGATCAGCTGCTGGATCGCCTGCGCCTCTTTATTCGCGCGCGCGGTGGCCGCCGGCACCAGCTGACGCATAAACGCCAGCGCCGCCTGCGGGGTTTTCGCCATCTGGTCCTGCAGCTGCCAGGCCGCATAGCTGGCGTAACCCAGCAGCTTCGCCTGCTGCGCGCGCACCTGCGCCAGCCGCAGCAGGGTTTCACGGGTGTCGTTCTCGTCGCCCTTCTCGCTGCGCGCCCAGGCCGCGCTGAACAGCGCGTTGCGGGTCTGCCGGTTGCTTAAACGCTGCAGGATCGGCTGCTGGGTGGTGTTCTGCAATACCAGCAGCCACTGATTTTTCAACCCGCGCGCCTCTGCGGCGGCGGCGGCGGCGCTCAGCTGTTCGTCGTTCAGACCGGCCAGCGCGGCGGCATCGCTCACCGCCAGCCCACCGCTTTTGGTGGCGGCCAGCAGGCGGCGGGTAAAGCGGCTGCTCAGGGTCGCCGCCTCCTGGTTCAGCGCCCGCAGCCGGGCCTTATCTGCCGCATTCAGACGCGCACCGGCCAGCTCGAAACTCTGCCAGGTGACCCCGACCAGACGCAGAGATTCAGCGTCCAGCCCCAGCTGCTGCCGCTGCTGATACACCGCATCCAGCCGGGCGAACAGCGTAGCGTTAAGGCGGATATCGTCGTCGAGCGCCGCCATCAGCGGTGAGATCTCTTCGTCCAGCGCCTGCAACGCGTCGCTGGTATGGGCCGCGGTTATCGCCGTAAATACGTTATACACCCGTCGCAGGGCCTGGCCGCTCTGCTCCAGCTCCTGGTAAGTGTTGGCAAAGGTCGGCGCTGCCGTTTCATGCGCGATACGCACCACCTCTTCTCGCTTCTGCGCGATGGCGGCGAGCAGCGCCGGGCGGTAATGCTCTTCACGAATGCGGTCAAACGGCGGGGCGTCGAAGCTTAAGCCGCTGGCCTGATAAAAGGGGTTGTCCTGAAGCTCGGTCATGATGCGATTCTCCTGTTACGCTTGCTGACACTGTAGCACCTCCTGTGACGCCCGTGACAGACAGATTACCCAACCCGGCCACGCGCTGCGGGCATTGCTCCCTGCGCTGGCTGCGCCTCCACGTTATGCTGGCAGGAAAATCCAGAGTCAGCCCGTCATACACCCGCCTCACGCTGCCAGACGCAGCGGCCGTTGACCCAGGTGGCGGCGATATTGCGATCGTCACCCAGCGTCATCAGCACAAACAGCTGCTCGCGGATATCGCGACTGTTGCCGTGGCGCAGCTGCTGCAGCGGCGTAACGGCCGGATCGATAATCACCAGGTCCGCCTCTTTACCCGCCTCAAAGTTGCCGATGCGGTCATCGAGATCCAGCGCCTGCGCACCGCCGAGCGTGGCGCGGTAGAAGGCTTCAAGGGCAGAGAGCCGGTAGCGCTGCAGCTGGCCGACCTTGTAGGCTTCGCCCATGGTCTGCAGCAGGCTGAAGCTGGTGCCCGCCCCGACGTCGGTGCCCAGCCCCATTTTCACCTGCTTTTGCCAGCAGCGCTGCAGGTCGAACAGGCCGCTGCCGAGAAACAGGTTTGAGGTCGGGCAGAAGGCAATGGCGGAGCCGGTGTGCTGCAGGCAGTCCCACTCCTGCTCCTCAAGGTGCAGGCAGTGGGCAAACAGGCTGCGGCGACCGGTCAGGCGGTAGTGATGGTAAACGTCAAGGTAGCTTTCATGCTGCGGGAACAGTTCGCGCACCCAGGCCACCTCCTGCGGATTTTCGCTGAGATGGGTTTGCAGCCACAGGTCGGGAAACTCCTCGCGCAGCTGCTGCACTTTTTCCAGCAGTTCCGGCGACGAAGTGGGCGCAAATCGCGGGGTCAGCGCGTAGCTCAGGCGGCCGTGGTTGTGCCAGCGTTCAATCAGCTCGCGGGTCTGCCGGTAGCTCTGCTCCGGCGTTTCGGTCAGCGCCGGCGGCGCGTGGCGATCCATCATCACCTTACCGGCGATCAGCCGCATCTGTAGCGCATCCGCGGCGCTGAACAGCGCCTCCACCGATTCCGGGTGCACGGTGCCAAACACCAGCGCGGTGGTGGTGCCGTTGCTCAGCAGCTGCTGCAGAAAAAAGGCCGACATCTGCGCCGCGTGCTGCGGGCAGTGGTACTGGCTCTCCACCGGGAAGGTGTACTGATTCAGCCACTCGAGCAGCTGTTCGCCGTAAGCACCGATCATCTCGGTTTGCGGATAGTGAATATGGGTATCGATAAAGCCCGGCACGATTAACCGGCCGCGGTAGTCAATGGCGTCGCTCTCCGCCCGCAGCAGCTGTCGCCCCTGCTGCCAGTCACAGAGGCCGACGATGATGCCGTCCTGCAGCAGCAGCAGGCCATCCTCAATATAGCGGGCCGCATCCGACAGCTGCTCTGCCGCGGTCACCGGGTGACGGATATCAAAAAAACTGCCGCGCAGCGCCTGAGTGTATGAGGTTGCCATAACGAATCCTTATTGATTGAGTGGTGCCAGACCAGCAACGGTCGTGCTTTTAAAATGCAATAATTGCGCCACATTCCACCTGAGTGGCTGATGCCTGCGTGCTGGCGAGCCTTAGCGTTCAAATAACGTCCTCCCTTCGCCACCGGCCCACCCTGGCCTGCCCTCAGGCGTGAGAGCACGGGCTTTAAACGGCTGCCGCCGGGTGGCAAAGGATTGCGTAATTTCTTATTAATCATCCAGATTCGCTACTTATCAGCGTGGCGGTGGAGTGCTATGGTGTCGGGTGAGTATCCTCAATGAACCTGGGTTGGTTAACCCTGAATTACCTGAAGGAATTGTGAGATGATCGTATTTGTTACCGGCGCGACCGCCGGTTTTGGTCAGAGTATTGCCCGCCGTTTTGTCGCTGAAGGCCACAAGGTGATTGCCACCGGCCGCCGCCAGGAGCGCCTGGACGCGCTTAAAGCCGAGCTGGGTGACCGTGTTTATACGCTGGTGCTGGACGTGCGCGATCGCGCGGGGATCGATGCGGCGGTGGCCAGCCTGCCGGCGGAGTGGCGGAATATTGATATTCTGGTCAACAACGCCGGGCTGGCGCTGGGCATTGAGCCGGCGCACCGCGCCAGCCTGGAAGACTGGGAAGATATGATCGATACCAATAATAAAGGGCTGGTGTATATGACCCGCGCTATCCTGCCGGCTATGGTAGAGCGCAACGTCGGCCATGTGATCAACATCGGTTCGATCGCCGGCAGCTGGCCTTATCCTGGCGGCAACGTCTACGGCGCGACCAAAGCCTTTGTGCGTCAGTTCAGCTTTAACCTGCGTACCGACCTGCACGGCACCGCGCTGCGCGTCACCGATCTCGAACCCGGCCTGGTCGGCGGCACCGAGTTTTCCAACGTGCGCTTTAAGGGCGACGACTCACGCGCCGAGAGCGTCTATCAGGGTGCCGAAGCGCTGACTCCGGAAGACGTTACCGAGGCCGTCTGGTGGGTGGCTACCCTGCCGAAACACGTCAACATCACCGCGCTGGAGATGATGCCGGTCGGCCAGAGCCAGGCGGGCCTGCGCGTTCACAAGGCATAAACGCCAGACCGCTGTTGCGCCGGGCCGTTCACAGATGGCCCGGTGCGTTAACGATCGACACATCCGTAATGCCGACAAAGAATCGTCCTGACTTAAGCACGGCCCCAACCGGCTACGATAATCAGCATACCGCAAAACGCGACCGCTGCCCCCGTCCAGTCCCAGGCGCTGAGCCTGACCCCATCGACCACCCGCAGCCACAGCAGCGCCGTGACCACGTAAACTCCGCCGTAGGCGGCATACACGCGGCCGCTGGCCGCCGGATGCAGGGTCAGCAGCCAGACAAACATCGCCAGGCTCAGCGCTGCCGGCAACAGCAGCCACGGCGAACCGCCCTTTTTCAGCCACAGCCAGGGCAGAAAACAGCCGATAATTTCGGCCAGCGCGGTGGCGAAAAACAGCAGCGTGGTGGTTAACATCTTTTCATCCTTTTATTCTCACTCAATGCTCAACGGCGATTACGGCTTGCTGGTGGCCGCCTGAAGGCTAATGATATACTGGCGTCATTATTGGTGCAGCCGTTACCGATCGCCCGGCCTGACAGAAAGGAAGACCTATGAAGAGATTGCCCCAACGCCTGACCCGCACCGCCCTGCCTCTGCTGCTGGTAGCGCTGTTCTCCGTGCAGCACGCTGCCCAGGCGCGCACAGACCGCCTGATTATTCAGGACGGCAACAATGCGCTGAGCAATGAGCAGGCACGCCAGGAAAAAGAGCAGTGGGACGACACCCACCGCCTGCGCGGCAAGGTAAATAACCGCGTTGAGAAAGAGTTTGATAAGGCCGATCGCGCCTTCGACACCCGCGATAACTGTGAGAAAAGCCTTAACGTTAACGCCTACTGGGAGCCGAACACCCTGCGCTGCCTCGACCGCCGCAGCGGCCGCCCGGTGGCTCCGTAAACAGGAAAATGCGGCTGATTAGCCGTGCCGGCCTGCAGACCTGCTGATTTGACATATAATTAGCGCTGATTCAACGCATAAGGATGAAATGATGAAAGGTTTTAAGTGGATGTTAACCGCACTGATCGTCGCCACCCCGCTGGCGGCTCAGGCATCATGCGAATCGGTCAAAGCGGATATCAATCAGAAAATTATTAACAACGGCGTGCCGGCGTCAGGCTTCACGCTGGACGTGGTGCCGAACGATCAGGCGGACCAGGCTGGCGGCCAGGTGGTTGGCCACTGCGAAAATGATTCGCAGAAGATTGTCTATAAACGCAGCGGCAACGACGGCGACAGCAATGTGCCGGCCTCGGCGGGATCGTCGCAGGACGCGCCTGCACAGTAAGCGGTAATGGCTTTAAATGAGGCGGCCTGATGCCGGTCACTTAAGGTGACCGGCATTTTTTTTGTTAACGGGAATTCAGTGGTGCAGTTTCTGCGCCGGCACCAGTCTGGAGATCAGCAGGCTGGCGCAGGCAATTACCAGCGAAACGGCAAACACCCAGTGCAGCGAATGGGCGATTTCCGCCAGCATCTGCTGCAGCCCTCCTTCGGTCAGCCGTTCACGCTGCGGGTGGGACATAATCTGTTGCACCGGATCGCGGTAGTCAGGTAGCCGGAGCAGCAGGTTGTAGTTCAGTACCGCGCCCATCACCGCGGTGCCCAGCGCCGAGCCGAGCATGCGGCTGAACATAATAGACGCGGTACAGATGCCACGAATTGAGAACTCTGCATTGTTCTGCACCGCCAGTAAGAAGGTGGTGCTGGTCATGCCCATTCCGGTGCCGATGACGAAGGCAGACAGCCCGGCGTACCAGATCGGGCTGCCGAGGTGCAGCGCCAGCAGCATCGCGGTGCCGGCGATCAGCAGCAGCGATCCCAGCAGCGCGGTAAACCGGTAGGAACTCCACTGCATCAGCCGCCCGCTCAGCGTGCTGGCCAGCGGCCAGCCGATCGACATCATCGCCAGCGCACTGCCCGCCTGCAGCGGCGTGCCGCCGTTAACGCCCTGGATCCAGGTAGGTAAAAACGCGCTGATGCCCATCATTGCCGCGCCGATCGCCAGGTTACCGAGGTTGCCGGCCAGCAGCGGGCGGCTGCGCCAGATCACCGGCGGGAACAGCGGCTCGCTGGCCCTGCGCTCATGCCGCAGCAGGCGGGATCCGGCGACCACGGCCAGCGCCAGCAGCAGCAGGCTCCAGTAGCCGAGGCTTTCTGCCTGCAGCAGCGCGGCCAGTAAGGCGCTGACCGCCAGCATTAACCAGACGCTCCCCGCTACGCGGATGCGCTGGCCGCGCGCCGACGGGCTTTCGCTGAAGAACCGCGCCAGCAGCAGCATCGAGATAATACCCACCGGCACGTTGACCCAGAAGATCAGCGCCCAGTTAAAGTGCTGCACCAGCCAGGCCCCGGTCAGCGGGCCGACGATGGCCGCCACGCCCCACACGCTGGAGAGCCAGCCCTGTACCCCGGCGCGCTCTTTCGGCGAGTAGATATCGGCGACGATGGTTGAGGTCAGCGGCATAATCGCCCCGGCCCCCAGCCCCTGAAACGCGCGAAACAGGATCAGCCAGCCCATATGGCTGGCAAACCCGCACAGCACCGAGCCAAGCAGGAACAGCCCGGTGCCGATAAAGAACACTTTCTTACGCCCCCACAGATCCGCCAGCCGGCCGTAGATCGGTACGGTCACCGCCTGGGTCAGCAGGTAAATCGAGAATACCCAGCCAAACTGCGAGAAGCCGCCGAGATCGGCAATAATGGTCGGCATCGCCGTGGCGACGATGGTCACTTCGATTGCCGCCATAAACATCGCCAGCATGCAGGCGATCAGTACCCAGTGACGGTGCGTCACGGTATGTGCAGTGGTGTCTGTCATATCATCCCTTTTTAACGTCTTCTGACAGTGTGCATCATTTTTTGCCGGTCAGTTTCCCGTCTGTGCGGATTTTTTGCAACGGCGTACGCAAACCGGCAAGGAATTATGATCTTAAAGGCGTTACACCCGCGGGCCGCACCGTTTAAGCCTTGCCGGTCGCAGGGAATACACGCCGTCGCGCGTGCGCGTTCAGGCTCACTGCAGAGAGGAGATCAACAGAGTTCAGCGCGCATTAGCGACGGCACGGGCAGTAAGGGAAACGAGAGCGAGAGTGTGGCAGAGGGCGACCATGAAATGTGACCGGCTGGAGTAAGCCCCCTCAGCCGTTCAGATAATCAGAGAGACAGCGCCGAGAGATCGATATAACGCGCCAGTTCGCGGGTTTCCGCGCGCGGCAGGTAGGGCAGCTCGCCGAGCATCGGGGCCGGGATTTTTTCCGCCAGCACCGCGATAATTTCCGCATAGTGCGCCAGGCCTGGATTGATGCGGTTGGCCACCCAGCCGAGCAGCGGCAGGCCGTCCTGCAGGATCGCCTGCGCGGTGAGCAGCGCGTGACTGATACAGCCCGGTTTGATGCCCACCACCAGTACCACCGGCAGCCGTTCCTGCACCACCCAGTCGGACAACGGGCGCAGGTCGCCCATCAGGCTGCGCCAGCCGCCGGTTCCTTCCACCACCACGCAGTCTGCCCGTGCGGTCAGCGCCTGCAGGCCATCGCTCAGGGTGGCGTAGTCGATCGCGGCACCGCTGGTGCCGATCTCATCGTCCGGCAGCGTCACCGGATTGACCGCCTGATAGGCCAGCGGCAGCGAAGAGGAGTGCTGCAATACCAGCGCATCTTTGTTGCGCAGCCCGTCGGCCGTCTGCTGGCTGCCTTTACCCACCGGCTTAAAACCGACCGCCTGCTTTTCTGCGGCCACCAGCGCCTGCAGCAGCGCACGGGAGACCACCGTTTTTCCCACCTCGGTATCGGTACCGGTGACAAATATTCTCTCTAACATCAGGGACTCCAACAGGCAGAAGCTGCCCGTAATGACCAATGAACACCTAAGTGACGAGGGAAAATTTTAGTGCAGCCCAGGGCAGCGGGAATTGCGCTGGCGCAAGGTTTGGTGGGTTTGTCAGCCCTGCAGCAGGGAGATCAGTAAGGAACCGTTATACATCGCGTCTTTGACCAGCGCGGCACCGGGTAGCGTGCCGTCGTTCGGGTAACGGGTGGCCTCCACCTGCAGCGCGCGGCTGTAGTCCGGCAGCGCCTGCTGGCTGATGCAGGCATCAATCGCCGGGAACAGGATCGCCTGCGCACGGTTAAGCGGCGAACCGATTAAGATCTTCTGCGGGTTAAACAGGTTGACCATAATTGCCAGGATGCGGCCAACGCTGTTGCCGACGCCGGTGATCACCTCAACCGCCAGCGGGTCGCCGGCCAGCGCGGCGTCGCACAGCGAAGCCACCGTTAACGGCTGATGGTGCAGGCTGGAGCTCATCGACGCCTGCATGCGCTGGGCGGCCAGCTCCAGCAGCCGGTCGGTGCTGGCCACCGTCTCCAGGCAGCCGTTGTTGCCGCAGTAACAGCGGGTGCCCCAGGGATCGACCTGGGTGTGGCCGATTTCGACCAGGCTGGAGGTGCCGCCGTGCAGCAGACGGCCGCCGGTAATTACCCCGGCACCGACGTTATGGTCAATCACCACCTGCAGTACGTCGCTGGCGTCGCGCGCCGCACCAAACAGCGACTCCGCCATGGTCCAGGCGCAGACGTCCTGCTGGATATAGACCGGCAGGCCGGTGCGCTTGCGCAGCTCCGGGCCAAGCGGCATATCGTTGACCGGGTAGAACGGCATACGGTGGACGACGCCGGTCTGCGCGTTAACGCGCCCCGGCAGCGTGATGGCGATGGCGGTCAGACGCTCAAGTTTGCGCTGGTGCAGAATAAAGAACTGGTCGATTAGCTGCACGATGCGCGTCAGCAGTGGCTCGTCGGCCTCAGCCGGCAGCGGGATAAGCTGTTCAACGATGATTTTACAGCTGAGGTCACGCAGCGCGAGAGTCATCTCGCCGTTGCCAAGGCGCACCGAGAGAAAATGCCAGGCGTCGGTGTCCAGCACCAGCCCAATCGCCGGGCGGCCGCGGCTGCCCGGATCCTGAAACTCGGTCTCCTGCACCAGGTGTGCTTCCAGCATCTCACGGACGATTTTGGTGATGCTGGCCGGGGCCAGCTGGGCACGTTTGGAGAGCTCGATACGCGAAATCGGACCATAGCGGTCGATCAGGCGATATACCGCGCCGGCATTTGTCTGTTTAATCTGATCGATATGACCAGGCTGACCGTCAGCAATCACACCCCTGCTCCCACTACGCACCCATCCTGATACTTATTTTCGGGCTTCAAAATAAAGCCATTCGCTATGGTGAAACACTTCGCAGCGGGCGTCAAATATTTGATTCGAAATGTGATTTGCAGCACATAATGCTGCCCGTTACGCTCAGGTTTTCAGCGATTCAGAGGGGCGGGACTGCAGCAGCAGCGACATCATCGCCGCGGTGCTCGCCGAGCGTTCGCGCTGATGCGCCCATACCAGCCACACCTCAGAGCGCGCGTCGGCCTCCGCCAGCGGGATCCACACCACGTCGGCCAGCCCCACCCGGCGAAATGAGGCGGGCAGGATCGAGATGCCAAGACCGGTGGAGACCAGGCCGATAATGGTCATCGCTTCACCGACCTCCTGGGTAATGGTCGGCTCAATCTGATAGCGCTGCAGCAGCGCGAGGGTCTCGCCGTACAGCGCGGTGCCGCCCTGCGGATCGAAAAACACCAGCGGTTCGCCGGCCAGCTCGGTAATCGACAGCTGCGCGCGGCCGGCCAGCCGGTGGTCGCGGTGCATCAGCGCGTACATCGGCTCTTCCAGCAGCAGCTGATGGCTGAGATTATCCGGCAGCGCGGTGTTGCGCATCACCCCCAGATCCAGCCGCCCGTCGCTGAGCGGGGCCAGCAGCTGGCGGGTATTAATTTCCTGCATCTGAATATGCACGTCCGGGTAGCGCCGGCGAAAGCTGAACAGCGCGTCAGAGACGCCGCTGATAAAAGGCGCGGAGGAGGTAAAGCCGATGCGCAGCTCCCCCTCATCACCACGATGCAGGCGTGCGGCTTTATCCGCGGCCTGGCTGACGCTCTGCAGGATCAGCCGCGCGTCGGCGAGGAACTGCTGGCCGGCTGCGGTCAGCCGCACGCTGCGGTTGGTGCGCGCCAGCAGCCGCGCGCCGATCTCCTGCTCCAGCTGTTGGATCTGCTGGCTGAGCGGCGGCTGCGAGATATTCAGCCGCGCAGCGGCGCGGCCAAAGTGCAGCTCTTCCGCGACGGCGATAAAGTAGCGCAGATGACGCAACTCAACATTCATAGCTTAAACGTCTCAATCGAGATTATTAATATATTATACATCCTAATAGAATTTTCTTACGCTTAGCAAGGTGTTACTTCTCTTCGCGACTAAGGACCTTTTGTGAACCGCTTATCCGCTGCCGTCACCGTTGAAGACGGCGTTGATCGCACTGAACCGTTATCTCCTCCTGCCACTGACTATATTCAACGCGGTACGCCGCAGTTTATGCGCGTGACGCTGGCGCTGTTTACCGCCGGGCTGGCGACCTTCGCCCTGCTCTACTGCGTGCAGCCGATCCTGCCGGTACTGTCGCAGCAGTTTGCTATTTCGCCGGCGGCCAGCAGCGTTTCGCTGTCAATCGCCACCGCGATGCTGGCGCTGGGGCTGCTGATTGTCGGGCCGCTGTCCGACGCCGTCGGCCGCAAATCGGTGATGGTGACGGCGCTGATGCTGGCGGGGGTCTTTACGCTTCTCTCAGCCACCATGAGCAGCTGGCACGGAATTTTAATCATGCGCGCGCTGACCGGGCTGGCGCTGAGCGGCGTGGCGGCGGTCGGCATGACCTACCTCAGCGAAGAGATGCACCCCGGTATGGTGGCATTGGCAATGGGGCTGTATATCAGCGGCAATTCGATTGGCGGTATGAGCGGCCGCCTGCTGAGCGGGGTGATCACCGATTTCAGCGGCTGGCGGGTGGCGGTGGCGACCATCGGCTGTTTTGCGCTGGCCTCGGCGGTGATGTTCTGGAGGATCCTGCCCGCCTCGCGTCATTTTCGCCCGGCATCGCTGCGGCCCTGCAAGCTGCTGATCAACTTCCGCCTGCTGTGGCGCGACGCCGGCCTGCCGCTGCTGTTTCTGCAGGGGTTCCTGCTGATGGGCGCCTTTGTGACGCTGTTTAACTATATCGGCTATCGCCTGCTCGCCGCCCCCTGGTCAATGAGTCAGGCCACGGTTGGGCTGCTGTCGCTGGTCTATCTGACCGGTTCGTGGAGCTCGCCAAAGGCGGGGGCGATGACGGCGAAGTTTGGCCGCGCGCCGGTGATGCTGTTCTCGACCGCGCTGATGCTCGGCGGCCTGCTGATTACCCTGTTTAGCAGCCTGTGGCTGATCCTGCCGGGGATGATGCTGTTTACCGCCGGCTTCTTTGCCGCCCACGCGGTGGCCAGCGGCTGGATCGGCCGGCGCACCCGCCGCGCCAAAGGCCAGGCCTCGGCGCTGTATCTGTTCTGCTACTACCTAGGTTCCAGCGTGGCCGGTACGCTGGGCGGGGTGTTCTGGCGACATTACGGCTGGTACGGCATCAGCGCCTTTATTACCCTGCTGCTGCTGGCGGCACTGCTGGTGGGTAACCGGCTGCGGGTAAAACAACTTTAACGCCACTTATCGCCGGTGGCATATTCACCGGCGACATGTTCACGGGTATCAGGTTCCATTCGGACATCCCCCTTCACTAAGCACGTTTAACGCCGCTCACGCCGGGCGTTAAATACCCGCAATCGTTTTATTTAGCAACTATCACTTAATGTTACCGTTAATATTTTTTCTGATATTAAGAAATATCTTAATTGAGTAACGTATTGAAAAAATTATACTCATTCGCCGATAATAAACGTAAACAATTGTAAGGGATACAATGAAAAAGTTGGTATTGTGCAGCCTGGTGTTGCTCACCTCCTCCTGTGCTGATTTCCAGCAGGGTATGAACAGCGTCGGCGCTAAAATGAAAGAAGTCAACGCAGCGCTTACACCCAAACAGACCTCTGGTACCCAAACTACCGCCTCTGCAAAACAGGTTGGCACTATTACTAATGAACAGTGCAAAACCAGCGTCGGCAAAAGCAAAGCATATTTCGAACAGCTGGTCGGTTTTAAACTGAACGAATCTAACGCTTCCGGCTACAGCTCAATGTATGAGAGCTACAACCTGAAAATCTCCGATCGTAAGGACCGCCTGGGCGGCAACTTCGCTATCTGCATCCTGTCATTCGATCCGCAGACCAGCAAAGTAACGACCTACTCAATGCCGACCTGATCGCCGGAATTGCCAACAGCTCGGGGCCGCAGGCTGGCCCCGATTTGCGATCTACATTTAGTGCCAGCCGAACCGAAGAACCCTCTTCTTCCTTAAAAGCCAACAGGACGGCATTTATTCCAGCATCACACCTTCAGCAGATCGATAACGACTCTTAACGCGGGCGACACATTGCGATGCGGATAGTAAATAAACGATCCCTCCAGGCGCTGGCTGTAGCGCTGCAGCACCCTGATCAGCGTTCCACTCTGTAAATCATCGACAACCAGCTCCTCGGGAACATAGGCCAGACCCAGCCCAAGCCTGGCGGCGTTGGCTTCCATATAGCTGTCCGCAAACACCCACTGCCCCTGCGGCCGGTGGGTGACCGTTTTATCGTCCTGAATTAACTCCCATGGGTAGAGGCTGCCATCAGCAAACTGGTAGGCAATGCAGGGATGGCTGGCTAAATCGGCCGGCGCCTGCGGAAAACCGTAGCGAAGAAAATGCTCGGGCGAGCCGACCACGGCCATCGCCATATCCGGGGTGATACGTACCGCGACCATCCCCTGCGCCACCTCCGGCCCCAGCCGCACGCCGGCATCAAACCGTTCGGCGATAATATCGACAAAGCGCCCTTCGCCGATCAGCTCAAGGCGAATATCAGGATAGTGTTGCTTAAGCACCGCCAGTTTAGGCAGCAGGACTTTATCGATCGCGTGCTGGCTGGCGTTGATGCGCACCGTACCGGAGGGTGTGGTGCGATAATGGGCCAGCGTGGCCAGCCCGGCGTCTAACGCGTCAAAGCCGGATTCGGCGGTCTGGTACAGCTGCTCACCCGCCTGGGTTAACGACAGCCGGCGCGTGGTGCGCACCAGCAGCTGCACGCCCAGCCGTTCTTCCAGTTCGCGAACGGAGCGGCTGATCCCCGACTGTGCCAGCCCCAGCCGTCGGGCCGCGGCGGTGAAGCTGCCCTCACGCACCACCTGAAGAAACAGCCAGAGCTCATTGTAGTTTTCGCGTTTGGTCATTCATCTTCATCCAGGCAGCAGCATTCAGGAAGGGCCATCACAGCGCCCTCATTGATAGCAATTTGCTATGAATCATAGCATTTAAACCCCACTAATCAGCTTCTTTTGTGCTGAGTATAATGTGTACAACTGAACAAAGCACCGCAGCGTTGCCCTGGGCGCGCTGTACCTTCTCTGTTATTTACCCTGGGGATTTAGATGATCGCTTTCACCCGTAAACTGACCAGCGTGATACCTGTCATGCTGCTGTGCGCGTCACTAAGTGGAGTTGTAACAATGAGTTATGCTGATAGCACCAATCCGAACCTGCCCGTGTCAATGGTAAAGACATGGGATAAAACTTTCGCCGGGAGCGAGAAGGTCGAACACCGTAAGGTGTCGTTCCAGACCCGCTACGGCATCACCCTGGTCGGCGATCTGTATCTGCCCAAAACCCGTGGCGACGCTAAGCTGGCCGCGATCGCCCTAAGCGGGCCGTTTGGCGCCGTGAAGGAGCAGTCGAGCGGTCTGTACGCGCAGACCCTCGCCGAACAGGGCTTTGTGACGCTGGCCTTCGACCCTTCTTACACCGGTGAAAGCGGCGGTTCTCCGCGTAACGTCGCCTCGCCGGATATCAACACCGAAGACTTTAGCGCGGCGGTGGATTTCCTCGGCTTACAAAAAGAGGTGGATCGCAACCGCATCGGACTGCTCGGCATCTGCGGCTGGGGCGGCATGGCGCTTAACGCCGCCGCGATGGACACCCGCGTAAAAGCGGTCGCGACCAGCGTCATGTACGATATGAGCCGGGCGATGGGCCACGGCGTGGGTGATGGCAAAGACCGTTACACCACGGACGACCGCCGTGCGGTGCTGGGCTATCTGAATCAGCAGCGCTGGAAGGATGCGGAAAACGGTTCCCCGGCGGCGGGCAGCCACGATCTCTATGTGGATAAAGACGGCCGCATTACCGCCGCCGAGCGGATTCTGCCGGAGGTATTACCGGCTAATCCGAACCCGGTGCTGAAAGAGTTCTTTGACTATTACCGTCTGCCGCGCGGCTTCCACGCGCGCTCAGTCAACTCTAACGGTGCCTGGACCGCCACCATGCCGCTGTCGTTTATGAATATGCCGCTGCTGAGCTACGCGAAGGAAATTACCATCCCGACGCTGATCGTTACCGGTGAAAACGCCCACTCGCGCTACTTTGCCGAAGACGCTTATAAAGCGGTGGGCAGCACGAAGAAACAGCTGGTAGTGGTGCCGGGTGCTAACCACGTTGACCTGTACGATAACGCGGCCGGTAAAATCCCGTTTACGCAGTTTGACCAGTTCTTTAAAACCAATCTGAAGTAAACCACTTAACGGGCCACCTGTTAGCGACGGGTGGCCTGACCACGGGTTTCAGTACCGATGTTCGCCTCGCCGCCGTTGACGGCGCACGGCATCTATTCCCGATTAGTTGTTATTGCATTAATAGCCTTAGCCCCGGCTTTTCCTGAGCCTGCCGGGGCGATATTCAGAGATGCTGATATGTCCACACTAAGCCATACCCCACCCCATCACCCACCGCACGCTTACTGGAGCGGCATTTTCGCCATGACCCTGTGCGTCTTTGTGCTGGTGGCCTCCGAGTTTATGCCGGTCAGCCTGCTGACGCCGCTGGCCCGCGATCTGCAGGTCAGCGAGGGGCTGGCAGGCCAGGGGATCGCCATCTCTGGTGCACTGGCGGTGCTGACCAGCCTGAGTATCTCCTCCCTGGCCGGCGCGATAAACCGTAAAATCCTGTTGCAGGGAATGACGGTGCTGATGGCGGTCTCCGGCATCATTATCGCGCTGGCCCCGGACTACCCGGTCTATATCGCCGGACGCGCGCTGATCGGTGTTGCTATCGGCGGGTTCTGGTCAATGTCCGCCGCCACCGCGATCCGTCTGGTGCCGGCGCCGCAGGTGCCGCGCGCGCTGGCGATTTTCAACGGCGGTAACGCGCTGGCGACGGTGATCGCCGCCCCGCTGGGCAGCTATCTTGGTACCACCATCGGCTGGCGCGGGGCGTTTCTGTGCCTGGTACCGGTGGCGATCGTCGCCTTTATCTGGCAGGCGATCAGCCTGCCCGCAATGCCCGGCGATCAAGGCCCACGCTCCCACGGTACGGCGTTTCACCTGTTGAAGAGGCCGATCGTTGCCGTCGGTATGCTGGCCTGCGGGCTGTTCTTTATGGGGCAGTTTGCGTTATTCACCTACGTGCGCCCGTTCCTTGAGACGGTGACCCGGGTTGACGGGGCCGGCCTGTCGCTGATTCTTCTGGGGATTGGCGTGGCGGGTTTCATCGGCACGCTGGCGATTACCCCGTTCCTCAATGCGAAGTTCTACCCGACGCTGATCGCCATTCCGCTGCTGATGGCGGCAATCGTCGGCATGCTGCTCCTCAACAGACAGCTGGTCTGGCTGGTTGCGCTGCTGTTCGGCCTGTGGGGACTGCTGGCGACCGCAGCACCGACAGGATGGTGGACGTGGATTGCGCGTACCCTGCCCGGTGATGCCGAGGCGGCGGGCGGCCTGATGGTGGCAATGGTCCAGCTGTCGATTGCGCTGGGTTCAACGGTGGGCGGCGTTCTGTTTGATCATCTCGGCTGGCGGAGCACCTTTGCGATGAGCGGCGCGCTGCTGCTGGTTGCGGCGCTGCTGACCTGGCTGACTTCAGGGCAAAACAGCCGTCAGAAATAGCGGACAGGCTTAATCAACGTTACGCTTTTAACGGGGCCGTAAGGCCCCGCTACGGTTAACAGACTCGCCATCATCTCGCTGCTGTTTTCGCTGCTGAAAATAAACTGACGCAAGTGCTGGATTTTTGCACCAGTATTCGGCAAAGTAAAAGTATGTTGTAACTATTAAAGGTTCGCGTAATGAGTCAGTATGAAGCCGTCGATCGCCTGCACCGCTGCGTGGCGGAGCTGGAGCAGGAACTTGCCACTTTACAGCAGCAGATTGTTGCCCTGCGTCTGCTGGCCGCGCGGGTGTTTGTCTTACCGCCGGTGGAGAAAGGTCGCGAGCACGATCCGCTGCTGAAAATTGCCGTTGAGCAACAGCTCGGCCAGGCCGCGCTGCAGCGGGCGCTGGCCCACTACGGGCTGCTGTTTATGCAGCACCAGTCGGAGACAATCAGCACCAAATCGGCGGTACGCCTGCCCGGTGCCATCTGCCTGCAGGCCGATGATGTGCAGGCCGAAAGCCTGCGCCAGCAGGTGCAGCGGGTCAATCAGCTGAAGCAGGATCTGGAGCAGATTATCACCGTCGACTCCGGCCTGCCGAGCGAAGAGCGCTTCGAGTTTGTGCATCGCCACCAGCGCGGGCTGATCACCCTTAACGCCTATCGCGGCATTCCGCTGCTGGAGAGCCCGGACTCGGTGCGCTTCGGCTGGGCCAACAAGCATATTATTAAGAACGTCAGCCGCGCTGAGATACTGGAGAAACTGGAAAAAAGCCTGCAGGCCGGGCGTGCCGTCGCCCCCTGGACGCGTGAACAGTGGGCGGAGCGGGTATCGGAAGAGATGGATCTGCTGCGCGGGTTACCGGAAGGTGCGGCGCTGAAGATTAAACGGCCGGTAAAAGTGCAGCCGATTGCGCGGGTGTATGATGCGGAGTCAAAAAAACAGACCCAGCTGGCCTGCCCTTCCCCGCTGCTGGTGCTGTGCCGCGATGCCGCCAGCGTGCCGAAGCTGGGGGAGCTGCTGAACTACAACGCGGCGCAGATTACGCACCGCTATAAGCCGGAGGCGCAGATGCTGCACCTGGTGGTGCCAAGGCTGCATTTGTACAGTGACCGGGTGGAATAGCTTCAGGGGTATTTTTCGCGCCCCGTCTGTCGCCACGCGGTTACCAGGGCGGCATTGTAAAGTGACCCGATGGGATGGCCCGCGATCATCTCGCATACCCGTATAAATTAATCCGGCCGGAGAGGTATTCACCTAAGTAGACTTCACTGATTTTACTGAAGCCCTGTTCTGCAATTCTTGCTTCTAACCATGCGCTGTCCTTATTAATAATTTCCAGCAGGTCATGGTTCGCTAAACCGTCCACGATGATGGGATATCGAATATTTTCGTCGCCACTCTGAATAATGGTCAGCTGCCCATTCTGCTCAAGAACGACGCGCTTGAGCTGTTCCACTTCATAAACGCCGTTAGCCCTTAATTTAAACATCAGATCGTTGGCAGAAACCCCGTTGCGTAAACACTCCTTCACATTCACGGATCCATTATGTACTAACGTAATGGGTTTGCCATCGATGATTCTTTTGACGAAACGATTATGCTCTTTCGAAAACTTAAGAACAAAAACAAGCAAGGTCCATATAATCAACACCAGCACAAATTGCAGCACCGTAATTGACTCATTGTAAATCACGCCACCGATAATCCCACCCAAAACGTAGTTCTGAACCTGATCCATCGCCGATGAAGGGGCCAGGTTACCCTTCCCCATAAGATTAATTTGCACAATCAGGCACAGTATCCCCAGAGCCAGCTTGATCATAATAGGTGTGTAAAGAGTCATTTTATTCCTCAATTATTGACGATGGAGATGTCCGGATTGGTTAACCAGACCTCCACTAAGCTGTAGGTGGCTTGATCCGCACTTAGATTCACACGGTAATAACCGTCACCGACCTTAACGATCACGCCATCCGTCAGCTGTACTGAGCTGGCAAAAACAGCATTGACGCTGACGTTTTTTTCTTTGGACAACAGCCTTACAAAATTAACCATTTGTGATGACTGTGAATGTACGTTCTGGCTGTTGGTATAATCCGCATACTGAACGCCCGAGATGAAAAGCAGAAACAGGAAGGCGATGATCGTTAAATCCCGATATTTAGTCTGCAGGCGATGGCGCATATACAGGCTAAAGACGACGATCAGAACAAATAACGTGCTAAAGATAATAATATATTTCAGATAGTCATTCAGATTAGACTGCGCTTGTAGATAATTTATCCCATAAAACTTCATTCAGACACCGTTCCTGGTCGTTTAAAATTTTGCTGAGGCCATTATAGTAAATCATTATCAGCATGCTCTGCTACACCTGGCTCCCACGTCAGGCATTTTGCCTTCCCGATCTATGGCACCCAATGAAGAACAGAGAAAAACGGCCTGGAAACGGGGTGCAGGTGGCTGAACCCGACGATATCCGGTGGGTATATTATCCGGTTGGCTGCGGCTTCCCCTGCCTTGAGAGCACAGTGTCGGCCCGGCGATACCGCAATATGCGTGGCTATGACTCGGTCAGCGCCTTTATCACCATGCTAAGAAAGGTGCTGGGTAAGTCGCCTGCTTATTACTGACGCAACCAGGGCGTGAAGGTCAACCCGGTGATCAACCCTTCAGGGCTGAGCAGGCGGGTGACCCTTTGTCCCCAGGGCTCGGTACGGTTCGCCACCAGCAGACGAAAGCCCTTGTCGGCTAACACCTGGGTGGCAGCATCGAGATCCCGCACCTCATACTCAATCCATCCCTGCGGGATCGGCAGCTCGTCTGGCCACTGCTCAGTGCCAAAACATGAGGTGGCTGCCTGTGCCAGCGGCCAGACGGCAAAATGCTTAGCGCCCGATAGCGCGCCCTCTTCCGTCACCAGGTAATCGCTGTTGCCCTCCATCGGCTTCAGCGGCAGCCCCAGCGCCTGCAGATAAAACGCGGCGCTGGTTTCCGTACTCCGGGAGATGGGACCAAACCCGGCGATAAACATTACTTCAATTTCCGCTAAAAGCTGGGACATGGCTGCTTCCTTACGTGACTGAAAGAGTTTGATGTTTTTACTGCAGCAAAGGTGATCGCCACAAGGCATCTGAGCGCTAAAGTTCACAGAATAAATGCCGATAACCACATGACAATGGTAGGTTTTATCTTGATGCAAAGCAATGTAAACAGGATTATTTCAAGATAACCTTCCAGCATCGTATAAAAACATATAGCTCGATCTAAAGGGATCTCATGAAGATTAAATATGCAGTTCTGTTTCTCGCCGTGGCAATCACAGGTTGTAACGACAATAAGGAAGTGATCGGCTGTTCATCAGAAATGACCAAATCGACCCTGATCGATTTGATTAAAAAATCTGCTTTTGAAAGTTTATCTGCGCAAGTTGACAAATATCAGGATGTTACCAATCAGACCAAGAGAAGTGCTTTAGAAAAAATCAAGTTAACAATATCTGAAATATCGACCACCTCCAGTGATTCGGGCAGTACAATGAAAACCTGTGAAGCTACAGTGTCGATGAATATTCCCGCTGAAGAATACTCTAAGTTGTCTGAAGCGTACCGTTCTAACTTTGGCAGAAATCTCGATAAACAGTTGGAGAACCTGTCGCTCGAAAATAATGCAAACGTCTTTTCTAAGCGCATTGTTTATACCGCTCAGGCAACAGACGATCAGAAAAATGTTTTTGTGAAAGCGTCCTCTGATAATGCAATTTCATCAGGGGCAGGTCTGCTAACTGCATTATCAATTATCAATCCGATCGTCGAACAACAAAAAATTCAGCAGGAAAAAGAACAGCAACAAAGGCTCATCGAAGCACAACAACGGGCGCAGCAGAGGGAACAGCGCGTCCAGCCGCAGGTAGAGCTGAATACACTGCAACAAACTCAACAACAGGGTCAGCAAACGGCAAACCAACAATCGCCACAGAACATTGCTGACACCCTTTATCAATCAAGAATGCAATTCGCAAATGCTGATTCAGATTTAACTACCATCTGGAGTTCGCTCAGTCCGGAGAAGAAAAAAGAGTTGCTACCCTCTCAGCGCCAATGGATCAAAACTAAAGACGCAATGTGCGGGAAAGTGTCTATGCAGGGCACTGACTATGAAGTGAAAAAAATGGTCGATTGTCAGACCCAAATGACGTTTTCAAGAAATCAGTTTCTTAGAAATCAGTAAATCAGTGTCGGTCATCTTATAAGTGTCAGCCCTGACGTCCGCTTCTTCCTGATTGCCTCTCTGCTGAGGCAATCTGCTACCAGAAGCGGACATCTGCCATCACTTCTTCTTGTTCAGCATCGCCTGAAGATTGGCAAACGGATTATAGGTAGCGGCTTCAACATCATCCTGCGCGTCCTCGCCTGCCACCACCCGGGTGCCGTACTGGTCCGCTTCGGTGTACTTCGAATGTTCGTGATCGTGACAATAGAGGCATAACAGCTCCCAGTTGCTGCCATCTTCCGGGTTGTTGGTGTGATCGTGATCGATATGATGCACCGTCAGTTCACGCAGGTTGGAGTAGACAAACTCACGCGTGCAGCGCCCGCAGACCCACGGGTAGATTTTAAGCGCTTTCTCGCGGTAGCCGCTTTCGAGACGGGCATAGTTTTTGGGGATCAGGGCCATCGGGGAATACCTTTGGAAAAAGAGGATTTTGATAGTGGGGCTAATATATCGCAAAATGGGCAAAAGAGAGAAATGATCCCCCGCTTCATCACCGACTCGTTCAGGGTAATCGCTTTTTATGCGAATGATTAGCCAACTTCATGGCCTCGCCTCACACGCCCTGCGGTGTCCACTGTCAGAAGTACTCCTGCCGCGTTGCGGCGAAAATCACGATTTAACAGTGCTTGTAGCGTCAGGGTTACTAAAACGCTGTTCCCTGTACCAGATTTTTCGAGGGAGCTCAGCCTGGATTAAGCGTTCCGATCAATCATCTCTGATAACAACCTGAGATCTTAACCGACAGGCTGTCGATGCGGTTGCGGGGTTCCCGCAAAGCCAGATTTCCTGCAACTTCCGCCGTTGGTCTTCCGGGCTGGCCGCGGCTGGCGTTCTTTGTCTTTCTGGGGGGGAACCCCTGACTCATCTCATTGCTGCCGGCAGGAGGGGAACACACATCCCTGTGACGGAGAAGAACAAAAAGTGATGTGCAGAGACATGTTTTAATGAAGAAAAACTACGCATAATTTGATCTACTTGTGGCCGTTAGTTTTTTATTTCCCTTTGTATTTTAATCTTTATTCACGCGGAAAAGCTGAAAGAAACCCAACTTAAGAAGAAGATAAAAATGCAAGCGATTGTTATTGATCCCTGTAATTATACGCTAACCGGGCTGACACATTACTTCTCACATATTAATATATTTTTCGCAAGAAAAGTAACTTCCGCACAAGCTTACTGCACTGAATACCGGTCCGGACTGGTGTTTGTCAGTGAGAATTGCCTCTCTGAAGACAATCAGGAAACGCAGGAGCTGCGGGAGATGATTGCCAGTAATGCCGACTTTATCTTTTTAGTATTTATGTCAACTTCTGCCAGAAATTTTAAAGAGCATGTCTTTGTTCGTGAGAATCTGGTGTTCTTATCAAAGCACATCGGGTTGAATTCGTTGAAAACACTGGTTGACGACTATCTTAAGAAGGATGTGCTACATCCTTTATGCAACGACCGTCAGTCCCAGCCTGTAAAGCTGAGCAGAACAGAGTCGGTTATGCTGGAAATGTGGATGTCCTGTCATAGCACGCCGCATATCTCTGACGAACTGAACATTAAAAACAAGACCATTGCAGCACATGAAGGCAATATCAAAAGAAAAATAAAAACCAACAGCAAACAAATTATTCATCACGTATTCAGGCTGGCAAACAAGGTGAGCGGCGGTATCTGTGTTGACAGGGAAAGATTCCAGCAACAGTAAAGCAAGGGTTTACCGTTTTGAGTAAGGATTATGTCCCGCCAAAATTGTCACGCCAGACTTTAGGCGGCATATGGTACTTCTCCCGGAAATTCTTACTGAAGATAAACTGATTACTGAAACCACACTCCCATGCGACCCGATCAATACGCAGATGCGGGTGGTTTTCCAGCAGAGCTTTTGCTTTGGTTAAACGCAGATCTTTTATCGTTGCCATCACCGTCGTCCCCTGCTCTTTAAACGCCCTGTCCAGGCTGGAACGTGAATAGCGCAGAACGGTTGAAATCTGGTCTGGATTGAGCGCCTGCAGATGATAGTTCTGTTCGATCCAGGATCGGGCCGCGTTGTAAATGTGGCTAAGCGCACCTGATGAAATCAACCCCTTTTCCTTCGCCACATCCGTTAGCATCAGCATTGCCATATTGTGCAGGCCATCCAGAATTACCGACGCCTGTTTGACGTTGAGTAAGGCTCCCTGTTGATGTAACAGCAGCATATGTGATTTCATAAACGGCATCAGCGGATGATTTTCCAGCGAAACCGTCGGGTTGGTGAGCCTGCCATTAAATATGCCGTTAACGATCTCAATATCCGGGATCAGATAGACCTGATTCACGTCATTGCTTTCATAGGTGTAATAATCATTACGCTGATGAACGTTCAGCGTGCCCTGGCTGACCCTGGCGTGGGCTGACTTTTTCACCCCACGAATAGACTGATCGCCCTCCAGCAGAACGGAAAAGTAGAGCGAGGGCTTTGGCGATTTATGCGGGTCAAAGGTGGTGATATTGCGTGAACCCGTTGCGCTGCAGAAGTCACAGTTGATGCCGGAAATGGTTTTGTGCCGGGCAACGATCTCTTCCGGCCGGCGGTCATCTGCCACCGTTATGCCGTAACACTCCAGATTTTTAGCGATCTCCAGATAGCGATTTTCAGCAGGAATATCATCGACATCAAGCAGATGCTGAACATAGAGTTCTGTCGGTCTGGACATGCTGTTCTCTTGGCTTACCGGCGTTTAAAAACCACAAGTGGTTATTTATACGGCAAACTTAATGAAGAAGCTATGTACGAAGGGAACCTGTCTGTAGCCCAGCCAGCGAATTACGTTCACTTATAGGTAAGGAAAGCGGTTCTGGCTGATTACGCTGCTGTTTCGCCTGTGGGATTTGCCAGGCATCGCGTCCCCTGCGGGGTAGTTGAGTTTTTAGAAAATTTCGGCGCCAGGTTACTGACGCCGGCTTTAATGCTTAGTGTGCCCTCAGCCAACGTTTGCGGATTATCGATTAAAACTAAGCCGCTGGCTGAGTGACTAACTGACTAACTGACTAACTGACTAACTGACTAACTGACTAACTCCCAGCCTGACAGACTGACAGACTGACAGACTGACAGACTGACAGACTGACAGACTTAAGCTAATCAGATCTTAAGACTCCCCACCATCTCCTCCGGCTTAACCCAGGCATCAAACTCGGCTTCGGTCAGATACCCCAGCTTAAGCGCAGCGGCTTTCAGCGTAGAGCCTTCCTTGTGTGCCTTCTTGGCAATCTCGGCCGCTTTGTCATAGCCGATATGGGTGTTCAGCGCGGTAACCAGCATCAGCGAGTCGTTAAGCAGCTGGGTGATGCGGTCGCGGTTAGGCTCGATGCCGACCGCGCAGTGGTGGTTAAAGCTGTCCATACCGTCGGCCAGCAGGCGCACCGACTGCAGGAAGTTGTGAATCACCATCGGGCGGAACACGTTCAGTTCGAAGTTGCCGGAGGCACCGCCGATGTTGACCGCCACGTCGTTGCCCAGCACCTGGCAGCAGAGCATGGTCAGCGCTTCGCACTGGGTCGGGTTCACTTTGCCCGGCATGATCGAGCTGCCCGGTTCGTTTTCCGGGATGCTCAGTTCACCGATGCCGCTGCGCGGGCCGGAGGAGAGCCAGCGCACGTCGTTGGCGATTTTCATCAGCGAGGCCGCCAGCCCTTTCAGCGCGCCGTGGGCGTGAACCAGCGCATCGCAGGTGGCCAGCGCTTCAAATTTGTTGGGCGCGGTGACAAACGGCTGTTTGGTCAGCACGGCCAGCTCTTCCGCCACGCGCACGGCGTATTCCGGGTGGGTATTCAGGCCGGTGCCCACCGCGGTGCCGCCCAGCGCCAGCTCCGCCACGTGCGGCAGGCTCTGTTCAATATGTTTGAGGTTGTGGGCCAGCATCGCCACCCAGCCGGAGATCTCCTGGCCAAGCGTCAGCGGCGTGGCGTCCTGCAGGTGGGTACGGCCAATCTTCACCACGTCTTTAAAGGCTTCAGCCTTATCGTTCAGCGTTTTTTGTAGCACATGCAGTTGCGGGATCAGGTGCTCTTTTACCGCCACCACCGCCGCCACGTGCATCGCAGTCGGGAACACGTCGTTGGAGCTCTGGCTCTTGTTAACGTCGTCGTTCGGGTGCACCAGCCGCGACATGCCGCGCTCGCCGCCGAGGATCTCGCTGGCGCGGTTGGCCAGCACCTCGTTCATATTCATATTGGTTTGCGTGCCGGAGCCGGTCTGCCAGATCGCCAGCGGAAATTCACCGCCGTGCTTATCGGCCAGCACTTCGTCGGCCGCGCTGACGATGGCGTTAGCGCGTTCTGCCGGCAGCAGCCCGAGGTCGCTGTTGACCTTCGCCGCCGCGCGCTTGGTCAGCGCCAGCGCGTAGACCAGTTCGACGGGCATTTTTTCCGTGGAAATGCGAAAGTGTTCCAGGGAGCGCTGCGTCTGCGCGCCCCACAGTTTGTCAGCCGGTACCTCAATCGGGCCCATTGAGTCTTTTTCAATGCGGTTGGCAACCATTACTCTCTCCTTTAGCGCAATCATTATGATTAATCATAGCCCTGCTCTGCCGGGTTGCGGCAGCGGGCGCGGCAATCAGTTTACAGTCCGCAGCAAAAGATTATGCGACTCATTCGCATTTATTGCATCAGATTGTCTTTGCGATCACAAAAACATCCCCGTCGCCTTCCCGGCAGCACGCCCGGATAAGTGGCGATCCCTTAACCAGAATCAGTCTGCTGGCACTTATCCTGGCCAGGATTCAGAATTAGAGCATAGACCGGACGAAACTTCTTTTGTAAGCTGATGTAATAGAAAGGAAATGCCATCAGATTTGATCTGCCTGATTTTACGGGGGATCCCGGTGTCATTCCGATCGCCTTTTCTGGTTTAATAGCGGCCCTGCCCGCATCGTTACAAGGATGAATTACACCGATCATGCAAAAACTACTCAATACCGTGCAGAATTATGCCTGGGGAAGCACCACCGCGCTCAACGAGCTGTACGGCATTGCCAATCCGCAGGGCCTGCCGCAGGCCGAGCTGTGGATGGGCGCGCACCCGAAGAGCCCGTCATCGGTGGTGGTCGGGGGGGAGACGCGTTCACTGCGCGAGGTGATTAACGCCGACCAGCCTGCACAGCTGGGCGCACAGGTGGCGCAGCGCTTTGGCGAGCTGCCGTTCCTGTTTAAGGTGCTGTGCGCCGCTCAGCCGCTGTCGATTCAGGTACACCCAAGCAAAGCGGCCGCAGAGCTCGGCTTTGCCCGTGAAAACGCCGCCGGCATTCCGCTGGACGCCGCCCACCGCAACTATAAAGACGCCAACCATAAGCCGGAGCTGGTTTACGCGCTGACGCCGTTCAGCGCCATTAACGGCTTCCGCCCGCTGGCGGAGATCGCCGCGCTGCTGCAGCCGGTAGCGGATGCCCACCCGGCGATTGTCGCCTTCCTGGCGCAGCCGGACGCAGAGCAGCTGGCACAGCTGTTTGCCGCCCTGCTCTCAATGCAGGACGCGGAGAAACTGCAGGCGCTGACGGTGCTGCGCGCAGCGCTGAAAACCGAACAGGGCCAGCCGTGGCAGACCATCGCGCAGATCGCCGGGGTCTACCCGGACGACAGCGGCCTGTTCTCTCCGCTGCTGCTGAACGTGGTTGAGCTGCAGCCGGGTGAAGCAATGTTCCTGTTTGCCGAAACGCCGCACGCCTACCTGAACGGCGTGGCGCTGGAGATTATGGCCAACTCCGATAACGTGCTGCGCGCCGGGCTGACGCCGAAATATATCGACGTGCCGGAACTGCTGGATAATCTGCAGTTTGTTTCCCGCGCCGCGGACACCCTGCTGACCGCTCCGCAGGACGACGGACGCACGCAGAACTTCCCGATCCCGGTGGCCGATTTTGCCTTTACAATCCACCGCCTGAGCGCTGAACCGCTGAGCGTCAGCCAGCAGAGCGCGGCGATCCTGTTCTGCATCGAAGGCGAGGCCGTGCTGAGCACGGGCGGCCAGACGTTGCGTCTGCTGCCGGGCGAGTCGGCGTTTATCGCCGCCAGCGAGTCACCGTTAAGCGTCACGGGCAGTGGCCGGGTGGCGCGCGCGTTCAACGATCTCAACGCGCGCGGCTGACGCCAGCGCACATTATTGCTAAGCTGAGTAGCGAAGCAGAGGAAAAACGCCGTTCCGGCGTTTTTTTATTCGCCAGACAACTGGCCGCCGGAGATGCGAGACAGCTCCGGCGATGGTGACTAGAAAGGATGACATTACCGATGAAGAAAACCAGGATTGCAGTAGGCGTGGTGATTGCGTTGGGCGTGGTGTGGACCGGTGGCGCATGGCTGACCGGTAAGCAGCTGGAAAAGCATATGGACCAGGTGGTTGCCGACGCAAATGCGAAAATCGCCGAGGCCGCGCCGGAAAGCCGCCTGCAGCTGAGCTACCAGGACTATCAGCGTGGTCTGTTCAGCAGTTCCGCCCGCTTTGTGCTGCAGTCAAGCTCGCAAACCGAAGATAACTCCCTGCTGAAGCCGGGCCAGAGCGTAGTTTTTAAAGAGACTATCGACCACGGTCCGTTCCCGCTGGCACAGCTGAAAAAATTCAATCTGCTGCCGTCGATGGCTTCGGTACACAGCGAGCTGGAAAACACCGACGCGGTGAAGAAGCTGTTTGAGATGGCGCAGGGTAAATCGGTGGTGCAGGCGGAAACCCGCATCGGCTACGGCGGCAACACCGACTCGCGCATTCAGCTGCTGCCGGTGGATTACAACAACGTGCAGACCCACGAGCGCTTTGCCTTTGAAGGCGGCACGCTGGACATCAGCGCCGACGACAAGGGCGATAAGGTTGATATCAACGCCGATATCAAGAGCGTGGCGCTGAGCAGCAAAAATCAGCTGGATATGCCGATGCTGTTTACCGTAAACGGTCTGACCTTTGACGCCAACAGCAAGCTGAGCGAAGAAGGCCTGCGCATCGGCGATCAGAAGGTGGCGCTGAAAAGCTTCACCACCGCCGTATCCGGTAAAGACGTGCTGGCGCTGGAAGGGCTGAACGGTACTTCTAACTTCGACTCGAAAGATAACCGCGTCGGCGGTGAAGTGGCCTATACCCTCGATAGCCTCAAGCTGCAGGGCCAGGACTTTGGCCAGGGCAAGCTGGTGGTTAAGCTGGCCGACTTTGACGGTAAGGCGATGAAAGCGTTCTCCGCTAACTACAACAGTCAGGTGCAGGCGCTGGGCAACGATCCGGCGGTCGCGAACGACCCGGCGCTGTATCAGCAGCGCGTCAGCGAACTGCTGATGGCTAACCTGCCGCAGCTGCTGAAAGGCAGCCCGTCGGTGTCTATCGCACCGTTCAGCCTGAAAAACGACAAGGGCGAGAGCAGCTTTAACCTGAACACCCAGTTTAAAGAGCCGACGCCGGGCACCCCACCGGCCGACGATCCGGCACAGCGTCTGGACAGCGTACTCAAGTCGCTGGACAGCAAGCTGACCATCTCAATGCCGATGGCCACCGAGCTGATGACCCGCGCCGCGCTGGGCGAAGGTCATTCGCAGGAAGATGCGGCCAAACTGGCCGAGCAGCAGGTGAAAGGCCTGGCGGCGATGGGCCAGATGTTCCGCCTGACCACGCAGCAGGATGACAACATCATCACCAGCCTGCAGTACGCTAACGGCCAGGTAACAATGAACGGCGAGAAAATGCCGCTGGAGCAGTTCCTCACCCGCTATATGCTGGGCGGCGGAATGGCAGCGCCTTCGCTGTCCGAGTAACCTCCATAATTAAGGGCACCCTCGGGTGCCCTGCTTTACTCTCCGCCGTTACCCGCTCCAGACTCTGTACCGCAGCCGATCGATTCGGATCGACGCGATCGTTCGCACGCTTTAGCCCTGTAGCACCCTCCGCTCCCCCTCCCTTGTATCTAACATTAGGTAGTGATTAGCTACCACTACACGGAAGCAGAATGCGCCTGGCCCTTCCCTGAAGATCAGTTATCTCAGTAACTGAATCTTGCTTTGCAGCTAACAGGCCTCTGCTTCCCCTTTCACGCCAGCACAGTACGTTGAACGGTTACCGGGAGCTCGACTCCGAATGAACAAGGCGAACAGGCGTGACGGTTAATGTGAGAGGAGAATGATTATGTTTCCTGTAGGCATAGACGTAAGTAAAGCGACGCTGGACCTGTGCATGCTGTATGACGGCATGCAGGGTCGAATTAAAACGAAGAAGATCAAGAATGATAGCAGTGCTTCACTCGCTATCTTTGCCTGGCTCAGGCGTCAGCATTGCGGGCCGGAAGACATTCACTTTGTGATGGAAGCCACGGGTGTCTGTCACGAAAAACTGGCCACGGCGCTGCATGACGCCGGTGGATATGTGTCGCTGGCCAATCCCCATCGCAGCCGTGAATTTGCCCGGGGGTTGGGGATCCTGACTAAAACGGATAAGGTGGATGCATACATGCTGGCATGCTATGCACTGCTTAAAAAACCGCACCGATGGATACCCCCGGCCCCCGAGATACGCCACCTTAAAGCGCTCCTTCGTCGCCGTGATGTTCTGGTCAGCGATGTCGTCCGGGAAAAAAATCGTATGGAAAAGTACGAGAGCACCGACACGCCGGCAGAAGTAATCAGCTCATCGCTACACATGTTGCAGGTACTGATGCAGGAGGTGAAGGATACCGAAAAACTCGTCACCAGGCATATTCTGGCACATCCTGACCTTAAGCGTGATTATGAACTTTTGACGTCTATTAAGTCTGTTGGCCCACAGCTGGGTACCCACATGCTGGTTGTGTTGCGAAGTCATGACTTTAAATCGGCAGAGCAGGCAGCATCTTACCTGGGCGTAGTACCGGTCGAGAAACGGTCAGGAACGTCAGTGCGGGGGCAGGCAAGAATGTCTAAGATAGGTCCGCCACAACTCCGGGCCAGACTCTACCTGTCTGCGCTGTGTGGAAAAACTCATAACCCCAGGATGCGTAATATCTATGATCAGCTGTGCCTCCGGGGCAAGCCTAAAATGGTGGCGATTGGCGCCCTGATGCGGAAACTGGTTCACTGGTGTTACGGGGTGCTATGTTCAGGCAGAGAATTTTCGTTCACCGGCTGAGGCCTCGAGACAGCCTGATATACAAATTTGTGGGAAAACCAAAAACGATCCTACGTTAGGCCTGTTTCATCTGCAGTTTTAACGTGCAGTGCTCAGCAGACGTTTCCATACTGATTATTTAACATCAGAAGTACGTATATTGGCTATAATAATTCCATTATTCTGGAAATATAGTTTAAAGAGGTATTATGGACCTGGACATTGCAGCCAGCGCGTTAAAAGAGCTCGGCCATCCTACGAGGCTGGCCGTTTACAAAATGCTGGTTAAGGCCGGACACCGCGGACTGCCGGTCGGTGATTTACAGAAGCAGCTGGATATACCAGCATCAACGCTTAGCCATCACCTTTCAGCGCTGATATCTGTCGGGCTTATCCGTCAGGATCGTCAGGGCCGCACGCTGTTTTGTCTGCCACAGTATGAGCGACTGGAGCAGTTGCTGGCCTTTCTCGTCGAGGAGTGCTGCAGCGGGGATAATGGATGTAGCCTGACCCTGCCAACAAAGTTAACAGAGAGAACCGAATGAATCTGATGGATATGACGCTACCCAATATCGATGCTGATCTGCTTGATGCACCGATTACAACCGCAAAACTGGCCACTGACGAGCCAGCCCACGCCCCGCGTATATTGATGCTGTACGGTTCAGTTCGCGAACGCTCTTTCAGCCGGTTATCCACGGAAGAAGCTGCCCGCCTGCTGACGGCGATGGGCGCTGAAGTCAGGATTTTCAATCCATCCGGGCTGCCACTTCCCGACGACGCCCCTGAAACACACCCTAAAGTTACTGAACTGCGCGAACTGGTGCTGTGGTCTGAAGGCATGGTGTGGTGTTCACCAGAGCGCCATGGCGCAATGACCGGCGTGATGAAAGCGCAGATTGACTGGATCCCACTTTCAACCGGAGCGGTGCGGCCGTCGCAGGGCAAAACGCTGGCGGTGATGCAGGTCAGCGGCGGCTCTCAGTCATTTAACGCGGTTAACCAGATGCGCATTCTTGGCCGCTGGATGCGCATGATCACCATCCCTAACCAGTCCTCCGTGGCAAAAGCCTGGGCGGAATTCGACGAAGCGGGACGGATGAAGCCCTCGGCATATTACGAGCGCATCGTGGACGTGATGGAGGAATTGATAAAGTTCACTGTTCTGACGCGCGGTCGCAGCGATTATCTGACCGATCGCTACAGCGAGAGAAAGGAGAGCGCGGAGCAGCTCTCAGCCAGAGTTAACCAGCGCAGCATCTGAAAAAAACCGGCGTTACGCCGGTTTTCCTTTTCATTATGTCTGATTACTGGTTGACGCGTATACCGTCCGCGTCAATCACCACTTCACCATCTTCCTTGGTGAATGGGCCTTTCTGCGGGGCAGGCAGAATGTCCAGCACAACTTCGGAAGGGCGGCAAAGCTTCGTTCCCAACGGCGTCACCACTATCGGACGATTGATCAGAATCGGGTTAGCCAGCATGGCATCCAGCAGCTGTTCATCAGAAAAGCTGTCGCTGGCGAGTCCCAGTTGTTCATAGGGATCAGTGTTTTTACGCAGCAGCGCCCGCACGCCGGTTCCCATCGCTTCAATCAGCGCCTGCAGAGTTTCACGTTCAGGTGGAGTTTCAAGGTAATGAATAACGGTAGGTTCCGCACCGCTGTTGCGGATCAGCGCCAGCGTATTACGCGAGGTGCCGCAGGCGGGATTGTGATAAATAGTGATGTCAGACATGGTAAAACCTCGTGAAATGGGGCTGCATACGCCGCCCCGGATTATCATCAGACAGACAGGCGCAGCGCGAGCGCTGCAAGCGTAACGGTCAGTACCGGCAGCGTCATGACGATGCCGACCCGGAAGTAGTAGCCCCAGCTGATGCGGATGTTTTTCTGTGACAGTACGTGCAGCCACAGCAGCGTTGCCAGGCTGCCAATCGGCGTGATTTTCGGTCCAAGATCGCAGCCGATGATGTTGGCGTAAATCATTGCCTCACGCACGACACCCTGCGCAGCGCTGGCATCAATGGAAAGTGCACCAATCAGCACCGTTGGCATGTTGTTCATGACTGATGAGAGGAGTGCGGTGAGATATCCGGTTCCCATCGCCGCCCCCCATACACCGGAAGTGGCAAAATCGTTAAGCAGCCTGGTCAGATATTCCGTCAGTCCGGCATTACGCAGTCCGTAGACCACCAGATACATGCCAAGTGAAAACACCACTATCTGCCAGGGGGCGTTGCGCAGCACTATGTGGGTATCGATCACATGGCCGCGCCGTGCGACCAGCCAGAGGATCAGCGCACCAATGGCTGCAACCAGACTGACCGGCACGCCGAGCGGCTCGAGCGCAAAGAACCCCGCCAGCAGCAGAACGAGGACTACCCATCCGGCGCGGAAGGTGCTGATATCACGAACGGCCTCACGCGGCGTTCTGAGCTTAGCCTCATCATACTGCGCGGGGATCTCCCTGCGGAAAAACAGGTGCAGCATGGCAAGAGTCGCCAGCACCGAAGCGATATTGACCGGCACCATGACCGAAGCATAATCGCTGAATCCCAGATGGAAAAAATCAGCTGAGACGATATTGACCAGGTTAGACACGATTAGCGGGAGGCTTGATGTATCAGCGATAAATCCCGCCGCCATCACGAACGCCAGCGTTGCACCCCGGCTGAATCCGAGTGCGAGCAGCATAGCAATCACGATCGGTGTCAGGATCAGCGCCGCGCCATCATTAGCAAACAGCGCTGCTACCGCCGCTCCCAGCAATACAATATAGGTGAAAAGCATCTTTCCGCTGCCGCCGCCCCAGCGAGCTACGTGCAGCGCCGCCCACTCAAAAAATCCTGATTCATCCAGCAACAGACTGATGATGATCACCGCAATAAACGTGGCCGTTGCGTTCCAGACAATCTGCCAGACCACGGGAATATCACCGATATGAACCACACCGGTTACCAGCGCCAGCGCGGCTCCGGCAACTGCGCTCCATCCGATACTGAGCCCGCGTGGCTGCCAGATAACGAGTATCAATGTAAAAATAAAAATTGAACCTGCCAGCAGCATGCTACCTCCGTTTTTAAGTCTTGAAAGCCTTCAAACACATTCGTTAAAATGAATGTGTTTGAGTAAATTTTTTTACAGGCAGACAGCCCTGCCGTTGGTTGTGGCATGATCCAGCTGCGTATGACCGGCCAGTTCACGAATTTCGTCACGCTGGCTCAGCCACGCCTGCTCGATGACAGAAGCCGCCCATACTGGCATGTGTGGTGACAGGCGGTAATGGATCCACTTTCCGTCCCGTCGGTCGCTGAGTAATCCGCTGGATCGGAGCATTGCTAGGTGGCGTGAAATTTTAGGCTGAGGTAGTTTCAGTGCCCCTGTGAGTTCACACACACAGAGTTCTCCCTTTTCTTTGAGAAGCAGCACCAGCGTCAGGCGTGTTTCGTCTGAAAGGCTTTTAAACAGTTGTAGTGAAGTCAGAGCTAACATGTTTCCTCACGGCTCAGGGAAATCCAGAGATCTGTTCAAGAGCATAGAGCAAAAACACATTCACTTAAAGGCATATGTATAACGGATTGTAATTCAATCCTCCGCTGAGTGTTGTGCCCTCAAGCCAGGCAGGTATGCACAACCTGCCTTCTGTATGCCGCGTCAGCGGCATGGAGGCGCCAAATGAACTTGCATATAGTTAAGAGCTTAAACGGCGCCGTACGCCCGGCGTAGCCGGTTACAGGGCTGTAAATGCCTGCCGCCCATACCCTCTCCCTGCCAGGCCTGACAAGCGTTCTGCAACGAAGAATCTCAGGTAATCCCGTCAACCCCGGTGAGCGGGCTTTACGGCGCTTGCGACGTGAAGGGCGTGATTTCCGGGGCCTTAGCGCCGGCAGCTTGCTGCCGACGCTTAGGGGGATGTACACCTAAACTTTAAGCGACTTGTATGGAACTTAACACAGTAGCTGATAACCTTATTAAGCCGGCAAGCCGTCTTATTCCGCCGATTAATCCAGCAATCAGGCCAGCCGTTGCGCAATTTGCTGGTATTGTTGCGCAAAGAGTTTTTATAATGCTCTGCACTTAATTAATCACATAAAAAGAGTGCCGACATGATCGATTCCCAGCTGCCCCTTACCGATATTCATCGCCATCTTGACGGCAATATCCGCGCACAGACCATCCTCGATTTAGGCCGTGAGTTTAATCTGACCCTGCCCGCCAGCACGCTGGAGCAGCTTCGCCCGCACGTGCAGGTGATGGAGACCGAGCCGGACCTGGTCAGCTTCCTGAACAAGCTGGACTGGGGCGTGAAGGTGCTGGGTTCGCTCGACGCCTGCCGCCGGGTGGCGCTGGAGAACGTCGAAGACGCGGCGCACGCCGGCATCGACTACGCCGAGCTGCGCTTCTCCCCCGGTTATATGGCGATGACCCACAACCTGCCGGTAGCGGGCGTGGTGGAAGCGGTGATCGACGGCATTAAAGCCGGCGTGGCGAAGCACAATATCGACGTGCGCCTGACAGGGATTATGAGCCGCACCTTCGGCGAAGACGCCTGCCTGCGCGAGCTGGACGCGCTGCTGGCGCACCGCAGCGGCATTACCGCGCTGGACCTGGCCGGTGACGAGCTGGGCTTCCCCGGCGAGCGTTTCCTCAGCCACTTTACCCGCGCGCGTGACGCCGGGCTGCGAATTACCGTACACGCCGGTGAAGCGGCAGGCGCGGCGAGCATCTGGCAGGCGATCCGTGAGCTGGGCGCCGAACGCATCGGCCACGGCGTGAAGGCGATTACCGATCCGGCGCTGATGGACTATCTGGCCGAACACGGCATCGGGATGGAGTCCTGCCTGACCTCAAATATTCAGACCAGCACCGTCGCCTCACTGGCACAGCACCCGCTGAAGGCGTTCCTCGATCACGGCATTCTGGCCACCATCAATACCGACGATCCGGCGGTTCAGGGCATTGAGATCGCCCACGAGTACCAGGTGGCCGCCCCGGCCGCCGGCCTGAGCCAGCAGCAGATGCGCACCGCGCAGGAGAACGGCCTGAAAATCGCCTTCCTCAGCGACGCCGAGAAAGCGGCGATTCGCAAACGCGTGGCGGATCGTCAGGTTTAGCCTTCATTCACCCGGCGCGGCGGGTGCCAGGTCTCCTGTGCCACCAGCGCGTCGTGTGCGTCGAGGCTGCGGCGGCGGAAATCGCTGGGGCTGACCCCGACCCGCTTACGGAACACCCGTGAGAAGTAGAGCTGATCGTCGTAGCCGACCTCGCGGCCGATGCTGGCGATCGGCTCCTGAGTGGTCTGCAGCAGCAGCCGGGCGCGGATCACCCGCTGATCTTCCCGCCAGCGCAGCAGATTAACCCCCATCTGTTCGCGGAACAGGTGCGCCAGGCGCGATGGCGACAGGCAGACGTGCTTCGCCACGTCCTCAATTTTCACCTCGGCCGCCAGGTTGCGGGTGACAAACTGGCAGGCCTCCACCACCCGCGCGTCGCGGATCTGCTGATGGCTGCGCGGGTCCTCCTCCACCGCGCGCAGCAGCAGCCGCTCCAGCAGGTTCATCGCCAGCTCTTCGGCAAAGCGCCGCCCGGAGTTGTGCGTCTGCTCAATGCCGGCAAACAGCCGGTCAAACTCCTCGCGCAGCGACTCCGGCAGCCGCAGGCGGCCGACCCCCTGGCCGTTATCCTGCCACTGCAGCCAGTCGTTCCAGTAGGCGCGCGGGCGGAAGTAGACCCAGCGGTGGTGCCAGGCGTCGCTGCCCGGCGAACGGCCGTAGAGGTGCGGGGTCTGCGGCTGAAACAGCAGCAGATCGCCCGGCTCGCAGTCAAACTCGGTTTCGCCGTCAAACACCTGGCCGCGCCCCTTAATGGTCAGGTTAAGGATATAGCCCTTCATGCCGTGCGGACGGTCGATAAAGAAGTCGAGCGGCCCGTCGGCGGCGATCGGCGTCAGTCCTGCTACCAGCCAGGCACCGAACTGATAACCGGGCAACAGCGGGTTGGACTGCGCCACCGGGGCCAGACGATGATACATAGCGCCTCCTTAATCAGGCCTGTTTGGCTTTCTGTTTGTAGCGGTCGAAGACCACCGCCGCTAACAATATCAGACCGCGCACCACGTACTGTGAGAACGGCGAGATATTGAGTAAATTCATCGCGTTTTCAACGGTGCCGAGGATCAGTACCCCGGCGATCACGTAGGAAATTTTACCGATGCCACCCTTCAGCGACACGCCGCCGAGCACGCAGGCGGAGATAACGATCAGCTCATAGCCCAGCGAGGTCATCGGCTGGCCGCTGGTCATGCGCGAGGCGAGGATAATGCCCGCCGCGGCTGAGACCAGTCCGGAGAGAATAAAGATGATAATGCGGGTGCGTACCACCGGCACGCCGGCCAGCCGCGCCGCCTCTTCGTTACCGCCGATCGCCAGCGTGTTGCGGCCAAAGGTGGTTTTATTCAGCAGGAAGGCAAACAGCGCCAGGGTGATGATGGTCAGCCACACCGGAGCCGGTACGCCCAGCCAGCTGGCGTAGCCGAGGGCGAAGAAGCGTTCGTCTTCGATGCCCACCGCCTTACCGTCGGAGAAAATATAGGCCAGACCGCGCACGATCTGCATGGTCGCCAGGGTAGTGATCAGCGCATTAATCTTAAGCTTTGCGATGACAAAGCCGTTAACAAAACCGCAGGCAACGCCGAGCAGCAGCCCGGCCCCCACGCCGATCCACAGGCTTTCGCTGAGGTTGATCACCACCGCGCAGGTGACGCCCGCGCAGGCGATCACCGAGGCCACCGACAGGTCAAAGTCGCCGGAGGCGAGGCAGAACAGCATGCCGCAGGCGACCATGCCCGACATTGAGATCGCCAGCCCCAGCCCCTTCATATTGATCAGGCTGGCGAAATTAGGCACAAACAGCGTGCAGGCCAGAAACAGCGCGGCGAACACCACCAGCATGCCAAAGTTGTCCCAGATGCGTCCGAGGCTGAAACGCTTCGCTGCCGCTGGGCCGGAGGTCGTGGTTACAGACATAGTTTACTCCTGAATTCAGGCCACCCGGCTGGCGGGTTTGGCGGTTTTAGGCATGGCAAGGCTGAGGGTCAGGGCTTCGGTGGCGTCGTCGTGCGCCAGTTCGCCGGCAATTTCACCTTCGCGCATCACCAGGATACGGTCGGCCAGCCCCATCACCTCCGGCAGATCGCTGGAGGCAAACAGCACGGCAATGCCGCGTTCGGCCAGCGCGTAAATCAGCTGGTAGATCTCGTTTTTTGCGCCGACGTCGATGCCGCGCGTCGGCTCGTCGAGCAGGATCACTTTCATCTCTTCCGACAGCCAGCGGCCGAGGATCGCCTTCTGCTGGTTGCCGCCGGAGAGGTTCATAATCAGCTGCTCTGCCGACGGGGTACGGATCTTCAGCGACCTGATATGCTCACCGGCGTTGCGCGCTTCCCAGCGTTTGTCGATCAGCCCGCTGGCGGTGAGGTTGTTGCGCCGCGCGCTGATGTTGATGTTGTCGCGCACCGAGTGCACCGGGATGATGCCGTCCGCCTTGCGGTCTTCCGGGCAGAGCATAATGCCGGCGCGGATCGCCTCAATCGGCTCGCGAAGCGTGACGTTGTCACCGTCAAGCTTCAGCTGGCCCCCCGTCAGGCGGGTGGCACCGAACAGGCCTTTCATCAGCTCGCTGCGCCCGGCACCCACCAGGCCAAACAGGCCGACGATTTCGCCGGCGCGCACGCTGAACGAGACAGGGCAGCGCACGCCCTTCGCCTGCACCGCCTCCAGCTGCAGCCTTACCTCGCCGTGCGGGCGCGGCCGGTAGCCGTAGATGTCGCCGATGTCGCGGCCGACCATCGCCTGCACCAGCTGGTCGTGATCGGTGGTGGCCATATCGGTAAAGGTGCGCACGTAGCGGCCATCCTTAAACACGGTAATCGCGTCACTGAGGGCGAAAATCTCCTCCATGCGGTGCGAGACGTAGAGCACCACCCGCCCTTCGGCGCGCAGCTGACGGATCACCCGAAACAGCTGGTCGATCTCGCGGGCGGAGAGCGAGCTGGTCGGTTCATCAAAGGCGATCACCCGCGCGTTGCGCGCCAGCGCCTTGGCGATCTCCACCATCTGCCACTGGCCGAGTGACAGATACTTCAGCGGCAGGTCCGGGTCGATATCCATACCCAGCGCCTGCAGCTGCACCCGCGCGTCGGCGCGCAGGCGGGCATGGTTCACCAGCCCGGCGCGCTGTGGCAGCTGACCGAGGTAAATATTCTCGGCGACGGTCATCTCCGGCACCAGGTGCAGCTCCTGGTAGATAATCGCCACGCCGGCGTTGAGCGCCGCCACGGTATTGGGGAACTTCACCGGCTGCCCCTGCAGCCGGATTTCGCCGGCGCTGGGCTGATAGCTGCCGCTGAGGATCTTCAGCAGCGTCGATTTGCCGGCACCGTTTTCGCCCATCAGCGCGTGCACCTGTCCGGCATGACACTCAAAGCCAATATCCTGCAGCGCCTTAACGCCCGGGAAGGTTTTGGCAATGCCGTGAAAGCTGAGATAAGCAGGTTGTTGTTGCATAACCACTCCAGCCAGAATGCGGGTTGCCCCGCCGGTACCTGACGCGGCCTTGTATAGCCGCGCGTTGCGTATTGCTTCAGCTGACCGTCTGCCGTGATGCGCAGGCGTTCAGCTGAAGCGCTTTATCCGTTCTGCCCGGCCCCGGGCAAACCGGCTGGCGTGTGACCCGGCCATAATGTGACAGGGTCACACACCCCCTCTTACATCAGCCCTTTTTTCGCCAGTTCGGCTTTAAAGTTGTCGCGGGTGATCAGCACCACGTCGGTGACTTCGGTGAATTTCGCCGGCTCGGTGCCGCTGGTGACCCAGTCATGCAGCATCTTAATGCTGCGGTAGCCATGCACGTCCGGGCTTGGCAGCAGCGAGCCGTAGAAACCGGTGGCCTGGCCTTTCGACAGTTCGCTGACCGCATCAACGCCGTTGATGCCGATGCCGATCACGTTGCTGCCCTTAAAGCCCTGGCCTTCGGTGGCGCGCACGCCGCCCAGCACGGTGTTGTCGTTCATGCCGACGATCAGCCAGTTTTTCACTTCCGGGTGCTGCACCAGCAGCGAGTTGCCGGCGTCAAACGCGCCGGGGATATCGTTAGATTTGGTCGGGATCTGGTAGATCTGCTTCTCCGGGAAACCGGCCGCCTTCAGCGCGTCCATCGAGCCGCCGGTGCGGCGACGGGCGGTGTCCAGCTCGTTGGCGGTAATCGCCATCACCGCGGTCTCTTTCACGTCCCAGCCGCGCTTCTGCATCTCTTTGTACAGCTCCTGGCCCTGACGCTCGCCGATTTTGGTCGCCGCCATCATCACCAGCGGTACGGTGTCCATCGGTTTGCCTTTGGCGGTGACGAACTGATCGTCAACGGCGATCACCTTCAGGTTATAGCTGCGCGCCTTGGCCATAATCGCCGAGCCGAGTTTCGGGTCCGGCGTACAGATCACAAAGCCCTTCGCGCCGCTGGCGGCCAGGCTGTCGATGGCGTTCAGCGTTTTTTCACCGTCCGGCACAGCGATTTTAATCACCTCAAAGCCCAGTTCCTTACCGGCCTTGTCGGCGAATTTCCATTCGGTCTGGAACCACGGCTCCTCCGGCTGCTTGACCAGAAAGCCCAGTTTCATGGTTTCGGCGATAGCGGATTGTGACATAACGGCGGCGAAACCAATCGCGGCCAGCGTTTTAGTGAATTTGTGCATGAGGCTCTCCGGCTCAGTGCCCGCATCAGCGGGTTTGTGTAAACGGTATCAATCGGATGAACGAAATTTTTTACGCCTGCAAACATTAGGTTATCCCGATGCCGACGGCCTGACGGTGCGGGGATGCGCTAGTTTTAGCCGCTGGGGAGAAATAATTTGTAGAGCGTTATCACATCGCGGGATTACAGCTATTTTGTCCATGCATTCAGCCGTTTTAACCGCCACGTAACATTTGAAGCCGGTCACATAACCCGTCGATACGACAGAAAAGTGCATATTTGCAGCCAGCGATGCCTAACGGCTTACGCCCAGGTTTTCCAGGATAGAGGCAACCTTTTCTCGTCTGTGGAGAACCCCTATGCATCAGGATGCGATTACCCTCGGCCTCGACTTTGGCAGCGACTCGGTGCGGGCGCTGGCGGTGGAGTGCCGCAGCGGTCGCGAGCTGGCCAAACACGTGGTGGCCTACCCGCGCTGGCAGGCCGGGCGCTACTGCCGGCCGGCTGATAATCAGTTTCGCCACCATCCGCAGGACTATATCGACGCGCTGGAGCAGGCCATTCGTGACGTTGTCACTCAATTAAGCCCCGCGCAACGCGCCAGCGTGGTTGGCATCGGCGTCGATTCAACCGGCTCCACCCCTGCCCCAATCGACCGTGAAGGACGGGTGCTGGCGCTACGGCCGGAGTTCGCCGATAACCCCAACGCGATGTTTGTGCTGTGGAAGGATCACACCGCCATTGAAGAGGCGGAGGCGATTACCCGCCTGTGCCACAGCGGCGAGTTTGCCGACTACTCGCGCTTTATCGGCGGCATTTATTCCTCGGAGTGGTTCTGGGCGAAAATTCTGCACGTCAGCCGCGCCGACGGCGCGGTGCGTGAGGCCGCCGCTTCCTGGGTGGAGCTGTGCGACTGGGTGCCGGCGCTGCTGAGCGGCACCACCGCCCCAGCAGTTCTTAAACGTGGCCGCTGCGCCGCCGGGCACAAGTCGCTGTGGCACCCGCTGTGGCATGGGCTGCCGGAGGCGCGCTTCCTTGAGGCGCTGGATCCGCTGCTGACCCGCGATCTGGACTATCCGCTGTTTAACGATACCTGGACCGCCGATCGCCCGGTCGGCCAGCTGACCGCCGAGTGGGCGGAACGGCTCGGGCTGCCGCAGACGGTAACCCTCTCCGGCGGCGCGTTTGACTGCCATATGGGCGCCGTAGGTGCGGGCGCGAAGCCCTATACGCTGGTTAAGGTGATCGGCACCTCCACCTGCGACATTCTGATCGCCGACGCCGACCGCGTGGGCGAGCGGGCGATTAAGGGCATCTGTGGCCAGGTGGACGGCAGCGTGGTGCCGGGAATGATCGGCATGGAAGCCGGCCAGTCGGCATTTGGCGATATGTACGCCTGGTTCAGCCGCCTGCTGGGCTGGCCGCTGCAGCAGGCCGCGGTGCAGCAGCCCGAACTGCGCCCGCAGCTGGAGGCGCTGCAGAAGGGGCTGCTGGAGCAGCTGACCGCCGCCTGGGCCGCCGATCCGCAGCTCGATCACCTGCCGGTGGTGCTGGACTGGTTTAACGGCCGCCGCACGCCGTTTGCCAACCAGCGCCTGAAAGGGGTGATTACCGACCTGAACCTCGGCACCGACGCCCCGACGCTGTTCGGCGGCTTTATCGCCGCCACCGCCTTTGGCGCGCGCGCCATTATGGAGTGCTTCGAGCAGCAGGATATCCCGGTCGAACAGGTGCTGGCGCTCGGCGGCATCGCGCGTAAATCGCCGGTGATCATGCAGGTGTGCAGCGACGTGATGAACCGCCCGCTGGATATCGTCGCCTCCGACGAGTGCTGTGCGCTGGGGGCGGCAATCTTTGCCGCCGTCGCCGCCGGCGTCTACGCCGATATCCCCACCGCGCAGGCCGCAATGGCCAGCCCGATTGAGCGCACGCTGCAGCCCGACGCCGCACGCGTGGCCCGTTATCAACAGCTTTATCAACGTTACCTTGAATGGTGTGAACTGGCTGAACCACAGTTTGCCCCGCAACCGTCGTCCGTCAGTTAAGGAGTGGTCTTTATGTCCCAGCATGTATGGTTTGTGATTGGTACCCAACATTTATACGGCGCGGAAACCCTGCGCCAGGTGGAGCAGCACGGTCAGCAGGTGGTCGACGGCCTGAATCAGAGCGGCGCACTGCCCTTCACCCTGCGGCTGAAGCCGCTGGTCAAGAGCCCGGACGAGGCGCTGGCGCTGTGCCGCGACGCCAGCCACGATACCCAGTGCCTGGGCGTGATTACCTGGCTGCACACCTTCTCGCCGGCCAAGATGTGGATCGGCGGGCTGGCGGTGCTGACCAAACCTCTGTTGCAGTTGCATACCCAGTTCAACGCGGCGATCCCGTGGGACACCATGGATATGGACTTTATGAACCTGAACCAGACCGCCCACGGCGGCCGCGAGTTCGGTTTTATCGGCGCGCGGATGCGGCTGCCGCATCAGGTGGTGACCGGCCACTGGCAGGATGCCACGACGCAACAGCGCGTGGCGCAGTGGATGCGCGGAGCCGCCGCGCTCCAGGCCAGCCAGCAGCTGAAGGTGGCACGCTTTGGCGACAATATGCGGGAAGTGGCGGTGACCGAAGGTAACAAGGTTTCGGCACAGATCCAGTTTGGCTATTCGGTCAACGGCTGGGGCGTGGGCGATCTGGTTGAGGTGGTTAATCAGGTGTCGGACGGCGACGTCAGCGCGCTGATCGATGAATATGAGAGCCGCTATACCTTCTCCGCCGTGGCGGCTGCGGGCGGCGAGAAGCGCCAGCACGTGCTGGACGCGGCGCGCATTGAGCTGGGAATCAAACGTTTCCTCGACGGTGAAGGCTGCCGCGCTTTTACCACCAATTTCCAGACCCTGCACGGCATGAGCCAGCTGCCGGGGCTGGCGGTACAGCGCCTGATGCAGCAGGGTTACGGCTTTGCCGGTGAAGGTGACTGGAAAACCGCCGCGCTGCTGCACATCTTCAAGGTGATGGCGGGCGACCGGCCGGGTGGTACGTCGTTTATGGAGGATTACACTTATCACTTTGCGCCGGGCAACGATCTGGTGCTCGGCTCACATATGCTGGAGGTGTGCCCGTCGATTGCCCGCGAGGCGAAACCGCTGATTGACGTGCAGCCGCTGGGCATCGGTGGTAAGGCCGATCCGGCGCGTCTGATTTTCTCTGCGCCGGCCGGCCGTGCGGTCAATGCCAGCGTGATTGACCTTGGCGATCGCTTCCGCCTGCTGGTGAACGTGGTGGATGCTATCGATCAGCCGCAGGCGTTGCCGAAGCTGCCGGTGGCCCGGGCGTTGTGGAAGGCGCAGCCGTCGCTGGCGACCGCGTCGGAGGCCTGGATCCTCGGCGGCGGCGCGCACCATACGGTGTTCAGCCAGGCGCTGACGGTGGAGGATATGCGCCTGTACGCCGAGCTACACGGTATTGAGGTGGTGGTGATCGATGAGGAGACCACCCTGCACGGCTTCCGCGATGCGCTGCGCTGGAACGAGGCGTACTACCGGTTGAATCAGCGATAAGCTGCGGCTGGTGATTAAGACGAAACCCACCTTGAGTGGGTTTTTTTATCCCTTTCTCAGATCGGTTACTCTTCTGGCTATGATGTTGCTGTTTAAGGGCATCGCTTAGCGTATCGGTGCCGGGTGCGGCTATTCACGTTGCTGTTTTAAGGGCATCGCTTTTTGTTTATGCGCCGGGTTCGGCCGCTGGCGACAGAACGCCGGGACGCCGTTAATTTTTTAAAGCCCAAAAACCGGGCTTTAAAAAACAATCCATCCCTGGAGGCTCGGATGCCGCATCCGTGCGGCATACGCCCGGCTAACCTGCTCGCCAGCGGCCTTCCTTGTAAGCTATTGTTTTGCTGTCTTAAAGGCATCGCTTCATATACTGGTGCTGGGTTCGGCCGCTGGCGACAGAACGCCGGGACGCCGTTAATTTTTTAAAGCCCAAAAACCGGCTTTAAAAAACAATCCATCCCCGGAGGCTCGGATGCCGCATCCGTGCGGCATACGCCCGGCTAACCTGCTCGCCAGCGCCCTCCCTTGTAAGCTATTGTTTTGCTGTCTTAAAGACGTGGCTTGTTAACGTCAGCAACGGTTAGCTTTGCGACTGGACGTTTTTGCCCGATAATCTCGCCATACTGCATTCAGGGAAGGTAATCCCCCCTGATATCGCACAAGATAAGACCATTAAACGCCACCTGCACACGCTGCCGCAGTCAGCTTTTCCTCGCCCCAATGTTCAGATTTAGGGTCTGGTGGTAGCGCAACGTATTTAGCAAGGAGAGTAAATCACCGTGAGTGAGAACAAGATTATTACCGTAGCCGCGGCGCTTATTACCGATCGCGCTGGCCGCTATCTGCTGGTCAGAAAGCGCAACACGCCGTACTTTATGCAGCCAGGCGGCAAACCCGAGCCGGGCGAAACGCCGCAGGCGGCGCTGGTGCGTGAGCTGTGGGAGGAGCTGTCGCTGGAGGTGGTTCTGGCAGACCTGACGCCGTTAGGGCGCTTTGAAGATCGCGCCGCCAACGAACCGGGCCACAAGCTGATTGCCGATATGTTTGCCTTTACCACCGCACAGACCGACTTTAGTCCGGCGGCCGAAATCGAAGAAGTTATCTGGTTCGATCCCCGCCAGCCCGGCGAAGTAATACTGGCCCCCTTCAGCCGCAGCCAGTTAATGCCCGAGGCGTAAATACTCTTAATAGCGGATTCTAATACTGCTACACTTTTGCCAGACCATATCCGCTTACGGGGAACGGACTTGCTGTTGTCATAAAATGGCAAATCTTTTTCAGCAGTCGCCACATCGAACGGCACTGATGGTTTCCGGTAAGGGCCAGCGTCATCCGCGTCCTGGTGGCAGAGATTCAAGACCCTCAAGGCCATACAATGTGAACCCGTTAATCCAGCGTCCGACGGAAGAACGTGCACAGCAGAGCATTCTGGCCACGACACTGACACGTTCGCCCGGTGCAACATCAGCATAGCTGATTTGCCCTTTTGCCCTTTTGCCTGTTTCCGGGATGCTCGTGTATTCGTATGCTCATATGCTCGTGTGCCTGTATGCGGGATAGGTTGCGGGCGGTGGCAATGGCCAGCTTATTGTCCGGTGCGCGATGATGGTCGCTCGGCATACTGGCTTTTCTGAAGCGCCAGCAGCTCAGCATATTCGCCGTTCAGCGCTTCCAGCACCTGAGGCGGGCCTTCCTCAACGATCCTTCCCGCCTTCATCACCACCACCCGATCAACGTCTCTTACGCTGCCCAGTCGGTGGGTGACCATCACCGCCGTTTTTCCGGCCATAATAGTGCCAAACTGGCTGAACAGTTCGGACTCAACGCGCGGGTCCATTGCGCTGGTGGGTTCATCGAGAATCACCAGCGGGCGATCGGCGTAAAACGCTCGTGCCAGGGCCAGCCGCTGCCATTCACCACCCGACAGCTCGGTACCGTCAAACTCTTTGCCGATTTGGCTGTCAATACTTAACCCTTCAGGTAAAGTAAATTGCGCCTTTTGACAAGCGACAGAGACTTTTTCAGATGTAATATGTGTGCTTAAATCCCCTATAAAAACATTTTCCTTAATTGTTAAATTATAATGTCCAAAATCCTGGAAAATAGCGCTAATTGTTGAATGCCATTCCTCTATGTCAATTTCATTGATATCTATGCCGCCTATCGTAATTCTGCCTTGATCTGGAACATATAATCTACAGAGTAACTTTATTAAAGTGCTTTTTCCTGCTCCATTCTCCCCTACAATAGCAATGTGATCGCCTTGCATTATTTTCAAGTTAACGTTATTAATGCTCACTTTATCTTTATGATATGAAAAACTAACGCTCTCGAATTTTATTGTTTTGTTGTCTGGTATTTTTTTGCATGGAAACATTTTGGGTGTGCTGTGTTTTTTTTCCAGGATCATTAGCTTTTCGAAAAAAGAAAAGCAAATCCCAAGATTACTAAATGAATACACCATCCATTGGCAAGACAGACCAAAAAGTCCTATAGATTGTATGGTTCCCAGTAATCCACCTGTGGATATATCACCTTTTGATATATATTCAGAAAACCAAAACATCACACCCATGGCAGATATGAAGTAGAGAAAATTCCATTTTTGGGGGCGGGTAATCTGACCTTTTCTAACCTTATCAAGATCTTTATCAATTAAATCAAAAGACTCGCGGTGTTTATTTATGAAGAAACCTGATAGGTTAAATAATTTGATCTCTTTAGAGTGCCTAATGTCAATGGCTGTAGAAAAATAATAACGAATTAGTCTTGATGTGATGCCTTTTCCAAGCAAAACTTTAAAAATATCCAGTTGAGATTGAGCCACAGATACCGTGACGGGAATTGCAGGTAATAGAAGTGCAAGCGGCAACCACCATGCTACACTAGCTAATACTAAAGACATTGATAAGAGAGTTAAAGAACCTCTTAATATATCAACAAGGTTAACCAATAGGTTTAATGGACGGTGTGAGGCTTCCTTAGATAAAACCTCAAGCTTGTCATGTATTTCATTGCTCTCAATGATTTTTAAATCTTGAATTCGAGATATTGCCAACATGATTTTATGTTGTGTTAATTGCGTTGACTTTTGATTAAGAACACTCTGTACTGTACTTATTACAGGTGCGATAATTCCAGGAAAAATAAAAGTGAATGCCCATATCAGACAAGCTATTAGTAGTTGGCTGTGAGAACCATGGCTGACAAGATTTCCTAAATGAATACTTGCCATTACACTTACTGTTGGTATCAAACCTTGAATTGTGACCATAGCTATAAATAACATTGATAGCCTGGGGTGAGATATCAACAAAAGTCTTAATGAATATTTAAAAAGTTGAATCTTTTCTCTGTTTTTCATAATGCCTCCTTTATTTTTATAGGGTTTTCATGGTTAGCTATTATTATTTTATCAAAATGATGTGGCTTTTTTATTTTCATTCTAATAATGTCCTTTTTTTCACACTCGAAGAATGCGGAAACTATTTTTGCAAAATAAGATTTTTTATTGTATTTCATGATTGCATTTTTCAATTTGTTTTTTTTCAAGACATTGATGCTATTGGTTGAAATAAATGTCATATTCCTGGAGAAAAATGCATAAGAAAGAACATTATGAGAATTTGCGTGCTTTTCTGTAATCATCTCACACAAACTATTGTGAGGTAGCCAGCTTTTTTTAGATGCATGAAAAATGTGGCACAAAACATAGATGTTTTTATATTTGCATTTTAAAATAGTTGTTAGCAGAAGAAGTTGTCATCAATGCTTTCTAAAGCATTACACACGACATCCTCTGCGTTTATGCTCTTGGAATCCCATCCATGATCGCAGGTTCCACTAGCACAATCTTTTCCGCTGTTAGCCATATACCCACGAATTTCCTGAATCCTGGATTCTCTGACCTCGATGATTCTTTCCATAATACTATCTCCTTAATTAATTATTGATGCTGCCATCAGTATCAATTCTATCTTCTTATTAATTCCGTCAGATTGAAATGGTATTAATGTCCATATTTTGTAGTCAGGTGTCATGAAGAACTTTTATTCTGACTTATCCTTGCGTGTTATTGTTTTATTTAAATCTTGAGCAAATACAATCAATTGCATTTTATCTGTAGTAATTGAATTATTTTTAATGTGAATTTTTTTATTGAAGTAGCTTTTTTACTAAAATATCTTTTAAAAGTCACTAATAAAATTCAAGCACGGGTTGTTAATTTTGGCACTTAGTGAATAAATTATTAGCACCTGTGTTAAAAGCACCATTCACTTTTCGAGATCTTCCGGAATACTGATTATGTCCATGGAGGAGATCGCCATGCGCAAAGCACGATTCACCGAACACCAGATCATCGCCGTTCTGAAGTCCGTCGAAGCCGGACGTACAGTTAAAGATGTCTGCCGCGAAACCGGGATCTCTGAGGCCTCGTATTACAACTGGAAAGAGAAGTTTGGCGGTATGGAAGCTTCTGATATCAAAAAGATGAAAGACCTCGAGGATGAAATCTCCGGCTGAAACAGATGTTTGCTGGTCTGAATCTCGAGGATACAAAGGATGTACCCGACCGAGCGCAGGGATAATGAGATGGACGCTCCAACCTTGCGGCATCAGATGTGCCAAAGTGCGAGTGTTAACTCTCAGCTGAAGGAGCGTCCAAATGAAAGTATCTACTCTTGGTATCGATCTGGCAAAAAACGTTTTCGTTCTCCATGGCGTCGATCACAACGGCCAGACCGTCCTCAAAAAAAAGCTTACCCGCGCGAAATTTGCCGAGTTTGTCATCAGACTGGAGCCCTGCCTTATCGGAATGGAGGCCTGTTCATCCAGCCATCATTTTGCCCGACTTTTTCTCAGCTACGGCCATCAGGTAAAACTGATGCCGCCACAGTACGTCAAGCCCTATGTAAAAACCAACAAGACGGATGCGGCCGACGCCGAAGCCATCTGCGAAGCCGTCACTCGCCCTAACATGCGTTTTGTTCAGGTGAAAACGATGGAACAACAGGCCGTACTGGCGCTGCATACGGAACGGGACATGCTGGTTCGCGAGCGCGTTGCGTGTACTAACAGCCTGCGGGCTATGCTGGCGGAGTTTGGTTTTGTTATGGCAACGGGGAAAAAGCCTTCGACCAGGGCGTTCCCGACATTATCGAAGATGCTGAAAACTGGCTTTCACCCTTCGTTCGTGCCAGCGCTTCCCGGCAAATGACCCATATCCATGCGCTGACAGAGCAGCTGTCGCTGATTGAGCATCAGCTGAATGCGTGGGCAGCAACGAAGGAGGCCTGTCAACGCATGACGAAAATCCCCGGCGTCGGTCTGCTGACGGCCACGTATCTGGTGGCATCCGTTGGAAACGGCAGGCAGTTCGGTACGGCAAAACAGTTTACAGCCTGGCTGGGCTTAACGCCGCGGGAGCATTCCAGCGGGGGTAAACAACGGCTGGGCCACATCAGTAAGCGCGGGGATGGCTACTTCCGCTATCTTCTGGTTCACGGTGCCCGCGCCGTCGCATCGGTCATTGAACGCCATAAAGAAGAGATGCCGTGGCTTGACGCGCTGCTGAAGCGCAGGCACCACAATGTCGCGGTGGTGGCCCAGGCCAGTAAAACGGCGCGGATAATGTGGTCGATGCTGGTACATGACACAGAGTATCGAACCCCTGCGGTAGCCTGAAGCGAGTTCAGGCCCTGCCGGGGCTCATAACAGAGTACAACGCAGTCCGGAAATTGCTGGTGTAATCAGAGAGATGGTAAAACAGGTAAGACCGCAGGTGAGGCAAACCGGTTACACGTAGGGCACTATAGCCCGTAGAGGATGATTGGTTCTCACCTGGCGGATTTCATCATGGTTCGGGGCGTTGAAAGCCCCATCAGAAACCGGATATATGGCTGCATTTACCGATTTTACATCTTACTGAAAAACGCCTTGTTCAACCGGGAGCGTCCATATACGGTGTAGCGGGTCCGCGTTCCGGATTACCCCGATAAGCCAGGCACCCGATCCCAAAGCGACCAGGCCCCAAAGCCAAAAAAGGGGAACGATCCTTAAATCGCCCCCCTTTCCCATGCCAGCAACGAAAGAACTACCCCGCCGCCCCCGAATTAAGCCGCTTCACCGGCGCATTCTGCTGCCTGTCCCACATCACCGACAACACGCGCTGCAGCGCAATAAAGGCAAACAACAGCACGCCAATCGCAATCTTGGTCCACCACGAACTCAGCGTGCCGTCAAAATTGATCCACGTCTGAATCAACCCCTGAATCAGCACGCCAAACAGCGTCCCCAGCACCGTACCCACCCCGCCGGACAACAGCGTCCCGCCAATCACCACTGACGCAATCGCATCCAGCTCCACCCCCATCCCCGCCAGCGCATACCCCGCCGACGTATAAATGGAGAACACAATCCCGGCCAGCGTCGCCAGCGCCGACGACAGCATATAAATACGCACCGTGGTACTACGGGTGGAAATCCCCATCAGCTGCGCCGACGTCGCGTTGCCGCCGATGGCATACACCTGATTACCAAAGCGGGTGCGGTGCGCCACTAAAATACCAAACACCACCACCGCCAGCATAATCACCGCCAGCAGACTAAGCCGCCCGCCGCCGGGGATCTTCCACGCCATCGACGACAGCGTGCCGTACAGCGGATGGTCGATCGGCAGCGAAGATTCAGCCACCAGATAACTGCAGCCGCGCAGAAAGAACATCCCTGCGAGGGTAATAATAAACGCCGGGATCTTCAGCGCGTCGATCAGCCAGCCCATAAAGGCACCAAACGCCGACCCCATCCCCATCACCAGCGCAAACGCCAGCCACGGGTTCAGGTTATAGTCGCCAATCGCCCGCGCCAGAAACACCCCGGTAAAGGCGATCACCGCCCCCACCGACAGATCGATACCGCCGGAGAGGATCACAAAGGTCATCCCGACCGCGATAATGCCGAGAAAAGCGTTATCGGTCAGGATATTGGCGATCACCCGCGTGGAAGCGAAGCCGGGAAACTGGCTCAGACAGAACAGATAGCCCGCCACAAACACCAGCAGGGTAATCATTAAGGGTAAATGACGTTTAATCACGGCGTGGCCCTCGCTTGAACAGTTGAATAAATCGTGGCGACTGCAGCAGCAGTACCGCCATTACCACCACCGCTTTCACCACCTGATTCAGCTCGGGCGGGAAGCCCGACAGCAGAATACCGGTGTTCATCGCCTGAATAATCAGCGCGCCGATCAGCGACAGAAACAGGTTAAAGCGCCCACCCATCAGCGACGCGCCGCCGATCACCACCGCCAGAATGGCGTCCAGCTCCAGCCACAGCCCGGCGTTGTTGGCGTCCGCGCCGCGGATATCCGCCGCGACGATTAAGCCTGCCACCGCCGCACACAGCCCGCTCAGCAGATAGGTGCTCATCACCACCAGCCAGCCGTTAACGCCGGCGTTGCGCGCCGCGCGCAGGTTAATGCCCACCGCCTCGATAAACAGCCCCAGCGCGGTTTTTCGCGCCAGCAGCCACACCAGCAGCGCCAGCCCGAGGGTGATCCACAGCGGCACCGGCAGCCACAGCAGCGTGCCGCTGCCCAGCTGCGCCAGCGCGTCGTTGTTAAAGGTGACGATCTGCCCTTCGGTAATCAGCTGCGCCACGCCGCGCCCGGCCACCATCAGGATCAGGGTGGCGACGAACGGCTGGATTTTCAGCAGCGCCACCAGCACGCCGTTCCACAGCCCGCACAGCAGGCCGCTGCCGAGGGTAACCAGAATGATCACCGGCAGGCTGTGGCCGGCCACGGTCAGCGTGGCGGCGGTGGCCCCGGCGATAGCCATCACCGCGCCCACCGACAGGTCGATACCGCCGGTGGCGATCACCAGCGTCATGCCGATGGCAAGGATCGCCACCGGCGCGGCGCGGTTAAGGATGTCAATCGGGCTGCCAAACAGCCGCCCGTCCTGCAGGTGGATAGCAAAGAAGTTGTTTGCCACCAGGCTGTCGATAATCAGCACCAGCATCAGCGCGGCGATCTGCGGCAGCCCCGGCGGTAGTTTACGTTTGCGCATCGGCGTTTTCCCCGGCACCAGGTCTGTTTCAAGCATGCTGCTCCCCTCCTGCGGCGATGGCGTTAACAATTGCCGCCACCGACAGCTGTTCCAGCGGGATTTCCGCCACCTGCTGGCGATCGCGCAGGATCACCACCCGATCGGCGTAACCGACCAGCTCTTCCAGCTCGGAGGAGATCACCAGCAACGCCAGCCCGTCGGCACACAGGGTTTCGATCAGGCGGATAATTTCGGCGTGGGCACCAACGTCGATGCCGCGCGTCGGTTCATCAAGGATCAGGAACTGCGGTTTGGTCACCAGCCAGCGCGACAGCAGCACCTTCTGCTGGTTGCCGCCGGAGAGCAGCTGCACCGGCTGTTCGGCGTCCGGCGTGCGGATGCCGAGGCTCTTAATAAAGCGGTCGGCGATCTGCTGCTGTTCGGCGCGCGGCAGCGGCCGCAGCCAGCCGCGCTGCGCCTGCAGCGCCAGGATAATGTTTTCGCGCACCGAGGCGGCACCGATAATGCCGTCGGTTTTGCGATCTTCCGGGCAGAACCCCATGCCGAGGCGCGACGCCTGGCCCGGCGAACGCAGCGTGTGCGGCTGGCCTTTAATCAGCGCCGTGCCGCTGTCCGCGCGGCGGATGCCGAACATCAGTTCGGCGGTTTCTGTGCGGCCGGAGCCGAGCAGCCCGGCCAGGCCCACCGCTTCACCCGGCCTTACGCTCAGGCTGAACGGGGCCAGCGTGCCCTTTTTGCCAAAGTCTTTAAACTCCACCACCGGGCGTTCGCTTTTAAGTGTGCTGCCGGCCCGCTGCAGCGCGGTTTCCATCAGCTCGCGCCCGAGCATCAGCTTGATCAGCTCGACGCGCGGCAGCGTGGCGGTGTCACGGGTGGCGATAAACTGGCCGTTGCGCAGCACGGTAATGCGATCGGTAATGCGGTAGACCTGGTCGAGGAAGTGGGTAACGAAAATCAGCCCCATCCCGCGATCGCGCAGCTGTTTCATCAGCGTGAACAGCATTTCGACCTCTTCCGCGTCGAGGCTGGCGGTGGGTTCATCGAGGATGAGCACTTTAGCCGACAGGTCCACTGCGCGGCAGATGGCGATAATCTGCTGCATCGCCACCGAGAAGTGCCCGAGCGGACGGGTGACGTCCAGTTCGAAGCCATACTCCTGCAGCAGCGCGGCGGCGCGACGGTTGAGGGTTTTACGGTCAATCAGACCGAAGCGTTTCGGCTCGCGGCCGATAAACAGGTTATCCGCCACCGACATGTTCGGCAGCAGGTTCACTTCCTGGTACACGGTGCCAATGCCCAGCTGCTGGGCCTCGGCGGTGCTGCGTGGGTCGATCGGCTGCTGCTGCAGCGCAAGGGTGCCGGCGTCACGGCTGTATACGCCGGTCAGCACCTTAATTATGGTCGATTTACCCGCGCCATTTTCGCCGAGCAGCGCCATAATCTCGCCCGCACGCAGCGAGAACGAGACGTTGTCCAGCGCTTTCACGCCGGGAAAGGTTTTGCTGACGCCGCGAATATCCAGCAGCGTCGGTGCCGAGTTCTCGATGGTCATACGCCTGCCTCAATACGAGAAAAGCCGCCCGGCATCGGGCGGCAGGGTGTCTCAGTAACCCATACCCTTTTTGCTGTCCAGTTCGGTCTGCGCGTCGGCAGGCAGGAACAGTTTGGTTTCGGTTTTAATAATTTTCGGCGGCGCGGTGCCGTCTTTTTTCAGTTTTTCCAGCGCGTCAAACGCCGGACCGGCCATATTTGGCGTCAGCTCAACGTTGGCATTCGCCTCACCGGCCAGCATCGCTTTATAGATATCCGGCACGCCGTCGATCGATCCGGTGAGAATATCTTTGCCCGGCTTGAGGCCGGCTTCTTTGATCGCCTGAATGGCACCAATCGCCATATCGTCGTTGTGCGCGTAAACCATGCAGATGTTTTTGCCGTTGTTTTCCGCCTTGATAAAGCTCTCCATCACCTCTTTACCTTTGCTGCGGGTAAAGTCGCCGGACTGCGAGCGGATCACCTTGATATTTGGCGTGTTGGCAATCGCTTCCGCAAAGCCTTTCTTACGGTCAATCGCCACGCTGGCGCCGACGGTGCCCTGCAGTTCGACCACGTTACAAGGTTTACCGGCCTGCTCTTTTACCAGCCAGTCGCCGATCAGCTTGCCTTCCAGCACGTTATCCGCGGTGACCACCGCCTGATACAGCGATTTGTCCTTCACCACGATGGCGCGGTCCAGCAGGAACACCGGGATTTTGGCGTCTTTCGCTTCTTCCAGCACCGGTTCCCAGCCGGTTTGCACCACCGGCGCAATAAAGATGGCGTCCACGCCCTGAGCGATAAAGGAGCGTACCGCCTTGATCTGGTTCTCCTGTTTCTGCTGACCATCCGCAATCTTCAGGGTGATGCCCCGTTTCTGTGCTTCACTTTTTGCCACGCTGGTTTCTGCCGCGCGCCAGCCCGATTCGGAGCCAACCTGCGAGAAACCCACGGTCAGATTTTCAGCCATTGCCGGTACAGACAAGCTGGCACCAATTAAGGTGGATAAGAGTAAACGCTTCCACATGATCATTGTTCCTCTGATGGGATGATATCGTTCATGATTAACAGCCCTGTTAGCCTGGACTATTTAACGAATAACATTTTGGACAATGCTCACAAAATCCTGAAAAACAAATGAGTTACGCCAAGTCACCTCATTGGCTGCCGCCGGGTCATATGGAATAAACGCCTGGATGGGGAAAAAATAAGGTTAAATAATCGTAATAAACATAAGCGTTTGCGTAACGAACATTTGGTAGCGATTACAGCACCGCGTGAAGATCTGTCATTGCTTAGCGGACCATTACCGGCGCGGGCAAAAGCCAACTTTGTGAACTGCAACACACTTTGACCAGCAGGCGCGCGGCGCTCAACGCGCCGATTCGCCCAGGAAACGACGCTTTATGAAAATTTTTAACAATTTTACACTTGCCGGTCTGGACTCCGTCCGACGGCCACATATACTTGAACATTCTCATTTTTATTTCCAACCGCCACTATGACCTTTCTTGATTATCTGATGAAATTCCGCAAAGTGAGTTCAGCGGAGAGCCTGGAGAAACTGTTCGATCATCTCCACTATTCCCTGAACGATGACCGCGACATTATCCTGATGTACCGCGCCGCCGATCACCGCCGCGCCGAGCTGGCCTCCGGTGGCCGCCTGTACGATCCGGGCCGCGTGCCGAAAACGGTCTGGCATTACGTCGCGTAACCACTTTTCCGCCTGTTCCGGTAGCGCGACGACGGGTAAAACCTCTCTGGTTCTGATGATCTGCCTGCGTTTATTCCGTATAATTATCCGCTTTGCAAAACGGCAGGCAGAGCACGCCTGCGGCACTTTGCGGCTTCACTTAAGGACACCCCGTGGCTACTGACTCTAAAACGCGTATTGGCGGCTGGCTGCTGGCCCCGCTGGCCTGGCTGATCCTGACGCTGCTGACCAGCGGGCTGGTGATGACCATGTACCTGAGCGCGCTGCTCGACCCTGCTCTGCGCAACGTGCTGTTCAGCCAGGCCGGAGGCGCGTTCATTCCGTGGGCGGCCTCGCTGCTGACCTCGGCGCTGATGCTGGTCTACAGCGGCTGGCTTACCTGGCTGTTCTGTCAGCGTTCACAGCGGGTACCGCGCCATTACATTATCTGGCTGCTGCTGACGGTGCTGCTGGCGCTGAAGTCGTTCGCTTTTTCGTCGGTGACCGACGGTGCGGCCACGCGCACGCTGCTGATCGCCCTGCTGGCGGCCAGCGTGCTGGTCCCCTATTTTCGACGCTCTCAGCGGGTGAAAGCGACGTTTACCGAGCGCTGATGCTGAAAAAAACGTCAAGAATTTAATCCTGAGTGCGCTATGGATCCCCCCGTGTCAGCGGGGAGTTGTGACCTGCGCCACATTATCAGATAATATGCACCGCCCTGTGCGTGCAGGGCTGACGGTTTTACTCTCTTTATCAGGCATAACTATGACCGATTACCTGCTTCTTTTTATTGGCACAGTGCTGGTGAATAACTTCGTTCTGGTGAAGTTTCTCGGCCTCTGTCCCTTTATGGGTGTTTCCAAAAAACTGGAAACTGCGATCGGCATGGGGCTGGCCACCACCTTTGTTATCACCCTGGCGTCGATCTGCGCCTGGCTGGTGAACCACCTGATCCTGCTGCCGCTCGACCTCGTCTACCTGCGCACCATGGCCTATATCCTGGTGATCGCCGTGGTGGTGCAGTTCACCGAAATGGTGGTGCGTAAAACCAGTCCGGACCTATACCGCCTGCTGGGCATCTTCCTGCCGCTGATCACCACCAACTGCGCGGTGCTCGGCGTGCCGCTGCTTAGCGTTAACCTTAACCACAGTTTCCTGCAGGCCGCCCTGTACGGCTTCAGCGCCTCGATCGGCTTCTCGCTGGTGATGGTGCTGTTTGCCGGCATCCGTGAACGGCTGGTGCTGGCCGACGTGCCTGCGCCGTTTAAGGGCTCGTCGATCGCGCTGGTGACCGCCGGCCTGATGGCGCTGGCCTTTATGGGCTTCACCGGACTGGTGAAGTTCTGATGAGTGCGATTTGGATTGCTGTTGTCGTACTGAGCGCCCTGAGCCTGGTGTTTGGCGGCCTGCTGGGCTACGCCTCGCGCCGCTTTAAGGTGGAAGAAGACCCGATCGTTGAACAGATTGACGCCATCCTGCCGCAAAGCCAGTGCGGGCAGTGCGGCTATCCGGGCTGCAAGCCGTATGCGGATGCGGTCGGCAACAACGGTGAGATGATTAACAAGTGTGCCCCCGGCGGCGAGCAGACCATGCTCAAGCTGGCGGCGCTGCTTAACGTCGATCCGCAGCCGCTGGGCGACGAGCAGGCGAAAGAGCCGGAGCGCAAGGTGGCGTGGATCGACGAGGCCAACTGCATCGGCTGTACCAAGTGCATTCAGGCCTGCCCGGTGGACGCCATCGTCGGTGCCACCCGCGCGATGCACACCGTGCTGAGCGACGTCTGCACCGGCTGCGATCTCTGCGTTGCCCCCTGCCCGACCGACTGCATCGAGATGCGCCCGGTTGCGGCCACCACAGCTAACTGGAAATGGGATCTGCACGCTATCCCTGTCCGGGTTATTCCAGTAGAAAGCCATGTTTAATCTGTTCAAATTATTTAAGAAAGATCGTCTGTGGGACTTCGACGGCGGCATTCATCCGCCGGAGATGAAGACCCAGTCTAACGGCACGCCGCTGCGCCAGCTGCCGCTGCCCGCGCAGTTTATTCTGCCGCTGAAACAGCATATTGGAAACGAAGGCGAGATCGCCGTGCGCCCCGGCGATAAGGTGCTGCGCGGCCAGCCGCTGACCTTTGGCAACGGCCGCATGTTGCCGATCCACGCCCCCTCTTCGGGGACGGTAACGAAAATCGCCCCGCATATGACCGCGCACCCGTCGGCGCTGGCGGAGATGTGCATTTTTATCACTCCCGACGGTGAAGACCGCTGGGCTGAAAAACGCCCGATTGCCGACTACCGCCAGGCGGAGCGCAGCGAGCTGGTGGCCTGCATTCATCAGTCCGGCGTTGCCGGGCTGGGCGGGGCCGGCTTCCCGACCGGCACCAAGCTGCGCGGCGGCCTGCGCGGCGTGAATACCCTGATTATCAACGCCGCAGAGTGCGAACCCTACATCACCGCCGATGACCGTCTGATGCAGGACTGCGCCGACGAAGTACTGGAAGGCAGCCGCATCCTGGCGCATATCCTGCAGGCGGAGCGGGTGCTGATCGGTATTGAAGATAATAAGGCGGAGGCGATCGCCGCGCTGCGCCGGGCGCTGGGCGACGCGGCCGACCTGCAGATTCGGGTGATCCCGACCAAATACCCGTCCGGCGGCGCTAAGCAGCTGACAAAGATCCTCACCGGTCAGGAAGTACCGCACGGCGGGCGCTCGACCGATATCGGCGTGCTGATGCAGAACGTCGGCACCGCCTTTGCGGTGAAGCGCGCGGTGGTCGACGGCGAAGCGCTGACCGAGCGCGTGGTGACGCTGACCGGCGAGGCGGTGCAGCGCCCGGCTAACGTCTGGGCGCGCCTCGGCACCCCGGTCAGCCATCTGCTGCAGCAGGCCGGTTTTATCCCCGGCAACGAGCAGATGGTGGTGATGGGCGGCCCGCTGATGGGCTTTACCCTGCCGGCGCTGCACGTGCCGGTGGTGAAGATCACCAACTGTATACTGGCCCCTTCCGCCAGCGAGATGGGCCACAGCGAGCCGGAAAAAGGCTGCATCCGCTGCAGCGCCTGCGCCGACGCCTGCCCGGCGGGGCTGCTGCCGCAGCAGCTCTACTGGTACAGCCGCGGTGGCGATCACGATAAGGCCCGCGAGTACAATATCGCCGACTGCATCGAGTGCGGTGCCTGCGCCTACGTCTGCCCGAGTAATATTCCGCTGGTGCAGTACTACCGTCAGGAGAAGGCCGAGATTCAGGCGATCGATCTGGAATCCGAACGTAATACGCTTGCAAAAGCCCGCTTCGAAGCCCGTCAGCTGCGTCTGGAGCGCGAAAAGCTGGCGCGGGATGCAAAGCACCAGCAGGCCAAACGCAGCGCCGCCGAGCGCTCGCCGGCTGAACTGAACGCTGCGCTGGCGCGGGTGAAGGCGAAACACACCGACGCCGATGCGCCGCAGGTTACCGCTACAGCAGAACAGGAGAGCGCCGTAAGGTCAGCACAGCGCGAGGCGCGTCTGGCCGAAGCCCGCGTGCGTCAGGCCGAGCAACAGGCGGCCAGCGTACCGGTCAGCAATCAGATCGAGGATCCGCGTAAAGCCGCGGTGGCTGCCGCGCTGGCGCGTGCTAAGGCGAAGAAGGCCGCGGCAGCTGAGGGCGCGGTACCGGCTGCAGATGCAGCGGCTGAAGCGACTGTCACGGCTGCCGAACCTGCTGCTCCGGCGGCTGAAGCCGACCCGCGCAAAGCGGCTGTAGCTGCCGCAATCGCCCGCGCCAAAGCGAAGAAAGCCGCTCAGGCCGCTGAGAGCGCTGAGACAGAAGCAGACGCAGCTGCTGAATCTCCTGCCCCGGCAGAAGAAGCCGATCCGCGCAAAGCGGCCGTTGCTGCCGCAATCGCCCGTGCCAAAGCGAAAAAAGCGGCGCTGGCGGCTGAGAGCGCTGAGCCAAAAGCAGCGCCTGAAACGGCTGCCCCGGCTGACGAACCTGCTGCTCCGGTGGCAGAAACCGATCCCCGCAAGGCCGCCGTTGCTGCCGCAGTTGCCCGTGCTAAAGCGAAGAAGGCGGCGCTGGCCGCTGATAACGCGGCAGCGTCGGCAGAAGCAGCGCAGGCTGCCGCCGCCGTGGTGGCCGACGCACCTGAATCTGAAACTGAATACCCTGCGCCCGTCGACGCCGATGCGGCGCGTAAAGCTGCGGTGGCCGCCGCAATAGCGCGCGTGAAAGCGCGCAGGATGCAGCAGCCTGAGACGCAAGAGGATTAAATGGCTTTTCGAATTGCTAGTTCACCCTATACCCACAACCGCCGCAGTACCGGCACGATAATGATGCTGGTGCTGCTGGCCGCGGTGCCGGGAATAGCGGCACAGTGGTGGTACTTTGGCTGGGGAAATCTGATTCAGGTGGCGATCGCCGCCGCCGTTGGCATCGCTGCCGAGGCGGCCATTCTGCGGCTGCGCAAGCTGCCGCTGGGACCGGTGCTGAAGGATAACTCGGCGCTGCTAACCGCCCTGCTGCTGGGGATCAGCATTCCGTCGCTGGCCCCGTGGTGGATGGTGGTGATCGGTACGCTGTTCGCGGTAGTGATCTCCAAGCAGCTATACGGCGGCCTCGGGCAGAACCCGTTTAACCCGGCAATGGTTGGCTACGTGGTGCTGCTGATCTCCTTCCCGGTGCAGATGACCAGCTGGCTGCCGCCGGACGCGCTGCAGGGGATCACCCCGACCTTTGCCGATACGCTGAGTATGATCTTCCGTTTCCATACGCTGGACGGACACACCATGCAGCAGCTGCAGATCGGCATTGATGGCATCAGCCAGGCCACGCCGTTAGATAATTTCAAAACCGGGCTGCGCGCGGGCCACTCCGCTGAACAGCTGCTGGCGCAGCCGATTTACGGCGGCGTGCTGGCCGGCCTTGGCTGGCAGTGGATCAACGTCGGCTTCCTGCTGGGCGGGCTGTTCCTGCTGTGGAACAACAGCATTCGCTGGCATATCCCGGTGAGTTTTATTGCCTCGCTGGCGCTGTTTGCCACCCTCGGCTGGCTGTTTTCACCGGAAAGCCTGGTGTCGCCGATGGTGCATCTGTTCTCCGGCGCGACCATGCTCGGCGCGTTCTTTATCGCTACCGATCCGGTGACCGCCTCCACCACCAATAAGGGGCGGCTGGTGTACGGCGTGCTGATCGGCCTGCTGGTGTGGCTGATCCGCAGCTTCGGCGGCTACCCGGACGGCGTGGCGTTTGCCGTACTGCTGGCTAATATCACCGTACCGCTGATCGACTATTACACCCAGCCGCGCGTTTACGGCCACCGGAAGGAGAAGTAAATGCTGGATGCGATTCGTAAAAACGGCGTAACGCTGGCGGTGTTTGCCGCCATTACCACCGGCATGACCGCCGTGGTGAATACGGTGACCAAACCGACCATTGCCCACCAGACGGCGTTACAGCAGAAGGTGCTGCTGGACCAGGTGGTGCCGCCGGAGCTGTACAATAACGCCATTCAGAAAGAGTGTTACGTGGTGAGCAATCCGGCGCTGGGCAACGCGGCGCCGCACCATGTTTACGTGGCGCGCAAGGATGATAAGCCGGTGGCGGTGGCGATTGAAACCATCGCGCCGGACGGCTATTCCGGGGCGATTCTGATGATCGTCGGGGCCAATTTTAGCGGCACCGTCTACGGCACCCGAGTGGTGGAACACCATGAAACGCCGGGGCTGGGCGATAAAATCGAGCTGCGTATATCCGACTGGATTAACAGCTTTAACGGCCGTCAGCTGAAAGGCGCGGATGACGCGACCTTTGCGGTGAAGAAAGACGGCGGCACCTTCGATCAGTTTACCGGGGCCACCATCACCCCGCGCGCGGTTGTGAATGCGGTGAAACGCACCACGCTGTATATTGAAACCTTACCGGGGCAGCTGGCCACGCTGCCCGCCTGTGGAGACTCCAATGAGTGAAGCGAAAACCCTGCTAATCGGCGGGCTGTGGAAGAATAACTCGGCGCTGGTGCAGCTGCTCGGGCTGTGCCCGCTGCTGGCGGTGACCTCCACCGCCACTAACGCTCTCGGCCTCGGCCTGGCGACCACCCTGGTGCTGACCCTGACCAACAGCGGCATCTCGATGTCGCGCCGCTGGGTCCCCGCTGAAATTCGTATTCCGATCTACGTGATGATTATCGCTGCGGTGGTGAGCTGCGTGCAGATGCTGATTAACGCGTACGCTTACGGTCTGTATCAGTCGCTGGGGATCTTTATCCCGCTGATCGTTACCAACTGTATCGTGGTGGGCCGCGCTGAGGCGGTCGCTTCGAAGAGCAGCATTCCCCTCTCGGCGCTGGACGGCGCGGCGATTGGCCTGGGTGCCACCAGCGTGATGGTGGTACTGGGTTCAATCCGCGAAATTATCGGCAACGGCACGGTGTTTAACGGTGCCGATCAGCTGCTTGGCCCGTGGGCGCGGGTGCTGCGCATTGAGGTAGTGCACTTCGACTCACCGATGCTGCTGGCAATGCTGCCCCCGGGGGCGTTTATCGGCCTCGGCATGCTGCTGGCCGCCAAATACCTGATCGACAATAAAATGAAGCAGCGGGCGGCGCTGAAGGCGGAGCGCGAGGCCCGCGCGCTGCCGGATGGCAAGCCGGAGGCGCTGTGAATAAAGAGAAACGCGAACAGATCCTGGTACGGTTGCGCGACGATAACCCGCACCCGACCACCGAGCTGGCGTTCACCACGCCGTTCGAACTGCTGATCTCGGTGCTGCTGTCGGCGCAGGCCACCGACGTCAGCGTGAATAAAGCGACGGCGAAGCTCTACCCGGTAGCCAACACGCCGGCGGCGATCCTTGCGCTCGGCGTGGACGGCGTAAAGGAGTACATCAAAACCATCGGGCTGTTTAACGGCAAGGCCGAGAACATGATTAAGACCTGCCGCATGCTGCTGGAGCTGCACGGCGGCGAGGTGCCGGAGAACCGCGAAGCGCTGGAAGCGCTGCCGGGCGTCGGCCGCAAGACCGCTAACGTGGTGCTGAACACCGCCTTTGGCTGGCCGACGATTGCGGTGGATACGCATATTTTCCGCGTCTGTAACCGCACCCGCTTTGCGCCGGGGAAAAATGTCGACGAGGTGGAGCAGAAGCTGCTGAAGGTGGTACCGGCAGCCTTTAAGGTCGACTGCCATCACTGGCTGATCCTGCACGGCCGCTACACCTGCGTGGCGCGCAAGCCGCGCTGCGGCTCCTGCCTGATTGAGGACCTGTGCGAGTTTCCTGAGAAGGTGGAGATCGGCGCGTAACCTGGCGGACGTCTGCTCTGCTGGCTTACGTAACAGGCTTACTGTCTTACTGTCTTACTGTCTTACTGTCTTACTGTCTTACTGTCTTACTGTCTTACAGCGCATATCCTCGTTAACAGAGCTTGCCGCTTTTAACGAAAAAAAACGGGCAGGGTTAATCCCCCTGCCCGTTTTTTATTGTGCCGCCGCAGCGCTCAACGACTTACAGCGATTTAGCCAGGCGTTCTACCGCGGTGACCAGATCGGCGTCGGATACCGTTGAGTAGGAGAGACGCAGGGTGCGTTTATCCGGGGCGTCGTTGTAGAAGGCTTCGCCCGGTACGTAGACCACGCCGTTGGCCAGCGTTTTGCTCAGCCAGGCGGTGGTGTCGAATTCGTAACGGAAGCGCGCCCACAGGAACATGCCGCCTTTTGGCTGGCTGAACTCAATGTGGTCGCCCAGTTTCTCGCGCAGCGCGTTAGCCAGAATCTCCCCTTTCTTGTGGTAGAAGTCGCGCATCAGCGCGATCTGCTGCGGCAGGCGGTTCAGCGCCAGGTACTGCGCGGTGACGATCTGCGTCATCGAGTTGCTGTGAAGATCGGTAGCCTGCTTGACGATAATCGCCTTGCCCGCCAGCCACTCCGGCATCACCAGCCAGCCGATACGCAGGCCCGGGGCGAGGATCTTGGAGAGCGTAGAGGTGTAGATCACCTGGTCCGCGCAGCCCAGCTCCTTCGCGTGCTGGTAGAGGGTTTTCCAGCGGGTTTCGGTGAAGTTAATTTCGCCGTACGGGTCATCTTCAATAATGATAAAGCCGTGCTCTTTGGCCAGCGCCACTACGCGGGCGCGGCGCTCTTCGCTCAGGGTTTTGCCGCCCGGGTTGCCGAAGGTCGGCACCAGATAGACCATCTTCACCTTAGTGGTGGTCAGCAGGTCGGCCAGCTGTTCAACCAGCATGCCGTCATCGTCGGTATCAACGCTCTGAATATTGGCCTGCGCCAGCTGAAACACCTGCAGCGCGGCGAGATAGGTTGGACGCTCGACCACTACCACATCACCCGGATCCAGCAGGGTACGCGCCACGATATCCAGCGACTGCTGCGAGCCGGAGGTAATGTAGATCTCTTCGGCCGGGCAGTTTACGCCGCGCAGGCGGCACAGTTCGCTGACCGACTGGCGCAGCGGCGAATAGCCCTCGCTGAGGCCGTACTGGAAGGCATCGTTAAAATTGCCGCTCATCACCTGGCTGACCGCCAGCTCCAGCCCTTCACGGTCAAACAGTTCCGGTGCCGGAATGCCGCCGCCCAGCGAGATCACGCCCGGCAGTTTGCTGTGTTTGAGGAGTTCACGTACGGCGGAAGGTTTCAGTTCGCTGGCGCGGGTTGCAAGTTGCTGATCGTGCATTTTATTATTGTGCCTGTATCCGGTAAAAATGGGTTTATTCACTCTATTCACAACCCCAGCCCGTGGCAAGCGATGTTAATCGCACGGTGACAAAAAAAGGCATTACTTTGCATAATGTGCGGGTTACACGGCAGGCTGGCTGAGCAGTGCGATAAAGCGATCGCGCAGCGCATCCGGCCGCAGCGGGTTCCACACCAGGCCGGTGTCCCAGCGGGTGAAGGGGCCATGCAGCGGCAACATTACCACTTCCGCTGAGGCAACGGTGAGCGCACTTAGCGGCAGGATAGCCACGCCGTTGTCGCCGGCCACCAGCGCCAGCAGCGTCTGTATATCCCGCGCGTACTGCTGCACCTGCGGCTGCCGCTGATGCAGCGCCAGAAAACGGGCGATCTGCTGATTCAGGCCCGGAGCCCGTTCCTGATGCAGCGCCAGCAGCGGCAGGCGCTCAAGTACCTGATAGTCCGGCCCGTCAGCCAACGCCGTCGCCACCGATTCACGCTGCGGCCGCGCAACGGCCAGCGCCAGCGTCTCGCAGCGTAGCGACATTCCGCTCAGCGGCGGCTCCACCGGCAGGCGCATAAACCCCAGCTGCAGCGATCCGTTCAGCAGCGCAATGGCCTGCTCGGCTGAGGACATATCCTCAAGGCTGACGCTAACCTGCGGATAGTGCTGGCGAAACGCCGCTACCCGGCGCGGCGCATCGGCAATGCCGGATATTCCAAAACCGATCGCCAGCTGACCGGCCTTGCCGCTGGCGACCTCTGCCGCCAGCTGCTGCAGTTCCGCCCCCTCTTTTACCAGCTTCTGCGCTTTTTCCAGCAGCTGCTGCCCCGCAGCGGTCAGCGTTGCGCCGTGGCGACCACGGGTAAACAGGGTCACACCCCACAACAGCTCCAGCGCCTGGATGCGTTTGGTTAGCGCGGGCTGGGTCAGGCACAGCTGCTCAGCGGCGCTGCGGTAGCTGCCGGTACCGGCAAGGGTGATAAAGGCCTGTAACTGTCGGATATCCATTCTTTTCCGTTATCAAAGGCAGACGATTATTCATTATATTAACCGGTGCGCGTTAATTACAATCCCCCTCATCGCGTTAATAAGGGGATAGTTATGAGTCAGCATTTTGTATTTCTCAGTAAAGATACCACGCTGGTTCCGCAGTCGTTAAATGATGCCGATGCCGGTGAAATTATCCGTTCACTGTTGCTACAACAGTTCAGCCTGTCGCCGTTAAGGTTGCAGGCAGACAACAGCAGAGAGGCGCTGGAAAAGTACAGGGCGATGAAGTTAAAGCATAAATAACAGTAAATTATACTCATAAAAAATTAAACCTGTTCATCCCGCCTGATGCACGCAAGAGCGAATTAATGATCCCTCTACAGCAGGCATGACCTCTTTTTCTGTGGTAAATAATTAACAGCTTAGAAACTTACCCTATAAGCGGCAAAGTAAATAGCCCGGATATTTAATAACAGCTGTTCTTGTCGTTTAAGGGGGATATTTCGCCACAGGGCCAGGGTATGTGGAAGGAGGATATAAATAGGATCGCTAACGGCGGGGCTCCTTCCCCGCCGTTAGCAGTAGCCGTTAACGCGTCAGCTGATAGTAGTCCGCCGTGGAGAGCGGCAGCGGCGCTTTGCCGCGAATGGCGTCGGAGATCTTCTCGGCAATCATCACCGTTGGCGCGTTGAGGTTGCCGGTGACGATCTGCGGCATAATCGACGCATCGACCACGCGCAGGTTCTGCATGCCGTGCACCCGCCCTTCGCTGTCCACCACCGACATCTCGTCGTTGCCCATCGCGCAGCTGCCGCACGGATGGTAGGCGGTTTCCGCATGTTCGCGGATAAAGGCGTCGATCTGCTCGTCGCTCTGCACCTGGCTGCCCGGCTGCAGTTCTTCACCACAGTAGGCGGCCAGCGCGGGCTGCCGCATAATTTCCCGCGTCAGGCGCACCGCGTTACGGAACTCCACCCAGTCGCGCTCTTCAGACATATAGTTGAAGAAGATTGACGGCGCGGCGTAGGGATGTTTCGAGGTCAGCTTGATACGTCCGCGACTCATCGAGCGCATCGGGCCGACGTGAGCCTGGAAACCGTGCTGTTTTACCGGGCTGCTGCCGTTGTAGTTGATCGCTACCGGCAGGAAGTGGTACTGCAGATCCGGCCAGTCCGGCTTCTCGTCACTGCGGATAAAACCACCGGCTTCAAACTGGTTGCTGGCCCCGACGCCGGTGCCGTTGAACAGCCACTCGGCGCCGATTGCCGGCTGGTTCCACCACTGCAGCGCCGGGTAGAGGCTGACCGGCTGTTTACAGCCGTACTGCATATAGACTTCCAGGTGATCCTGCAGGTTGCGCCCGACGCCCGGCAGCGCGTGGACCACGTCAATATCCAGCTCGCGCAGCCACTCTTCCGGGCCAACGCCGGAGCGCTGCAGGATCTGCGGTGAGTTAATCGCCCCGGCGCACAGCAGCACTTCACGTTTTGCCTGAGCCTGTTCCTGTTTGCCGTGACGCCACCAGCAGACGCCGGTTGCGGTTTTACCTTCGAACAGGATGCGGTCGGTCTGCGCCTGGGTAACGATGGTCAGGTTGCTGCGCTGTTTCGCCACGTCGAGGTAGCCGCGCGCGGTGCTGGAGCGACGGCCTTTTGGCGTTACGGTGCGGTCCATCGGGCCGAAGCCGTCCTGACGGTAGCCATTAAGGTCGTCTGTTTCCGCATGCCCGGCCTGCTTCGCTGCATCGATAAAGGCGCGATACAGCGGATTGTTGCCGCTTTTCGGCGTGGTTACGCTGAGGTAACCCTCGCCGCCGTGCCAGTCGTTAGCGCCGATATCGCGCTTCTCCGCGCGGCGGAAGTACGGCAGGCAGTTAAGGTAGGACCAGTTTTCAAGACCGGGCTTTTTCGCCCAGTTATCGTAGTCCATCGCGTTACCGCGGATGTAGCACATGCCGTTAATCAGCGACGAACCGCCCAGCCCTTTACCGCGGCCGCACTCCATACGGCGGTTATCCATATGTGGTTCCGGATCGGTTTCAAAGGCCCAGTTGTAGCGTTTACCCTGCAACGGGTAAGCCAAAGCGGCTGGCATCTGGGTACGGAAGTCCCAGCGGTGATCTTTACCGCCGGCTTCCAGTAACAGTACCGATACGTCAGCATCCTCGGTCAGCCGCGTTGCCAGCACGTTCCCTGCGGAGCCGGCACCAATAATGATATAGTCGAATGTCTGCATGATTCCTCCTGGAATGTTCCGCGGCGCAAGCGCCGCGGCAGAAAATCAGAATGCGGATGGATAGTCGCCCATCTCGATCAGAACCGATTTGGTTCGCGTATAGTGGTGCAGCGTCTCGAGGCCATTTTCACGGCCAATACCGGACTGCTTATAGCCACCGACCGGCATCGGAGCCGGCGATTCACCCCAGCTGTTCACCCAGCAGATACCGGCTTCAAGCTGATGAATAACCCGGTGCGCACGGTTCAGAGACTGGGTAAACACGCCGGCCGCCAGGCCATATTCGGTGTTGTTCGCGCGTTGAATGACTTCTTCTTCGTCATCGAACGCCAGGATGCTCATTACCGGCCCGAAGATCTCCTCCTGCACGATGCGCATATCATCACGGCAGTCGGTAAACACGGTCGGTTCTACGTAGCAGCCTTTCGCCAGCGGGCCTTCGGTGATGCGGGAGCCGCCGGACAGCACGCGTGCGCCCTCCTGTTTGCCGATCTCAAGGTAGGAAACCACCTTGCGGCAGTGGGTTTCGCTGACCAGCGGACCAAAGTTCACCGCCGGATCGCGCGGGTCGCCGCAGTGGATGCCGGCCATTTTCTCCGCCAGGCGTTTTTCAAAGGCCGGCAGCAGCGAGCGCTGCACGAAGACGCGGGTGCCGTTGGTACAGACCTGGCCGCTGCTGTAGAAGTTCGCCATCATTGCGCCGTCGACCGCCCGTTCCAGTTCGGCATCGTCAAACACGATCAGCGGTGATTTGCCACCGAGCTCCATGGTCACCGACTTCAGGTTAGCCAGCGCGGCGTCAGCCATCACCCGCTTGCCGGTGTTCACTTCACCGGTAAAGGAGACCTTGGCGATCCGCGGGTGCTGGCTCAGCCCCTGACCCACGCTACCGGCACCCTGCACCACGTTAAACACGCCATCAGGCAGGCCGGCTTCGGTGAAGATGCGCGCCAGCTCGAGCACGCTCAGCGGCGTCACTTCGCTTGGCTTGAACACCATCGCGTTACCGGTGGCCAGCGCCGGGGCGCTTTTCCACAGGGCGATCTGGATCGGGTAGTTCCACGCGCCGATACCGGCACAGACGCCCAGCGGTTCGCGGCGGGTATAGACCAGCGCGCTGTCGCGCAGGGGAATGGATTGCCCCTCAACCGCCGTCGCCAGCCCGGCGTAATACTCCAGGACGTCGGCACCGGTAACGATGTCCACCGCCGCCGTTTCGCTAATCGGTTTGCCGGTATCGGCGGTTTCCAGCTCGGCCAGCTGCTGATTGCGCTCACGCAGAATAGCCACCGCTTTTAACAGTACCCGGCTGCGCTCAACCGGCGTGTAGCCGCGCCAGATGCGCTGGCCGGCCTGCGCAGAGGCAACAGCCGCATCGATATCCTGCTGGCTGGCGCCGGTGATTTCCGCCAGAACCTCGCCGTTGGCGGGATTGACGGTGGTGAAGATGTCACCCGTCCCTGCAACTTCCTGTCCGTTGATGTATAAACCACGGCGTTGTAAATCGGCCATGTTGCCTCCTTCAGTGGGTGGGCGCGCTGTTCAGCCACAGCGCAAGATTTTGGTAGCAAAGCAGGCGGGCCTGCTGCAGCCCCTGCTCCATCGGCTGAGATGCCAGCGTCATGCGCAGCCAGACGCCGTCGATCACCGCGGCCAGGCTGGCCCCGGCGGCGCGGGCCTGCTCTCTGGGCAGCACCCGACGAAACTGCGCGGTCAGGTTGGAATGCAGACGCCGATCGTTTACCCGCTGTAAACGGCGCAGTTCGGGCTGGTGCAGGCTGTCGGCCCAGAATACCAGCCAGGTTTTCAGCACCGGTACGGTAATCTGGGTGATATCGAAGTTGCCGTCGATAATCGCCCTGATGCGCGCCTCGGCGTCCGGTTCTGCCTGCTGCCGGTGGCGCTCCAACGCCTGGTAGAGGTCGGCCAGAATCTGGCGCATACAGGCGTCCAGCAGGCCGCTCTTGTCGCCAAAATAGTGGCTGACAATCCCGGTGGAGACGCCCGCCTCGCGGGCAATCAGCGCCAGGCTGGCATCCGCCAGCCCAACCCGGTCAATCACGGTCAGGGTGGCGGTAATCAACTGCGCCTGACGAATCGCTTTCATTCCAACTTTTGGCATCGCTTTATCAATTGTAGCCAGTGAATGAGAACAAGGATAACTTTTTTATATTGAACGTTCAATCAATAAAAATCCAGATGCAGATCTGATGCGCTAAGAAAAGACAAGGATTGTTCAGAGTGCAAGGGAGTCAGGGAGTCTTTTCGCGATCTCCTCCGTTAACCTGAATCGTAGGTAAGACCGGTTAAAGACGGGTGATAAGCCCTGCTCTCATAACATCGCCTTAAAAACAGTGAAAAACAGCCCTGAATATAAGTTAATAATCGGTAAAAACGCGCTTAACTCAGCATAAACTTCTTTCTTCGGGAGTATTATCACAGGTTGATGTGATAAAAATGACACGCTACCCGTCACTAAGATAACCCACCGTTAAGCAAGATTCTGACAACACCGTACAGCGGCATAACGCCATTTTTTCCAGATATAAACCTGATAAACATCTCATTTATAATATTTAAATCTGGCAAGCAGCCTGCAGCAGACCCGACTGCCCGCGGGCGAAAATCTACGCTAACCTGCGTCGTTAAAACTCCTTAACCACACCCAAAAAGCATTAAAATCTATTGCGTTGCTAAAATGACCAGATAAACCCCTTGTGTAACGACTTATTACGCACAGAAAAAAAGCTTGCCTGATGCCACTCGATAAGCGAAATTGTTCAGCGTTTTTCACATCCAATAACAAAAAGGTGAACGTGCCCGGCGCGTTATGCTGACTTAATTCCTGCCACAAAACAGGGTATGACTTTCAGAGGTACGAGTGTCAACTGCAAACAAACAACCCGAGGCGCCAAGCCTCAATGCTTTTAAGCAACCGAAAGCGTTTTATCTGATCTTCACCATCGAGCTTTGGGAACGTTTTGGCTACTACGGTCTGCAAGGGATCATGGCGGTCTACCTGGTTAAAATGCTGGGGATGTCCGAAGCCGATTCCGTGGTGCTGTTCTCCTCCTTCAGCGCGCTGGTGTACGGTATGGTCGCCATCGGCGGCTGGCTGGGTGATAAGGTTCTGGGTACCAAGCGTGTGATCGTGCTGGGTACGCTGGTGCTGGCGCTGGGCTACGGCTTAATCGCCTGGTCGGGCCATAATCTGGCGCTGGTCTATTTCGGTATGGCAACCATCGCCGTCGGTAACGGACTGTTTAAAGCCAACCCCTCTGCCCTGCTCTCCACCTGCTATGAGAAAGACGACCCGCGGCTGGATGGTGCGTTCACCATGTACTACATGTCGATCAACATCGGTTCATTTTTCTCGATGCTGGCGACACCGTGGCTGGCGGCGAAATATGGCTGGAGCGTGGCGTTCTCGCTCTCCTTCGTCGGCATGCTGATCACCCTGCTGAACTTTATGCTGTTCCGTAAAGCGGTCAGCGCCTACGGCTCTAAACCCGATTTTGCGCCGCTTAACGTTGGCAAACTGATCGCTACCCTGGCCGGCGTGGTGGTGCTGATCGTGCTGGCCTCCTGGCTGCTGCACAATCAGGGCATCGCCCGCATGGTGCTGGCACTGATCGCCGCCGGTATCGTGCTGGTGTTCTTCAAAGAGGGCCTGGCGCTGAAGGGCGCGGCGCGGCGTAAGATGATTGTCGCCTTCCTGCTGATGCTGGAAGCGATCGTGTTCTTTGTGCTGTATATGCAGATGCCGACCTCGCTGAACTTCTTCGCCATCCGCAACGTCGAGCACAGCATTCTCGGCATCACCTTCCAGCCGGAGCAGTTCCAGGCGCTTAACCCGTTCTGGATTATGATCTTCAGCCCGCTCCTCGCCGCACTGTACAACAAAATGGGCGACCGCCTGCCGATGCCACATAAGTTTGCCGTCGGGATGGTGCTGTGTTCGGCCGCCTTCCTGGTGCTGCCGCTGGGGGCCAGCTTCGCCAGCCAGCAGGGCATCGTGTCGGTAAACTGGCTGATCCTCAGCTACGGCCTGCAGAGCATCGGCGAACTGATGATCTCCGGCCTCGGCCTGGCGATGGTAGCGCAGCTGGTGCCACAGCGTCTGATGGGCTTTATCATGGGTTCATGGTTCCTGACCACCGCCGGCGCGGCGATGGTGGCCGGTAAGGTCGCCAGCCTGATGGCGGTGCCGGAAGATATCACCGATCCCCTGCTGTCTCTGCACACCTACGGCGACGTGTTCCTGAAGATCGGTATCGTGACCGGCGCGATTGCGGTCCTGATGCTGTTAACCGCTCCTAAGCTGAACCGTATGACCCAGGGTCAGTAAGCGCTGTAAACCACAGGGTGGGCCGCTGAGGCTCACCCTTTTTACGATAAACCGCGATCTGACCCTCGCCCCACGCTGACATTTTCCCCCCGCCGCAGTAAGATAAAAACAGTTTACGTCCCCTCATCTCAGGAGAACGCAATGAAGCTGTTCTGTAAGCCCGGCGCCTGTTCGCTGTCCCCTCATATTATCCTGCGCGAAACCGGCCTCGATTTCTCGCTGGTCAACGTTGATTTACAGACTAAAAAGACCGAACAGGGTGAAGATTACCTGCGCATCAACCCTAAAGGCCAGGTGCCCGCTCTGCTGCTGAATGATGGTTCTCTGCTGACAGAAGGCGTGGCCATCGTGCAGTATCTGGCCGATCTGAAAAGCGACCGCCAGCTGCTGGCCCCGGCCGGTAGCCTGACGCGTTACCATACGCTGGAGTGGCTGAACTATATCGCCACCGAACTGCATAAAGGGTTCAGCCCGCTGTTCCGCCCAACCACGCCGGAAGAGTATAAAACCCTTAGCCGCCAGCAGTTGCTGCAAAAGTTCAGCTATGTCAATAACGAACTGAATGAGAAACAGTGGCTGATGGGGCTGCGCTTTACCGTCGCCGACGCCTATCTGTTTACCGTCACCCGCTGGGCGCAGGCGGTAAAACTGGATTTGAGCGGTCTGGATGCGTTAAACGCCTGGTTTGAACGGGTGGCGGCGCGCCCGGCGGTCATGGCGGCACTGAAGGCGGAAGGCCTGAACTGAGTGACGAAAGCCGGGCCCGGATGAATAACGTGCGGATCGGCTGCAGATAGCCAGGCGGAACGGCAGCCGTTGATTAGCGGTTGCTGGTGTGAAGTGACACCGTTGAATCAGATGGCTGTAATCTTCGCGGCTGGCTGTCGTTGAAAAAGGTGGCTGTTATCTTCACGGCTGGCTATCGTTGAGTCAGGCTGCCGTTAACTGCGCGTAGTTAAGCACTGCATCGGGCAGAGCCACGCTGCTCTGCCCTGCTTTAATTACAGCTTCACCGCGGCGAAATGCTGCTGCGGCTCGGCAATCGCCTGCTGAGCTGCCACCAGCTGCAGCTCATACTCACCCATCTGATGGGTTTTCAGCATCACTTCATACACCGCAGCGGTCACGTGCTCCAGCGCCTGCTGTAGCGACAGGCCGTGCAGCAGATCCACCAGCAGCAGGCCGCTGGTCAGATCGCCAACGCCGACCGGCTGACGCACGCCAAAGTCGATCAGCGGCCGGCTGATATGCCAGGCTTCATCTTTGGTCACCAGCAGCATCTCAAAGCGATCGCTTCGGTAGCCCGCGCGCGCCAGGTGTTTCACCAGCACCACTTTCGGCCCTTTGGCGATCAGCTCGCGGCAGACGGCCACCGCCTGTTCCGGGTCAGCCACCTCGTGGCCGCTGAGCATCTCCAGCTCCAGCAGGTTTGGCGCAATAATGTCGCTGGCCGGCAGCGAGGCGTTGGCGTGAAACTCCGCCACCCCCGGCGCCACGATGCAGCCCTTCTCCGGGTGGCCCATAACCGGATCGCAGAAGTACCATGCATCCGGGTTGGCCGCCTTGACCATCCTGACGATCTCCAGGATCGCTTCACCCTGTTCGGCCGAGCCGAGGTAACCGCTGAGTACCGCGTTGCAGGTTTTCAGGCGGTCAATGTCGCCGATACCGCGGGCGATATCGGTCAGATGGCTGGCCGGCATTACCGATCCGGTCCAGTGCCCGTACTGGGTGTGGTTGGAAAACTGCACGGTGTTCAGCGGCCAAACGTTTGCGCCCATGCGGCGCATCGGAAATTCAGAGGCGCTGTTGCCCGCGTGACCAAACACGGTGTGCGACTGGATGGAGAGAATATTTTTCATCATCACGACCTTTCTTGCCAATAAAAAAAGCCGGGCGAACCGGCTTCAGAGGGCGAGGCGGGCTCGCCCACACTGTTTTTATTTCCAGCAGACTAAGCTGTAGTTCTTTTTACCGCGGCGCAGCACCGTGTACTGGCCAAACAGGCGGTCGGCGTCGCTGAAACCGTATTCGCTGTTGGTCTGCAGTTCACCGTTGATGCTGACCGATTTGGCGTCGATCAACTTACGCGCCTGGCCACGTGATGGCGCCAGATCGGCGTCAACCAGCGCCTGCTGCAGATCCTGACCGGCTTCCAGCGTCACGCTCGGCATGCCGTCCTGCGCCAGCTGCGCAAGATCCTGTTCGTTCAGTTCCGCCACGCTGCCGGCAAACAGGCTCTGGGTGATACGCTGTGCGGCGGTCAGGCCGGCGTCGCCGTGCACCAGACGGGTAACCAGCTCGGCCAGCACGTACTGCGCACGCGGGGCCTTGCCGCTGTTTTTGTCTTCCTCTTCCAGCGCATTGATCTCTTCAATGCTCATAAAGGTGAAGAATTTCAGGAAGCGGTAGACGTCAGCGTCGGCGGTGTTGATCCAGAACTGGTAGAACTTGTACGGGCTGGTTTTCTTCGCATCCAGCCATACCGCGCCGCCTTCGGTTTTACCAAATTTGGTGCCGTCTGACTTGGTGATCAACGGAACGGTCAGGCCAAACACCTGGTTCTGATGCAGGCGACGGGTCAGGTCGATACCGGAGGTGATGTTGCCCCACTGGTCGGAACCGCCGATCTGCAGCACCACGTTGTGGCGCTCGTTCAGGCAGGCAAAGTCATAGCCCTGCAGCAGGTTGTAGGAGAATTCAGTAAACGAGATCCCCTGGTCATCACGGTTCAGGCGCTGCTTGACCGCTTCTTTGTTAATCATCTGGTTAACAGAGAAGTGCTTACCGATATCGCGCAGGAAGGTCAGCACGCTCATGCCGCCAAACCAGTCATAGTTGTTGGCCGCGATAGCGCTGTTTTTCTGGTCGTTGAAGTTCAGGAAGGGTGCAACCTGCTGGCGAATCTTCTCCACCCACTCGTTAACCGTATCGGCGGTGTTCAGCTTACGCTCAGCGGCTTTGAAGCTCGGGTCACCGATCAGGCCGGTGGCTCCGCCAACCAGTGCCACCGGCGTGTGGCCGGCGTCCTGGAAGCGCTTCAGGCAAAGCAAAGGCACCAGATGCCCCAAATGCAAGCTGTCGGCGGTCGGGTCGAAGCCGCAATAGAGAGCAATTGGCCCCTGCGCCAGTCGCTCTGCTAACGCTTCCTCGTCCGTTACCTGGGCGACAAGGCCCCGCTCTTGCAATTGTTTGATCAGGTTACTGCTGGCCATCTAAGACTCCATATAAAAAAAGTCTGCACCTAAGCTGGTACACAGCTTTCCGCTCTGCGCGGAGAGAAAAAATAGGGTTATAGAATAAGGCGCTGGGAGATTGCGATCCAGCGCTTAACGGCATTATTTCGCGTTTTCAGGGTGCAAGGCGGTCAATTTGCCACGACTCGCCACTGCGCTGGTAGAAAAAGCGGTCATGTAAACGGTGAGAACCGCCCTGCCAGAACTCCATCGAGTCAATTTTGATGCGGTAGCCACCCCAGAAGCTCGGCAATGGCACCTCGCCCTGCTGGAATTTTTGCTTAATTTCAAGGAATTTAGCCTCCAGCACGCCGCGGGCGGAGATGCGGCTCGACTGCTTCGATACCCAGGCCCCCAACTGGCTGTCACGCGGGCGGCTGTGGAAGTACTTCACCACTTCCAGCATCGACAGGCGCTCAACGCTGCCCAGCACCATCACCTGACGCTCCAGCATATGCCAGGGGAACAGCAGGCTGATGCGGGGATTTTTCTCCAGATGCTGCGCCTTGCGGCTGCCGAGGTTGGTGTAGAAGACCATGCCCTGCTGGTCAAAGTGCTTGAGCAGCACGATGCGCTGATACGGCTGCCCCTGCTCATCCACCGTCGCCACGCTCATGGCCGACGGGTCCGGCAGCTGCGCGTCTACCGCCTGCTGAAACCACTGTTCGAACAGGGCCAGCGGGTCGGCCGGGAGATCGTTACGGCGCAGTCCGCCACGGGTGTATTCGCGACGTAAATGGGCAATCTGTTGCAGATGATCACTGTCACTCATGGTTCAGGCTTCTGTACTGGCGGGGCACGCGGCCCCGGGGTTAGCAATTAACTGCCGGGCTGCAGCCGACAGTCGTCGATGATAATTTTATCGTTGCGCTCAACGAAGGCGGTGTCGCCTTTCGACCAGAAAACATAGTGGCCGTCGCTGTAGCGGGTGCCGGACGCGGCCACCTGCTGTTTCAGAGTCAGCGGGTTGCCGTCGAGGATCAGGTTAACCTCTTCGCGCGCGCGGTCGAGCTTCACGGTGAGCGGCAGCGTACCGCAGGTGTAATGCAGGGTTTTCACCGGCTGGGATTCGCCGTGTTGAAAATAGCTGCAGCCGGACAGGGTCAACAGCGCCGCCACCATCATTCCGTTCTTCATCGTCTTCTCCTGGTTACGTTAGGTTCACCCGGCAGGGTAAAACGTCCCGTCGGCCGATTGCAATCAGCGGATTGGAGAATTCGCCGGGAAAATGGCTCCGATGATGCTGGCTTCGCGCGCCCCGGTCACCGACGGCAGATTACCCGGTAAGCCGCTCAGCGTGCGCCACGCCAGCCATGCAAAGGCCAGCGCTTCCATGTCATCACCGCTGATGCCGGCCTGGTCGGTGGTATTGACCTCGGTGCCGGTCAGCCGCGCCGCCAGCCGCGACATCAGCAGCGGATTGCGTGCTCCACCGCCGCACACCAGCAGCCGATCGCAGCCGCCGCTGAGCAGCACCTGGTCGGCGATGGAGGCCGCGGTCAGTTCCACCAGCGTGGCCTGCACATCCTGCGCCGCCACGCCGGGAAACGCCGCCAGCTGCTGCTCCAGCCAGCCGGCATTAAAGTATTCACGGCCGGTGCTTTTCGGCGCGCGCAGGGCAAAATAGGGGTCGCGAAGCATCTGCTGCAACAGCGGCTGCACCACCTGCCCGCCGCGGCCCCACTGCCCGTCCCGATCGTAGGGCTGCTGCTGCTGCTGCCAGATCCAGGCGTCCATCAACATGTTGCCCGGCCCGGTGTCAAACCCGCGCAGCGGCTGGTCAGGAAGCAGCAGGGACAGGTTAGCGATGCCGCCAATGTTCAGCACCATCCGCCGTTCGTCCGGGTGCATCAGGATCGCATGGTGGAAGGCCGGCACCAGCGGCGCGCCCTGGCCGCCCAGCGCCATATCGCGACGGCGGAAGTCACCGACTACGGTAATGCCGGTCGCCGCCGCAATCTGGTTATTGTCACCGATCTGCAGCGTATTCGGGGCGTCGCCCTGCGGCTCGTGCCAGACGGTTTGCCCGTGGCAGCCGATGGCGGTGATATCCTCCGCCGTCAGCCGCTGCTGCTTCATCAGCGCCAGCACCGCCTCGGCAAACAGCTGCCCCAGCCGGGTGTCCAGCTGGCCAAGCTGCGAGAGCGTCAGCATCTGTCCCTGGGAGATCGCCAGGATTTGCTGGCGCAGCGCCAGCGGAATCGGATGGCAGTAGCTGGCCTGCTGCGCCACCATCTGCGGGTCAATCGCCGCCAGCACCACGTCCACCCCGTCCAGGCTGGTGCCTGACATCACCCCGATATAACGTCCTGATTTCATACCGTCACCTTACCCGATCATGAGGCCAATAAGTCTTACCGCCAGCGTGACAAAAAACTGCATCCAATTCCATGACTTACTAATGTATTTTTGGAGTTATACCGAATAAATACGCGCCGGTCACAATAATGGCAACGATTGATTTGGCGTTTAACCGCCGCAGGCTAGAGTTTCTTCGCTGTTTTTCAATTCTGATAGTGAGAAACATCCGGCTTGTAACATATAATAAAGCTATCTTCCGCTGCCTGACCTGACCGTTTGCAGCATCTGCAACACATAGGAGTTTTACAATGATGAAGCGTTTTTTGATCGTGGCAGTTGCCGGGATGACGCTGGCTGGCTGTGCGAATAACGACACGCTGTCGGGTGATGTGTACAGCGCCTCTGAAGCCAAACAGGTCCAGAGCGTCAGCTACGGTACCCTGGTTTCCGTCCGTCCGGTGCAGATTCAGGGCGGTGAAGAGAACAATGTGATTGGCGCTATCGGCGGTGCGGTGCTGGGTGGTTTCCTCGGTAACACCATTGGCGGCGGCACCGGCCGCAGCCTGGCTACCGCTGCGGGCGCGGTAGCCGGTGGCGTTGCGGGCCAGGGCGTGCAGGGTTCGATGAACAAGAGCCAGGGCGTAGAGCTGGAAATTCGTAAAGACGACGGCAACACCATTATGGTGGTGCAGAAGCAGGCCGCCAGCCGCTATGCGGTCGGTCAGCGTGTGGCGATGGCCTCTAACGGCAGCCAGATCACCGTCTCGCCGCGTTAAGCTCCCGCTTCGCGTTAAGGATAAGAAAAAACCGGCGGAAGCCGGTTTTTTTTAGTCGTCCCGGCGCTGCAGGTCGACGATGTTTTTTTCCAGCCGGGCAATCAGCGTCACCATTTTTTCAATCTCCTGCTGCGATATGCCGGACAGGATGTCGTCGCGGGTGGCCTCAATCACGCTCTCAACCTGATTGATAATCGGCTCTGCCGTCTGGGTCAAACGAATACGTTTGGCGCGGCGGTCGTTGGCGCAGGTGGTGCGGGTAATCAGCCCCTTCTCTTCTAACTGGTCGAGGGTACGCACCAGCGAAGGCTGCTCAATGCCGATAGCTTTGGCCAGCTGAATTTGCGACTGCTCGGGCGGCAGTTGATGAATGTTGTGCAGGGTCACCCAGTGGGTTTGCGTCAGCTCAAGCGGCTTTAATCTCTGGTCGATCAGCGCGCGCCAGATGCGCACCAGTCGTGACAAATCAGTTCCTAATGGCGTATCCAATTTCAACTCCTTATAATTAGCTTGCTAGCTTTCAAGCCTCATTTTAGTCTATTCTGCGAGTTTACCGCACAAATTACAAATCTATCCCTGGTCGGGTTAGTTCAGAGTAGCGCGGGATTACGGTGACAGTTGAAAAGGATTTATGCGGTGTTCACAGCGTTTACGACAACAGTTTTCCCCCTTAGCGATCTGGTTTTTGGCGCTTCACTCTACTTCCCCCCGCTGTTCAGGGCGGTGCTACTGGGCTTTTTCTTCTGGCTATTGGTACACCCGTTGCTGCGTGACTGGATCTACTCCGGGGAGATCTGGCACCCCACTCTGCTTGACCTCTCGCTGTTTATTCTCTGCGTCAGCGCCGCCCAGTGGCTGCTGCTGAATATCGGATGACAAGATGAAACTCGGCTCACTGAAATACTTTTCGACGCTACTGTTCTTCGCCGCCGCGCTGTGCGCGAGCTGGTGGTTGTGGAACTACTACATGCATTCACCCTGGACGCGGGACGGCAAAATCCGCGTGGAGATCGTCGGTATTGCGCCGCAGGTGGGCGGACGCATCACCGCTCTCCATGTCAGCGATAACCAGTTTGTGCGTAAAGGTGCGCCGCTGCTGACGCTCGATGATACGCCGTATCAGATTGCCCGGGACAACGCGCAGTCACTGCTGGCGAAAGCGCAGGCCGATAATATCAAGGCGCAACACGAAGCTGCCCGCCGCCAGCGCCTGCCGGGCAGCGCCATCTCAGCGGAGGATCTGGACATAGCGAATCTGACCATGCGCAGCAGCGCCGCCGCAGTGAAATCCGCCGCGGCCCAGCTGGCGCAGGCGCAGTGGCAACTGTCGCAGACGCAGCTGGCAGCACCGGCAGACGGCTGGATAACCCGCCTGACCAGCCGGGTCGGCGACTATGCCGCCAGCGGCACGCCGCTGTTCGCGCTGGTGGACAGCCACTCTTTCTACGTGGTGGGCTACTTTGAAGAGACCAAACTGCGCCATATCCATGCCGGTGATAAGGCCACCCTCCGTCTCTACAGCGACGATCGTCTGCTGACGGGCCAGGTTGAGAGTATCGGCCGCGCGATTTATGATCAGAGTGAAGAGAGCAGCAGCAGCCTGGTGCCGGACGTGGAGCCGACGGTGCCGTGGGTGCGGCTGGCGCAGCGGGTGCCGGTGCGCATCCGTCTCACGGCCGTGCCGGCAGACGTCACGCTGGTGGCCGGCACCACCTGCAGTATTGCAATCGGCGACTGACGCGCTGATGCGGCTGAACGGACTCACATGGCGGCAGCTTCCCTGGGTACAGGCGAACCTGGCCCAGTGGCGTTATGCGCTGCGCAACGCCACCGCCATGTGCCTGGCGCTGAGCGTGGCCTATGCGCTAAACCTCGACCAGCCCTACTGGGCGATGACCTCAGCGGCAGTGGTCAGTTTTCCCACCGTTGGCGGCGTCATCAGCAAAAGTCTTGGCCGCATCGGCGGCAGCCTGCTGGGAGCTGCAGCGGCACTGCTGATCGCCGGGCACACGCTGAACGATCCCTGGCTGTTCAGCCTCAGCATCGCCAGCTGGCTGGCGCTCTGCACCTGGGTTGCCAGCCACTACCAGAATAACGTCGCTTATGCTTTCTCGCTGGCCGGTTATTCTGCGGCGATTATCGCCTTTACCACGGTCAATGCCAGCGACACCGCGCAGATCTGGGTCACCACCCAGGCGCGCGTCTGCGAGGTGATTTCCGGCATTTTGTGCGGCGGGCTGATGATGATGATCCTGCCCAGCACCTCTGATGGTGATGCGCTGACCCGCTCGCTGCATCAGATGCATGCGAAGCTACTGGAGCATGCCAGCCTGCTGCTGCAGCGGGAAACCACCGAAACGCTGCACCGGGCGCACGAGAATGTCATCGGTCAGATCCTGACCCTCAATCTGCTGCGCATTCAGGCGTTCTGGAGCCACTACCGGTTCCGACGGCAGAATAACGTCCTCAACTACGTATTGCATCAGCAGCTGCGGCTGACCAGCGTGATCTCCAGCCTGCGCCGGATGCTGGTCAACTGGCCCGATCCGCCCGCCGCGCTGTTCAGCGCGCAGCATCAGTTGCTGGCGGAGCTTGCCCGTCCCGATGCCAGTAAATATCGCCTTGCGCAGATCCTGCAGAGTATCTCGCCCACGCAAGCTGACTACCGCTTACAGGCCTTTCACAGCCGCCTGCGCTATTTCTGCTGGCTCTGGCTGGATACCTCACGCTGGCTGCGGCAATTTGAACGGGCTGACGGCCACAGCCGGCTTTCGCCTCCCACACTGCCGGGGCTGGCAAGACGGGCAGACAGCGCGGAGGCCAGCTGGGCAGCGCTAAGAACCTTCTGCACTATCCTCTCCGGCTGCGGTTTCTGGATCGCCACCCAGTGGGATGCCGGTGCCGCCGCGCTGACCCTGGCCGCCATCAGCTGCGTGCTCTATGCCTCGGTGCCCTCGCCGGTTAACAGCGTAACGCTGCTGCTGAAGACGCTTGGCTGGCTGTCGCTGTTCAGCTACGTGATGAAGTTCGGGCTGATGATTCAGATCAGCGTGCTGTGGCAGTTTCTGCTGGTGATGTTCCCGCTGCTGATCCTGCTGCAGCTGCTGAAGCAGCAGCAGAAAAAATATGCCGCTAACTGGGGCCAGTTTATCGTCTTTATGGGGTCATTCCTGGCGGTGGATAATCCGCCAACCTGGGACTACGGCAGCTTCATTAACGATAATCTGGCGAAGATCCTTGGCGTCACCCTGGCGTGGGTGGCGTTTCAGATCCTGCGCCCAAGCTCGGATAAGCGCCGCAGCCGTCGTCATATTCGCCTGCTGCGCCGCGAGTTTATCGATCAGCTCAGCCGCCGGCCGCGCAGCAGTGAAAGCCGCTTTGAGTCGCAGGTCTATTACCGTATCAATCTGCTTAACAGCAGCCGGGATGAACAGGCGCGCCTGTGGCTGCTGCGCTGGGGCGTGGTGCTGCTGAACTGTTCGCAGGTCGCCTGGCAGCTGCGCGAATGGCACGCCGGTTCGCCCGAACTTGCCGCCGTGCGTGACGCTGTGCTGCACGACCTGCGCGAGGTGGTGAGCGAACGCGGGATCCAGCATACGTCACTGAATCAGTCACTGGTGCTGCTGCAACAGCGCATCGATCGGCTCAGCGCAGCGTCAGATGTGCAGCAGAGAGAGCTGGCCGCCCTGCTGTGGCGGCTGCTCTGCTGCCTGACGCGTCTGCAGACGGTCACCACGCAACCTGTAGCGGACGAAGGGGCCGGAGCCAGCTGACCGATGAAGAGAAGTGAAACGGACAGCGGGCTGGAGCCGTAAGCACGGGGCCAGAAGTGCACCTGGCGTTGCAGCAAAGACGGCTCAAGGCCGGGCAGAAGCGAACCGGGCAGTGAGCCGAAGCCGGCTGACCGGTGGACATTAGTGAGCCTGCCGGAGGGATTCCGACAGGCAGCGCCTGGCGTCAGATCACCCCGCAGGCAAAACGGGCACCGCCGCCGCCCAGCGGTTTAGGGTGGTCGGAATGGTTATCACCGCCAACGTGGACCATCAGCGCCTTGCCTTTGATCTCCGCCAGCGATTTTAAACGCGGTGCCAGCACCGGGTAAGTGGCCTTACCGTCGGCGGTGACGGCGATGGCCGGCAGATCGCCGAGGTGCCCCTTGCCCCACGGCCCTTCATGCTTGCCGGTGTTCTGCGGGTCCAGATGGCTGCCGGCCGCCCCGGCAGGAACCACCTTGCCGTCGGTGGTTTTGGCGTCACAGCTGCCGTTGGCATGCACGTGGAAGCCGTGAATACCCGGCGGCAGGCCGTGCAGCTGCGGTGTAAAGGTCAGACCATACTCGGTTTCAGCAATCGTCACATGACCCACGGGGCTACCCGGACCTTGCGGCGTGGCGAGTTTCAGTTCGACGGTCTGGCTGGCCGCCAGCGCGCTGCCGGACAACATCAGGCCGGCGATAATGGCGGGAAGAGTTTTCATAGTGACTCCTTACGGGTTGCGGGCTTGAGGTTAAGCCTGGAAGGTTTTACGCAGGATGCGGTGAATATTGCCAAACTTTACGTGTTTCGGCGCTAAGGCGCAGCCGCAGGGAGTGCGACCAGGCTAAAACAGGTCGGGTTGCCCGGAGGGTTGCGCATCCGGCGTGGTCGGCTTATTGCGCTGGCGCAGCCGCCGCTGATGGCACAGGCGCAGCACGTTACGTTTTTGCGCATCGCTGTACGAGGTCCAGCCGAAGCGCTCTTCACGGCTGCGCAGGCAGCCGCGACAGTAGCCGCGTTCGTCGGCCTGGCAGATGCCGCGACAGGGGCTGGGCACCGGAAACATTTCAATTTGTTCTGCCACCTTCCCTCCCGATTGCATGACTCCTGACTCCTGACTCCTGACTCCTGACTCCTGACTCCTGACTCCTGACTCCTGACTCCTTCAATTGAAGATGCTACGGCATCAGCGTGCAAGCGGCGCAGGTCGGTTTCGCTAAAATCCTCACAATAATGGCGATGATCTGCCGGGTGCGGCTGTATGCGGACATGAACCGATCGTGCCGTCAGCCGGTTAAAGGTTGAAAGCGACCGTTTGGTCGGGTACGGTAAGCGCCATGAATAAAGCCACGCGTTATGACACCCGAGATCATATCCTCACCACCGGCGAGCGGCTCTGCGTGCAGCGCGGCTTTAACGGTATGGGTCTGATCGAACTGCTGAAGCAGGCCGGGGTGCCTAAAGGGTCGTTTTATCACTATTTCAGTTCGAAAGAGGCGTTTGGCGTGGCAATGCTGGAGCGCTACTTTGCCCGCTATCATCAGCAGCTGCGGATGTTTCTCGACGATCATCAGGGCGACGCGCGTCAGCGCCTGCTGGACTATTATCAGCAGTCGCTGACCAACGCCTGTGAAGAGAGCGCCTTCGCCGGCTGCCTGTCGGTGAAGCTGTCGGCGGAAGTCTGCGATCTCTCTGAAGATATGCGCCTCGCGCTGCTGGCGGGGTCCGGTGCGCTGATTGCCACGCTGGCAGAGGTGCTGTCGCTGGCCCAGCGCCAGCAGCAGCTGAGCGCTGAACTCGATTGCGCTGCGATCGCGCAGACGCTGTATATGCTGTGGCTTGGTGCCAGCCTGCAGAGCAAGATTGGCCGTGACCGCGCGCCGCTGCAGATTGCGCTGCAACAAATTGAACGCCTGTTAATCCCTTTTTAAAAAAAAACACTTTTACTAGTCGACCGGTCTACCAGGAGTAAGTTATGACAACCAACGTACTGTTTACACCATTGCAAACCGGCGCGGTGACCTTAAAAAACCGCGTTCTGATGGCTCCCCTGACCCGCCTGCGCAGCATTGAGCCGGGCGACGTGCCAACCCCGCTGATGGCAGAGTACTATGCGCAGCGCGCCAGTGCCGGGCTGATTATTACCGAAGCCACGCAAATTTCCGCTCAGGCCAAAGGCTATGCCGGCGCACCGGGCCTGCACAGCGCCGAGCAGATTGCCGCCTGGACCGCGGTTAACGACGCCATTCACCAGCGCGGCGGCCACAGCGCCGTTCAGCTGTGGCATACCGGGCGTATTTCTCACGCCAGCCTGCAGCCGGAAGGTGCCGCACCGGTCTCCGCCTCGGCGATCAATGCGGAAACCCGCACCTCGCTGCGCGACGCTGACGGCAATCCGATCCGTGAAGCCACCTCCACCCCGCGTTCGCTGGCCACGGAAGAGATTAGCGGTATCGTGGCCGATTTTGCTCAGGCGGTGGCCAACGCTCGTGAAGCCAACTTCGACCTGGTCGAACTGCACGGCGCGCACGGCTACCTGATTCATCAGTTCCTCTCGCCGGCCTCTAACCAGCGTGAAGATCGTTACGGCGGCAGCATTGAGAACCGCACCCGCTTTGCGCTGGAGGTGGTCGATGCCGCCATTGCAGCGTGGAGCGCCGATCGTATCGGCATTCGTATCTCTCCGCTCGGCCCGTTCAACGGCCTGGATAACGGTGAAGATCAGGAAGAAGCCGCCCTCTACTTCCTCGCGGAGCTGGCAAAGCGTCAGCTGGCGTACCTGCATATCTCCGAGCCTGACTGGGCCGGTGGTAAGCCGTACAGCGAGGCGTTCCGTCGCGCGATCCGCAGCGTCTATCCTGGCGTAATTGTCGGTGCCGGCGGCTATACGGCGGAGAAAGCCGCGGCGCTGATTGACGAAGGGCTGATTGACGCGGTGGCCTTTGGCCGCAGCTATATCGCTAACCCGGATCTGGTAGAACGCCTGCAGGCTGACGCGCCGCTGAATGAACCACAGCCGGCAACGTTTTACGGCGGTGCTGCCGCCGGTTACACCGATTACCCGACGCTGGCGGGATAAAGCGCGGGTTTGTGATATAATAAATTGTTTTCATAGCGATAATTTCCCGCCCTGCGGGAAATTATCGTTTCAAACTCTGACGCCATCCCCCGATGGCGCTTATCAAAGAGGGTGCTATGCGTTTACTTCACACCATGCTGCGCGTCGGCGATCTGCAGCGTTCCGTTGATTTCTACACCAAAGTGCTGGGCATGCGTCTGCTGCGCACCAGCGAAAACGCCGAGTACAAATATACTCTGGCCTTCGTCGGTTACACCGAAGAGAGCGAAGGTGCGGTGATCGAGCTGACCTACAACTGGGGTGTGGACAGCTATGACCTCGGTAACGCCTACGGCCATATCGCGCTGGGCGTTGACGATGTTGCCGCCACCTGCGAGCGTATCCGCGGCGACGGCGGTAACGTTACCCGTGAAGCGGGCCCGGTCAAAGGCGGCAGCACCATTATCGCCTTCGTGGAAGATCCAGACGGTTACAAAATTGAACTGATCGAGAACAAACACGCCGGCCACGGCCTGGGCAACTGATTTTGCCCTGCGGATGCCTGCGGGCATCCGCGTCCCCCTGCTCTTCTGCTGCATCCCGCCGTTAAATTTGCCATAATGTGCGCTGTCTTTTTTGTGCCAATGAGATGCTGATGTCTGAACCAAATGAACTGAACACCCTGAGCAGCCGTTTTCGCGGTTTTTATCCGGTCGTTATTGATGTGGAAACGGCGGGTTTCGACGCCAAAACTAACGCCCTGCTTGAAATTGCCGCGATCACGCTGAAAATGAACGACGACGGCTGGCTGGAAAAAGACCAAACCCTGCATTTCCACGTTGAACCTTTCGTTGGCTCGGTGCTGGCCCCGGAGGCGCTGGCGTTCAACGGCATCGACCCGAAAAACCCGCTGCGCGGTGCCGTCAGCGAACACGACGCGCTGCACGCGATCTTCAAGCTGGTGCGTAAGGGGATCAAGGAGAGCGGCTGCAGCCGGGCAATCATGGTCGCGCACAATGCCACCTTCGATCTCAATTTTATGAACGCCGCCGCTGAACGCAGTGCGCTGAAGCGCAACCCCTTCCACCCGTTTGTCACCTTTGACACCGCAGCGCTGAGCGGGCTGGTGGTCGGGCAGACGGTGCTGGCAAAAGCCTGTAGCGCCGCCGGTATTGCGTTTGACAGTAGCCAGGCGCACTCGGCGCTGTATGACACCACCCAGACTGCCGATCTGTTCTGTGAGCTGGTCAATCGCTGGAAGCGTCTGGGGGGCTGGCCACTGGCCGCCGGGCCGGCTGCTGGCGACGACGCACAATAGCGCCTGGCGGGCGTAATCCGCGCCCCGCATCCGGCTGGCGTTTCCGGCGCAGAGCCATAAAAAAACCGGAGCAGGCTCCGGTTTTTTAGTCTGTAGCGTCAGGCCGACGTTTATTCAGCGGCCGGGGCCGGGTACTTCTGTGCAGTCTCTTTGATCAGCTGCTGCAGTTCGCCGCGCTGGAACATCTCGATGATGATGTCGCAACCGCCGACCAGCTCACCGTCCACCCACAGCTGCGGGAAGGTAGGCCAGTTGGCGTACTTCGGCAGCTCAGCACGGATGTCCGGGTTCAACAGAATGTCTACGTAGGCAAAACGCTCACCGCACGCCGACAGCGCCTGTACAGCCTGAGCAGAGAAGCCACAGCTTGGCAGTTTTGGCGACCCTTTCATGTAGAGCAAAATAGGGTTTTCTTCGATCTGGCGTTGGATTTTTTCAACAGTACTCATTATGACTTCCTCAGTACGCGACGACAAAAAAGGGATATTCGTGTTTCTGTATTGTAACGATTCTGCCCTGGCGATGAAAACGACATTTTCCGCATGGACAATGTGATCCAGAGCGCTATTTGCAAAATGATACATACAAAATAACATTTTCCTCTGGCTGATGCAGCGCCGATATTGACCTGAGTCAATTAAATCGCTGCGATAAGCATCTGAAAGTGTTTAATTTAACGCCGTTTAAATCTATTGCAGGATTGAAACAAAAAACACCTAACCCTCCGTTTAAAAGTTAGATTAGAATCATCGAGGCCTTCTGCTTTAATGCAGAAAATTCTTATCCAATTGCGCTGCGGGATGGTGCAGAGCACAAACTGTTAATGGGACCGATGCGTTTACTTATCACCCTCATCACGCTGGCCTTGGCACAGCTGTTCTTAAATGTGGCACACGCATCGCCACATGCCCCTGTTAACGCCAGCCAGCACAAGGCTGACCGCTCGGCTGCGCGCGATGATGAGCGGCGTAAACGCCGGCCGGTGAAGGCGGCAACCACCAAAAAGGTGAAAGAGCCGCTGGTTAAGAAAGTGAAAGAGAAAACCCCGCTGAAGAAAGCCACCACCGCCACGCTGCAGAAGCTTAAGCTGAAGAAGAAAACCGCCGCGCAGCCCGCCAGCCCGATCAAAACCGCGCGTACCAAAGCCACGGCAAAAAATGCCACGGCGAAGCTCGATAAAAAACGCTACGGGCGTCAGAAAGGTGAACGCAAAGCGCTGCTGGTGGAAGATGGCGATGCGCCGCTTAAGCTGAGCAAGGCGCACCGCGCCCGCTACCAGAAGGCCCGCGAAACGGCGATGAACAAGCTGATGGGTCAGCTGGGCAAACCCTACCAGTGGGGCGGCACCTCACCGAAAACAGGCTTCGACTGCAGTGGCCTGGTCTGGTACGCCTATAAAGACCTGGTGAAGTTCAAGATCCCGCGCACCGCCAATGAGATGTATCACCTGCGCGATGCGGCACAGATAAAACGCGACCAGCTGGAGAAAGGCGACCTGGTGTTCTTCCGCATTAACGGCCGCGGTACCGCCGACCACGTGGGCGTTTACCTCGGCGGCGGGAAATTTATTCAGTCACCGCGCACCGGCAAAGATATTCAGGTTAGCGCGCTGAGCGAAGACTACTGGCAGGAGCACTACATCGGTGCGCGCCGGATGATGACGCCTAAAACCATCCGCTAAGCGGGTCTGGCGGATTAAGGCAGAGAGGGAGAAGCCAGGCTTCTCCCTTTTTTTATGGCTCAGTGCATGACGGCGGTAAAGCTGAAAGCAATGATCATCGCCAGTGCGCCAACCGTGGTCAGCAGTGAAAATTTCAGATCGGTACTCATGGCTGCCCCTTAATAACCTTATTAAAATTAAGCCTGATAATTTTCCCACAGTTAACCGTAAAAATCTCGTCTTCTCGGCGCAGCCTTGCTAGAATCCGCCATTCCGTTGCGCAACATCAGCAAAACGGCATTTAGCCAGCAATGCATGTCACTTTTTCGGACGAAATCATCCCTTCCCGACCCTGTGAGACAGCGCCTGACACCTGACACCAGGTGCAGAAAATCGCGCGGCTAGCGCAAACGTTTAACCATTTTGTTATCAACAGGTTGCGATAACATCAGGAGTACTATTTGAATGGCAACAATTAAGGATGTGGCGAAGCTTGCCGGTGTCTCCACCACCACCGTCTCTCATGTGATCAACAAAACGCGTTTTGTTGCGGAAGAGACGCGTGAAGCGGTTTGGGCGGCAATCAAAGAGCTGCACTACTCCCCGAGTGCGGTTGCACGCAGCCTGAAGGTTAACCATACCAAAACCATCGGCCTGCTGGCGACCTCCAGCGAAGCGCCCTATTTTGCCGAAATAATTGAGGCGGTGGAAAACCGCTGTTTTGCCAAAGGCTACACGCTGATCCTCGGTAACGCCCATAACGACCTGCAGAAGCAGCAGGCGTATCTGTCGATGATGGCGCAGAAACGCGTCGACGGCCTGCTGGTGATGTGTTCCGAATACCCGGAAACGCTGATCGGCATGCTGGAAGATAATCGTAATATCCCGATGGTGGTGATGGACTGGAGCGAGTCGCACGGCGACTTCACCGACACCATTCTCGATAACGCCTTTGAAGGCGGCTATCTGGCCGGGCGCTACCTGATCGAACGCGGCCACCGCGATATCGGTGCCATTCCGGGGCAGCTGGAGCGCAATACCGGCGGCGGCCGTCACGCCGGCTTTCTTAAAGCGCTGGCGGAAGCCAACATTACCCTGCGCCCGGAGTGGCTGGTACAGGGTGACTTTGAGCCGGAGTCAGGTTATCGCGCCATGCAGCAAATTCTGATGCAGAAACAGCGCCCAACCGCGATCTTCTGCGGCGGCGACATCATGGCGATGGGGGCGATCTGCGCCGCCGACGAGATGGGGCTGCGCGTGCCGCAGGATATTTCGGTGATCGGTTACGATAACGTGCGCAACGCGCGCTACTTCTCACCGGCGCTGACCACCGTGCATCAGCCCAAAGAGCGCCTCGGCGAAACCGCCTTCGATATGCTGCTGGATCGTATTACCAGCAAGCGCGAAGAGCCGCAGACCATCGAGGTACACCCGACGCTGATCGAACGCCGCTCGGTGGCCGATGGTCCGTTCCGCGACTACCGCCGCTAGCCGTTCCGTGCGGCCTGCCTCAGCGGCCAGGCTGCTCGCTCAGCCACTCCGCGTTTAGCGTCTCCGTATCCCCCAGGTAGTCCAGCAACCACGCCAGCGCCGGTGAGGCGTTCTGCTCCGTCCAGCTCAGATAGCAGGGGCTGGCGTGATAGGGGGCCAGCAGCGTCAGCTCCTGCAGCAGCCCCTGTTGCAGCAGCGGCTGCGCCAGGTGCCCGGGCACCATCCCAACGCACAGCCCGGCGCGCAGACAGTCAAAGGCACTTTCCCAGTCCGGCACCACCATGCGGCGCTGATTGTCCAGCGCCCAGGTGGTACGCTTCGGCAGCGCGCGTGAGGTATCCTCCAGCACCAGCGACGGCCACTCGCGCACCGCCGCTTCGTCCGGCGGCGTGGCGGTCTGCAACAGTGGGTGGCCCGGCTGCACCACGCAGCGCCAGTTCAGACTGCCCATATCGCGGAAGGAGAAGCGCCCGACCACCGGGATCGCCTGGGTAGCGCCGATCGCCAGATCGACGCGGCCGTCGGCCAGCGCATCCCACACGCCGTTGAACACCTCCTGCGACAGGTGCAGCTCGATATCCGGAAAGTAGCGATAGAAATCCACCACCAGCTGGCGGGTGCGTGCCGGCCGCACGATGCGATCCACCGCGATACTGATCTGACCGCGCCAGCCGTTGGCCACCTGCTGACAGCGGCGGCGAGTGGCAAGCATTTTTTTGATAACAGCTCGCCCCTCTTCGCTGAACACCCGCCCGGCCTCGGTCAGCACCACGTCGCGGTGACGCCGCTCAAACAGGCTGACCGCCAGCCACTGCTCCAGCTGACGCACCGTATAGCTGATGGCGGAAGGCACGCGATGCAGTTCGGCCGCCGCTGCGGAAAAACTGCCGGTTCTTGCTACCGCATCAATCACTTCCAGAGAGTGTTCCGACCACATAGCCTTCCCTTCAATTTTTTTCATATCAGGTGGCGAATAATACCATTTCACAAGCCGTTAGCCGTCCCTTTACACTGCCAGCCGAAAAAAAACTCATCAAAGAGCACCTTCACATGCAATCTTTCGGATTTATGATCTACCTGGCGCTGCTGAGCATGCTGGGTTTCCTCGCCACCGATATGTACCTGCCGGCCTTCGGCGTGATGCAGCAGGATCTGCAGAGCAGCGCCAGCGGCATCAGCGCCAGCCTGAGCATCTTCCTCGCCGGCTTTGCCTGCGCGCAGCTGATCTGGGGGCCACTCTCGGACCGCATCGGGCGTAAGCCGGTGCTGCTGATGGGGCTGAGCCTGTTCGCCGTCGGCTGTCTGGCGATGCTGTGGGTGCACTCCGCCACCGCCCTGCTGGTCTGGCGCTTTGTGCAGGCGGTCGGCGTCTGCGCCGCCGCGGTCAGCTGGCAGGCGCTGGTGGTGGACCGCTATCAGGGCGCAAAAGCCAACCGGGTGTTCGCCACCATTATGCCGCTGGTGGCGCTGTCGCCGGCGCTGGCTCCGCTGCTTGGCGCCTGGCTGCTGTCGGCGCTCTCCTGGCGGGCGATTTTTATCGCCCTGCTGGTGATTACCCTGCTGCTGATCCTGATGACGCTGCTGCTGAAGTCACCGCGCGCGCGCCCCGCCGCCACCACTGAGGCGGCCGGCCCGGCCACCGGTTTTCTGACCTTAATGAAGTCGCCGGTCTACAGCGGTAACGTGGCGATCTACGCCGCCTGTTCGGCCAGCTTTTTCGCCTGGCTGACCGGCTCGCCGTTTATTCTCGGTGCCCTCGGCCTGTCGCCGGCGGATATTGGCCTCAGCTACGTGCCGCAGACCATCGCCTTCCTGGTGGGCGGTTTTGGCTGCCGCGCACTGCTTAATCACCTGAGTGGCCGCCAGCTGCTGCCGTGGCTGCTGCTGTTTTACAGCATCAGCATATTTGCGCTGTGGCTGGTGGCCCGCGAAGCGCAGCCCTCGCTGGTGGCGCTGATGGTGCCGTTCTGCGGCATGGCGATGGCCAACGGCGCGATCTATCCGATCGTGGTTTCTAACGCGCTGCTGCCGTTCCCGCAGGCCACCGGTAAGGCCGCCGCGCTGCAGAACATGCTGCAGCTGGGCCTGTGCTTTGCCGCCAGCCTCGCCGTCTCTGCCGGCATTGACGCCGCGTTACATACCACGGCGCAGGTGATGTTGCTGACCATTTTACTGGCGGTTCTCGGCTATCTGCTACAGTTCAAAGCCGCGAAACAGGCCCGGCTGCTGGCGCAGCAGGAGCAGCAGTAAACGCGGAATGCGATTGATTCGCAGGCTAAAGATAAGCCATTGAATATTTTCTCGGGTGAGCATATACTCGCCAAAAAACGATAAAACAGCCTTTTATTAACCGCTTAGCAAGCCGGTCTTTTAGCCGTTAAAAGACCGGCATTACAACCTGACAAGGTCGTCATGGTGTTTCCGACGCAGCACGCGTTACGGCCTCGCAGCATTGCATCAATCCTCTTTAAACGTCGGATTTCAAGCCACGGCAATCTGCCGTGACTTCTCTCACAAACTTGCAGAAATTGACTATCCTTTTTCTGAGGTTTCAGTCACAGGGTGATGGAGAAGCTATGAGTTCATCGTGTATTGAAGAAACGATTCTTGAAGATAATCCGTGGTACCGCATCGTTCATGAGATGTTAAGCCAGGCGGACGTGGCCATTAACGGTTCGCGGCCTTGGGATATTCAGGTCAGCCACCCCGGGTTTTTTAAGCGCGTGCTGCAGGAAGGCTCACTGGGGCTGGGCGAGAGCTATATGGACGGCTGGTGGCAGTGTGAACGTATCGACCAGTTTATCCAGCGTATTCTGCAGGCGCATATTGACCAGCAGATCCCTCACCGTTTTAAAGACACCCTGCGGGTGCTGGTGGCCCGCCTCACCAACCTGCAGTCGCGCAAACGCGCGTGGATCGTCGGCAAGGAGCATTACGATCTCGGCAACGATCTGTTCTCACTGATGCTTGACCCTTATATGCAGTACTCATGCGGCTACTGGAAAGAGGCCACCACGCTGGAACAGGCGCAGGAAGCCAAGCTCAGAATGATCTGTGAGAAGCTGCAGCTGGCTCCCGGCATGTCGCTGCTGGATATTGGCTGCGGCTGGGGCGGGCTGGCCGAGTTTGCGGCGCGCCACTACGGGGTCAGCGTTTACGGCGTGACCATCTCCGCCGAGCAGCAAAAGATGGCGCAGCAGCGCTGTGACGGGCTGGATGTGACCATTCTGCTGCAGGACTATCGCGACCTTGACCGGCAGTTTGACCGCATCGTTTCGGTGGGCATGTTCGAACACGTTGGGCCAAAAAATTACGCCACCTACTTTAAGGTGGTGGATCGTAATTTAAAGCCCGACGGCATTTTCCTGCTGCACACCATCGGCGCGAATAAAACCAACAGCGACGTCGATCCCTGGATCAACAAGTATATCTTCCCCAACGGCTGCCTGCCCTCGGTGCGCCATATTGCCGACGTCAGCGAGCCGCATTTCATTGTTGAAGACTGGCACAATATCGGGGCGGACTACGATCTGACGCTGATGGCATGGTATCAGCGCTTCCTCACCGCCTGGCCACAGCTGGCCGGCAACTATGATGAACGCTTTAAACGCATGTTCACCTACTACCTCAACGTCTGCGCCGGGGCGTTTCGCGCACGGGATATTCAGCTGTGGCAGGTCGTGTTTACCCGCGGTGCCGAAGGCGGCCTGCGGGTTGCGCGCTAGCGGAAATCAGGCGACCTGCGGGTCGCCTGTTTGATATTAGTCCTGCTCTGGCTGACGCAGCAGAGCTTCAGCTGCCGCTGCCGCCAGCACGGCTTCACGCTGGGCCAGCACCCGCTCAACCGTTTCAACGATCGCCTGGGTATGCGGGTCAATTTCAATATTTACGCGGTGCCCAAGACGTTTGGCACCCAACGTAGTGCGCGCCAGCGTTTCCGGGATCAGGTGCACGCAGAACTTAGTGCGGGTCACTTCACCCACCGTCAGGCTGATGCCGTCGATACCAATAAAGCCTTTGTGCAGAATATACTTCATCTGGCTGGCGTCCTGCGGTTTGAACCAGATCTCGCGATTGTTCTCCGAGGTGATGATTTTGCTGATCTCCGCGGTGGTCATAATATGACCGGACATCAGATGCCCACCGATCTCATCGCTGAACTTCGCCGCCCGCTCCACGTTAACCGTGTCGCCCACCTCCAGATCGCCGAGGTTGGTGATGCGCAGGGTCTCTTTAATCAGATCGAAGCTGACCCGGTCGCCGTCCACTTCCGTCACCGTCAGGCAGCAGCCGTTGTGCGAAACCGATGCGCCCAGTTCGATGCCGGGTAACAACGCCTCAGGCATTTTGATTACGTGAGTACGGAAATTTGGCTTCTCTTCAATTGCCAGCACCTCTGCGGTGCCCTGCACAATACCGGTAAACATAGCGCTTGCCTCTGTCAGTGTGTTTTCGCTGGCCCTAGTTTGCCCTGTCTGACCGGTAAAGCCAAATCCTCCTGCGGAATAAGCGTGACTTAACGGGCTAATTTTATTACAGAAGACTGGCTATTTTGCCATCGAACATTAAACTAGACCACCTGCTCTACTATTACTGTGGAAATGGAGTCGTCTGTTTCCTCCAGCCGTTTTTCCCTACGTGCAGTCATTCAAGACTTACTCTAACGATAAAGGTGTTTTCGTGCAGAAGTACTTTACAGAGGCGCGTCAGTTACTGACTCTGGCGATCCCGGTGATCCTTGCGCAGGTTGCGCAAACGTCAATGGGCTTTGTTGATACCGTGATGGCCGGCGCCGTAAGCGCCACGGATATGGCCGCCGTCGCCGTGGGAACCTCGATCTGGTTACCCGCCATTCTGTTTGGTCACGGCCTGGTGCTGGCGCTGACACCGGTGGTGGCGCAGATGAACGGTGCAGGCCGCCGCGACCGTATTGCACACCAGGTGCGTCAGGCCTACTGGCTGGCCGGGCTGGTTGCGCTACTGATTATGGTGGTTCTTTATCACTCAGGCTACGCGATCGGCGCGATGCACAACGTCGATCCGCTGCTGGCCGAGAAGGCGATTGGCTACCTGCACGCGCTGCTGTGGGGCGCGCCGGGTTATCTGTTTTTCCAGGTTGCGCGTAATCAGTGCGAGGGACTGGCGAAAACCAAGCCGGGCATGGTAATGGGCTTCCTCGGGCTGCTGGTCAATATTCCGGTGAACTACGTGTTTATTTACGGCCACTTTGGTATGCCGGCGCTGGGCGGCGTGGGCTGCGGCGTGGCAACCGCGTCGGTCTACTGGGTGATGTTTATCGTGATGAAGCTGTGGGTCAGCCGGGCCGGTTCAATGCGTGACATCCGCTTGCCGACCCGCTTCAGCCCGCCGGACTGGAAGGTGCTTAAGCGGCTGGTAGGCCTTGGCCTGCCGGTGGCGCTGGCGCTGTTCTTTGAAGTAACGCTGTTTGCCGTGGTGGCGCTGCTGGTCTCGCCGATGGGTATCGTGCAGGTCGCCGGTCACCAGATAGCCCTCAACTTCAGCTCGCTGATGTTCGTGCTGCCGCTCTCGCTGGGGGTGGCCACCACCATTCGGGTCGGTTTCCGCCTTGGCCAGGGGCAGACCGAAGAGGCGCGCGTGGCGGCCTGGACCGCGCAGGGCGTCGGCATCTGCATGGCCTGCCTTACCGCGCTGTTCACGGTGGTGTTCCGCGAACAGATCGCGCAGCTCTATACCGACAACCCGCAGGTGGTAACGCTGGCCGCCTCCCTGATGCTGCTGGCCGCGCTGTACCAGTTCTCCGATTCGGTGCAGGTGATTGGCAGCGGCATTCTGCGCGGTTACAAGGATACCCGGGCGATCTTCTTTATTACTTTTGTCGCCTACTGGGTGGTGGGCCTGCCGAGCGGCTATATCCTGGCGATGACCGGCTGGCTGGTACCGCCGATGGGGCCGGCAGGCTTCTGGACCGGCTTTATTCTCGGCCTGACCTCGGCGGCGGTGATGATGATCTGGCGCATGCGTCGTCTGCAGAAACAGCCGCCCGCGCAAATCCTCGCGCGTGCAGCACGTTAATTTTGCGGCTTTTTTGGTGACAAATGCTTAAAATTGCTGCGCTTCGCACAGATGCGCAGCAATCAGAGGCAAAATTGATTTTTTCTCCTTGCCAGCCGTGCGGGGTGTCGTTAATATTCGTCCCCGCTGTCACCCAGACAGCACAGTGCGTCCGTAGCTCAGTTGGTTAGAGCACCACCTTGACATGGTGGGGGTCGGTGGTTCGAGTCCACTCGGACGCACCAGCTTTCTGCAAACAGAAAGTGAAGCAAAAGATAAACGATGCGTCCGTAGCTCAGTTGGTTAGAGCACCACCTTGACATGGTGGGGGTCGGTGGTTCGAGTCCACTCGGACGCACCAGATTATCTGCAGCAACATCAGTACTGCGTTCTTAGCTCAGTTGGTTAGAGCACCACCTTGACATGGTGGGGGTCGGAGGTTCGAGTCCTCTAGAACGCACCACATTGCTCCCCTTCTCCCTGATTATTAATACCACCTCGTTTGCGCAACAAAACCAACTTGTTTTAAAAACGTTACAAAGCTGACGCTTTTTAATTGGTTTTCGCACACTTAGCGACTATAATACGCAGCGTTGTTTCACTTGAATGGTTTCAGCGTATGGCAGATCATCAATATAACACTAACACCTGTTGCGCAACTCTCTGCTGCGCCTGCGCCAAAACCACGCCTCAACTTTTTCCTTACGCCCTGAACCCGTTACTAACGCAAATCACGCGCCCGACGCCCAATTCCTCTTTCGCTGGTGTTACCGGCGGAAGTCATTTTTATCATCCATCACAACTTAATAGATAACCGTCATGAAAAAGACCAAAATCGTTTGTACTATCGGCCCGAAAACCGAATCTGAAGAGATGCTGACCAACCTGCTGGATGCCGGCATGAACGTTATGCGTCTGAACTTCTCCCACGGCGACTATGCCGAACACGGCCAGCGCATCACCAACCTGCGCAACGTAATGGCGAAAACCAGCCATCAGGCGGCGATCCTGCTGGATACCAAAGGCCCTGAAATTCGTACCATGAAGCTGGAAGGCGGCGTTGATGCCTCGCTGAAAGCCGGCCAGACCTTCACCTTTACCACCGACCAGTCGGTCGTGGGTAATAACGAGCGTGTTGCGGTAACCTACACCGGTTTCACCGCTGACCTGAAAGTCGGAAACACCGTGCTGGTGGATGACGGCCTGATCGGCATGGAAGTGACTGCTATCACCGATACCACCGTGGTCTGTAAGGTGCTGAACAACGGTGACCTGGGCGAGAACAAAGGCGTTAACCTGCCGGGCGTCTCAATCCAGCTGCCTGCGCTGGCGGAAAAAGACAAACGCGACCTGATCTTCGGCTGCGAGCAGGGCGTCGACTTTGTTGCCGCCTCCTTTATCCGTAAGCGTTCAGACGTGGAAGAGATCCGCGCACACCTGAAAGCACACGGCGGCGAGCACATCCAGATCATCTCCAAGATCGAAAACCAGGAAGGCCTGAACAACTTCGACGAGATCCTCGAAGCTTCTGACGGCATCATGGTCGCCCGTGGCGATCTCGGCGTGGAAATCCCGGTAGAAGAAGTGATCTTCGCGCAGAAGATGATGATCAAGAAGTGTAACCACGCGCGTAAAGTGGTGATCACCGCCACCCAGATGCTGGACTCGATGATCAAGAACCCGCGCCCTACCCGCGCAGAAGCCGGTGACGTAGCGAACGCCATCCTGGACGGTACCGATGCGGTGATGCTGTCGGGTGAAAGCGCCAAGGGTAAATATCCGCTGGAGTCCGTGACCATCATGGCAACCATCTGCGAGCGTACCGACCGCGTGATGAAGAGCCGCATTGATACGCAGGCTGACCTGCGCAAAATGCGCATCACCGAAGCCGTCTGCCGCAGCGCCGTTGAGACCGCTGAGAAGCTGGAATCGCCGCTGATCGTGGTAGCCACCGAAGGCGGTAAATCTGCTAAGTCGGTGCGTAAGTACTTCCCGAACGCCACCATCCTGGCGCTGACCACCAACGAGCAGACCGCCCGTCAGCTGCTGCTGACCAAAGGCGTTATCGCCACCGTGGTCAGTGAGATCGCCTCTACCGACGATTTCTATCGCCTGGGCAAAGAAGCGGCGCTGACCAGCGGCTATGCGCAGAAAGGTGAAGTGGTAGTGATGGTGTCCGGTGCGCTGGTGCCAAGCGGTACCACCAACACCTCATCGGTACACGTTTTGTAATACAAAATCACTATCTGTTTAATAAAGCGCCCTGAGTGGCGCTTTTTTTGTGTCCTGATTAACCTGCTTTCACAAAATTTCCAATCGAAATTAACGATTCAATCACCTGAAAAACTCAGAGCTGTCCGATTAAAATTGCCTGTTTTCGCTTCATTTTTTTTATAAAACACCAAAGCAGATGCTTCTTTGAGCGAACGAGCAACTTTCAGCACGTTCTCATCAAAAAATTATTCTCATTAGAAAATAGTTTGTGTAATACTTGTAACGCTACATGGAGATTAACTTAATCTAGAGGGTATTAATAATGAATCGTACTAAACTGGTACTGGGCGCGGTAGTTCTGGCTTCAACTCTGCTGGCTGGTTGCTCAAGCAACGCCAAAATCGATCAGCTGTCTACCGACGTGCAGACTCTGAACGCTAAAGTTGACCAGCTGAGCAACGACGTGAACGCAATCCGTTCTGACGTTCAGGCTGCTAAAGACGACGCAGCACGCGCTAACCAGCGTCTGGACAACCAGGCTCACTCTTACCGTAAGTAAGAGTACTGGTTTTGAAAATGGCGCACACTGTGCGCCATTTTTTTTGTTCTTTTTTCAGCAGGTTTGCGCAGCATTGCCCGCCCCCGCTGAAAAGCTCTGTAATCAGTTTTGCGCCGCTGTTCCCTGCACCTGAGTAATCCCGGCAGGTTGCGCCGATAACCCCGCAGAGTTCGTCTGAAGAGCCACAGCAGGTTGTGTTGCGGTACCGGCAGCGATACCCTCACTCACCAGCACCGGCATCCCCGAACGTCGCGTCATTGCCGCTTCAATCATTGCACCGTCACTCGCCTCGTTGTTTACAAATTTCTTCGCCGCTGGGCTCAGAGCGATCGGCATGGTTTGCGGGTCATCCTTTTCGCTGTGCGACAGCGGCTGATGCACCTCCAGCCAGCGCTTACCGTCCGGCTCGACGGCATACTTCACCGGCTGATTGATCACCTGCACGCGGGTCCCCGCGGGCACGCTGTTGAACAGCGCTTCGATGTCGTCCGGACGCAGGCGGATGCAGCCGGAGCTGACGCGCATGCCGATGCCAAAATCGGCGTTGGTGCCGTGGATCAGGTAGTGACCTTTGCCGTAAGCCAGGCGCAGTGCAAACAGCCCCATCGGGTTTTCCGGCCCGGCGGGTACGGTAACCGGCAGGATCTCGCCTTTGGCCGCATAGCGTTTGCGGATATTCGGCGTGGGGGTCCAGGTTGGGTTAGGGATTTTCTGGCTGATCGCGGTGACCATCGCCGGCGTATTGGCGCCCTGCTGGCCGATGCCGATCGGGTAGACGATCACTTTGTCTTCGCCCTTCGGATAGTAGTAGAGGCGCAGCTCGGCCACGTTGACCACGATGCCTTCGCGTTTGGTATCCGGCAGCAGCATCTGGGTGGGAATGGTCAGCTCGCTGCCGGCCTTCGGCAGCCACGGGTCGGTGCCCGGGTTGGCTTCCAGCATGCCCAGCAGGCCAATCTGGTATTTTTTCGCCACCGCTTCCAGCGGCTGGCCGTCGTTCGGCACCAGATAAGTGCTGTTTTCGCCAATCAGGCGGCTGTTCTCAGGCGGTAACGGATATTCGGTGGCGCTGGCAGCCTGCGCGCCGGCGAGCAGCGAGGCGATAAAAGCGAATCGAAACAGAGGTTTCATGCGGTTTTCCCGGTTAGATTTTAACACCCCACTGTAACCCAGCGGGGCCTCTACCGGGAAGTGTAGCAAATCAGCGCGGGGCGAGATTCAGCGCTTTCTGACGGATGGCACGGATCATCGCTTCCAGCCCCTGGGAACGGGAAGGCGTCAGCTGCTGGGTCAGCGACAGGTCGGCGAACCACGGGCGCACGTCGAAGTCGAGGATCTGCTGAGGCGTCATCTGCTGGTAGATAGCAAACACGATGGCCAGCAGTCCTTTAACCAGCGCCGCGTCGCTGTCGCCCTGCAGGCTGACCACGCCGCTCTCATCGGTATCCATCACGATCCACACCTGGCTCTGGCAACCCGGGATCAGGTTTGCCTGCTGATGCAGCGTCTCAGAGGCAGCGGGCAGGCGGCCACCCAGTTCGATAATGTACAGGTACTTCTCTTCCTGATTTGCGCAACGATTGAAGTTGCGCACCAGTTTCTCTTTCTCTGGCAACGTGGCCATTACTTCCTCACTTTACTTAACGACAGTGCAAACGATCCGGGGCCGTATAGATCAGGGGCGGGGTTTCCCCCGCCCCTGTCGGTGTTATCATTGACGATCGCGCGGCGATCGTTCAGCCCAGCAGACGATGGATGCGGATCAGCCCGGCAACCAGGCGATCCACCTCTTCTTCGGTATTGTAGAGCACCAGCGACGCGCGGCACATGGCCGGTACCGCGTAGTGCTTCATCAGCGGCATCGCGCAGTGGTGACCGGTACGGATGGCGATACCGTACTGATCGAGGAAACTGCCGACGTCGAAGGCGTGGTGTTTGCCCAGATTAAAAGCAATCACCCCGGCGCGCTGCTGCGGGCCATAAATGACCAGGTCCGGCACCGTCGCCAGCTTATCCAGCGCATAGCGCATCAGCGCCTGCTCGTGGTGAGCGATAGCCTCCAGCCCCAGCTCGCTGACGTAGTTCAGCGCCGCACCCAGGCCGATAATCGCGCCGGTGTTTGGCGTGCCTGCCTCGAAGCGCCACGGCGCGGCGGCCCAGGTGGAGCCCTCGGTCAGGCTGACGGTGGCGATCATCGCTCCGCCCCCTTCCCACGGTGGCATCTGGTCGAGCAGCGCTTTGCGGCCATAGAGAATGCCGATGCCGGTCGGACCGTAGATTTTATGGCCGGAGAAGACATAGAAATCACAGTCCAGATCCTGCACGTCGACCTGGTGGTGCATCACCGCCTGCGCGCCGTCGACCAGCGTCACGATACCGGCCGCCCGCGCCTGCGCCACCAGCGCTTTGACCGGGTTCTCGGTGCCCAGCACGTTCGACACCTGGGTCACCGCCAGCAGACGGGTGCGGCTGTCGATCAGGCCAGGCAGTTGCGCCACGTCGAGCTCACCGTTGGCGGTCAGCGGGATAAAGCGCACTTCCGCACCCGTGCGGCTGGCAACCATCTGCCAGGGTACGATATTGGCGTGGTGCTCCATCTCGGTGATGATGATGTTATCACCCGGCTGCAGCTGGCTGCCGCCCCAGCTGTTGGCGACCAGGTTGATCGCCTCAGTGGTGCCTTTAACAAACACGATCTCTTCCGCCGAGGCCGCGTTGAGAAACTGCGCGGCGCGGATACGGACGTTTTCCATCAGCGTGGTGGCTTCCGCACTCAGCGTATGGATACCGCGGTGGACGGCAGCGTAACCCTGCTCATAGAACTGGCTCTCAGCGTCAATCACCACCTGCGGCTTTTGGGCACTGGCAGCGCTGTCCAGGTAGGCCAGCGGTTGCCCGTTGACCTCCCGTGCCAGCAGCGGGAAATCGGCACGCACGCGAGCCAGATCGAAACTCATTACAGGGCCTCCGGGAAACGCTGCGCGATACGTTGCATCACCGCCTCTTTCAGCGTTTCATCGCTGATGGCTTCGGTCAGTTCGGCGGCAAAGGCGTAGATGATCATCTTCTGCGCCGAGGCGCGATCGATGCCGCGCGCGCGCAGGTAGAACATCTGCTCTTCGTCGATACGGCCGATGGTGGCACCGTGGCCACACTTGACGTCATCGGCGTAGATCTCCAGCTGTGGTTTGGTATCCACTTCAGCCAGGCGGCCAAGCAACAGGTTGTTGTTGCTCATCTGACCGTCGGTTTTCAGCGCATACTTCGCCACTTTAATCATGCCGTTAAATACCGCACGAGCGCGATCGCGCACGATGGTTTTATGCAACTGACGGCTCTGGCAGTGGCCTTTGTTGTGTTCAAGGTAGGTGCGGCTGTCGCAGACTTCTTTGTCGACCGGCAGCATCAGGGTGTTGATCGCCAGATCGCTTCCCTCGCCGTTCAGCTGGCTGCTGGTGTTGTGGCGGGTCAGGCCGGCACCCAGCAGGAAGCTGTGGCTCTGCACGCGCACGTCACGGCCCAGCGTCAGGTCGTTATGCGCAAAGTGGTAGCTGCTGCGGTCTTCAAACGCCAGCTTGTAGTGGCTCAGCCCGGCGTTATCGCCGACGTCCGCGGTAAAGCGCGCGCCGGTAAAGTGCGTAGACGCGGTCAGGCTGACGTAATGTTCGATCACCGTCGCTTCTGCCGCTTCACCCAGCTGCAGGTGGTGGCGATAGTGGCAGGTGTTCATTTCGCCTTCCGCGCTGCCGCTGCTGATGTGCAGCAGGTACAGCGGACGTGGTGCCGCTTTGCCACGCGCCAGTCCGATGGTCGTCACCTGTTCGGCCAGGCTTTCGGTCAGGTGCAGGAACACCTCCGGCTGGATCGGCGCGTTCAGCTCACGGCGGTCGCCCATCTGGCCTACCTCAATACTGAACAGATCGTGATCGCTGTCGCTCAGTTCAGCCACAAAACGGCCGTCAACAAACACCAGGCGCACCGCGTCAATCGCCAGCGCGTGCTGCTGCACCGTCTCAGCGTTGAGCACTGCGCTCTGCGGCAGCACGAACTGGTGGTTTAACAGCGCGTCCAGCGGAGTGTATTTCCAGTCTTCATGCTTGCGCGTCGGCAGGCCAACGCGCAGCAGCTGCTGCCAGTGCTGCTGTGCCTGCAGCGAGCGGCCTTCACCCTGAGTTTCAAACAGGTGATGCCACTGCTGCAGCGCGTTATCACTCCTGGTCGGTAAGCCAGCCATAGCCTTGCTCCTCCAGCTGTTTCACCAGTGAGAAATCACCGGACTTAACGATTTTGCCCTGATACAGCACGTGCACGAAGTCCGGCTTGATATAGTCCAGAATACGCTGATAGTGGGTAACGATAATGAACGAGCGCTTGCCGTCACGCAGGCTGTTGACGCCGTTGGCGACGATTTTCAGCGCATCGATATCCAGACCGGAGTCGGTCTCATCGAGGATGCACAGATCCGGCTCCAGCGCCGCCATCTGCAGAATGTCATTACGCTTTTTCTCACCACCTGAGAAGCCGACGTTAACTGAACGGGTCAGCAGGTCTTCCGGCATTTTGAGCAGGTCGATCTTCTCTTCAATAAAGTCCTGAAAATCGAAGCGGTCCAGCGCTTCCTGTTCACGGTACTTACGCACGGCATTAACAGAGGTTTGCAGGAAGAACTGATTGCTGACGCCAGGGATTTCAACCGGGTACTGGAAGGCCATAAAGATGCCTTCACCGGCGCGCTCTTCCGGGTCCAGTTCCAGCAGGTCTTTGCCTTTAAACTCGACGGAACCGCCGGTCACTTCGTAGTCTTCACGGCCGGCCAGCGTGGCAGACAGGGTGCTTTTCCCGGAACCGTTCGGGCCCATGATGGCGTGCACTTCCCCGGGTTTAATCTCCAGATTCAACCCACGCAGGATAGCTTTATCTTCAACGCTAACCTGTAAGTCTTTAATGCTTAACATAAGTTTTCCTTCGCAATGCTTTCCAGCACTGTTGATAGTCGCCGTATCGGGCAATGTTCTTATCGCGGGTTAGCCCACGCTGTGTTCAAGGCTGATCGCCAGCAGTTTCTGCGCTTCCACCGCGAATTCCAGCGGCAGTTCGGAGAACACATCTTTGCAGAAGCCGTTTACGATCATCGAGATCGCATCGTCTTCGCTGATGCCGCGCTGCAGGCAGTAGAACAGCTGATCTTCACCGATGCGTGAGGTGGTCGCTTCATGCTCCAGCTGCGCGCTGTTGTTACGCACTTCCACGTACGGGAAGGTGTGCGCACCGCACTCGGCGCCAATCAGCATCGAGTCGCACTGGGTGAAGTTACGGGCGTTTTCCGCGGTGGGCATGATTTTCACCAGGCCACGATAGGTGTTCTGGCTGGTGCCGGCCGAGATCCCTTTGGAGATAATGGTCGACTTGGTGTTTTTACCGATGTGGATCATCTTGGTGCCGGTATCGGCCTGCTGACGGCCGCTGGTCAGCGCCACCGAGAAGAACTCACCGATCGAGTTGTCACCACGCAGGATAACGCTCGGGTACTTCCAGGTGATCGCCGAGCCGGTCTCTGACTGGGTCCAGGACATCTTGCTGTTTTCACCTTCACACAGCGCGCGCTTGGTCACAAAGTTAAGAATACCGCCTTCGGAATCGCCGCCGGAGAACCAGTTCTGCACGGTGGAGTATTTCACTTCAGCGTCTTTATGAATGATCACTTCTACCACCGCCGCGTGCAGCTGGTAGGTGTCACGCACCGGCGCGGAGCAGCCTTCGATATAGCTGACGTAGCTGCCTTCATCGGCGATCAGTATGGTGCGTTCGAACTGGCCGGTCTTCGCCGCGTTGATACGGAAATAGGTCGACAGCTCCATCGGGCAGCGTACGCCTTTCGGAATGTAGACGAAGGTGCCGTCCGAGGCCACGGCGGAGTTCAGCGCGGCAAAGAAGTTGTCGTTGGCCGGCACCACGGTGCCCAGATACTGTTTTACCAGCTCAGGGTGATCGTGAATCGCCTCGCCGAACGAACAGAAGATGATGCCCTCTTTCGCCAGCTTGTCGCGGTAGGTGGTCGACACCGACACCGAGTCAAAAATTGCATCAACGGCAATTTCCTGACCTTCACGCACCGGCACGCCGAGCTGCTTAAACGCCTCTTCCACTTCCTGAGTCAGGTAGTTTGGCGCTTCAGCGCCTGACGCCTGAGTCGCTCCCGGCTCTGACGCGCAGCTGTCATCACAGCTACCGCAGGAAGGCGCTGAATAGTAGCTGTAGTCCTGATAATCGAGTTTTTTGTAGTTGGCTTTCAGCCAGTGCGGCTCTTCCATCTCCAGCCAGGCGGCAAACGCCTTCAGGCGGAAATCCAGCATCCACTCAGGTTCGTTACGTTTGGCCGAAATCGCACGTACCACGTCTTCATTAATGCCGTGGGCGAACTCTTCGGTTTGCAGCTGGGTAAAGAAGCCTTCTTTGTAGTTCTGCTGGCTTCCTTCCCACACCTGTACATCGTCAGATGCGTCAGTATTACGAGACATAGAATTTACTCAACGCCAAAGCTCTCACCACAGCCACAGGCGTGTTGAGCTTTAGGATTATTAAATTTGAAAATCTGGTTCAGGCCTTCACGTACAAAATCCACTTCCGTACCGTCGATATACGGCATTGCCTCAAGCGGCACCAGCAGCGTCGCACCGTTGTGCGTGAACGGAATATCGTCCTTCGCTGAGGCTTTCACCATGTCCATGGTGTAGCCGAACCCGGCGCAGCCCGAGGTTTTGACGCCCAGCTTCAGCCCAAGGATCTCGGGATCGCCTGCCGCCAGGCTCAGAATTTGTTTGGCCGCGCTGTCGGTAAGCGTCAGGCCTTTCCAGATAAAGTCATCCGGTGAAAACGATGCAGGATTTGCTGATTGCATATATTACCTCACGATACGATAGCCCTTCGGGCTAGTGCCCCTATGTTAGTGATAACCTGTATCACTTCAACCTCTTGTTTTGCAGGGATAAAGGTTAAAGGGGGTTTTCAGATACCCTTTGGTTAAGTTTAGACCGGGTTCTGCTGCCGGGTAACACCCCGACCGACAACGCGCGATAAAAGATAACCAGTTGAAAACAAGATGTTTATATTTTGTAACTTCGGTACTCTGCTCACCCATCGTCCGCCTGCCGCCGCCTTTCATCCGTTATATCGGTTTCGTCTATTTTTCTGAAAGGCTGCATTTATCGATAAAATTTATTTCAGGTCATTGAATATTGCCGCAGTTATAATATGATAATGATTATCATTAGCGCGACCGGACCCAGCAATGACCGTTTCGATAAGTGCCTGGCTGCAACATAAGATTGATGAGTACAAATTCTCCGTACGTGATATTACCGTCGATTTTTATATGGCGCAGGCCCGGCTAAACCGCCCCGATTGCACCATCGAACAACTGCGCCAGTTTAACGCCACCTGTCTGGACATGGCCGAACTGTGCCAGCTCAACGGTGACGATCACAGCTACCTGCACGCGCTGGGCAAACTGCATCACCGCCTGGTCGCTGAGCTGAGCAACACCCAGCGCGAACGCCTGTTTCGCATGCAAGCCTGGCAGCTGGCGCGCCACTCGTTGTCCCGTTTGTGCCATCAACTGGCGCTCAGCGGCGACTGGGATAAAGCCAGCGAACTGCAAAGCGATTTTGTGAAACGCGCCGCATGGATTATGTAACTGAGACCAGTATACTCCCGGCAGTAGATACGAAAAACCCCGAAATATTCGGGGTTATTTAGCGATCACGGCGGTAGTGAGGCGGGAAGTGCAGCAGAGTCGGTCACGTTCATCAACGATTTCGATCTGCCACACCTGATGGGTGCGGCCGAGGTGCACCGGCCGGCAGCGGCCGCGCACCTCCCCCTCCCGCGCCGACCGCACGTGGTTAGCGTTAATCTCAATCCCCACCACGTGCCGATCGCCGTCGGTGCAGAGATAGCCCGCCATCGATCCCAGCGTTTCGGCCAGCACCACCGACGCGCCGCCGTGCAGCAGCCCGAACGGCTGCTTTGTGCGGCCGTCCACCGGCATCACCGCTTCAATGCTGTCTTCGTGCAGGGCGGTAAAGCGGATACCGATATGTTCCACCATGGTGCCCTTGCTGCGCTGATTCAGCTCTTCCAGCGTGGTTTCACGCCGCCATATGGTCATCAGATTATCTCCAGTAGCGCCTGTAACGGATGGCGCATGCCGTTCCCTTCCGTACGCTTCACCTGGCTGCGGCAGGAGTAGCCGGTGGCCAGGCAGCGCTCGCGCGGGAGCTTGTGCAGCGCCTTCTGCCAGGAAAGCTCGTAGATACCGAGTGAGTTTTCCAGGTTTTTGGTTTCATGGCCGTAGGTGCCGGCCATGCCGCAGCAGCCGACGCTGACGTTCTCCAGCGTAGCGCCAAAGCGGGCAAAGATACTTTCCCATTGTTTGACGGAACCGGGCAGCGCGGTCGACTCGGTACAGTGACCAAACAGATACCACGCCGCGCCCGCCGCCGACGGGGCATTTCGGGCGATATCGGCGTTCTGCAACCATTCGTGGACCAGCTGCACGTGAAACTCGCCGCGCCGGTCGCCCAGCACCTGGCGATACTCATCGCGGTAACAGAGCACCAGCGCCGGATCGACGCCGACCAGAGGCAGGCCGAGCTGCGCCACCCGGTTCAGCATATCGGCGGTCTTCTGCGCGGTACGGGCGAACTGCTGCAGGAAGCCCTTAACGTGCTGCGCCTTACCGTTAGGGGAGAACGGCAGCACCACCGGATGGAAGCCGAGCTTCTCAATCAGCCGCACAAAGTCGGCGATCAGTTGCGCTTCGTAATAGCTGGTAAAGGGATCCTGCACCACCAGCACGTGACGGGCGCGCTGGCCGGCATCCATCGCCTCCAGCTGCTCCAGCGTAGTGCTCAGCGCCGGGGTGCCGGAAAGCTGCTGTTTCAGCGTCGGCGAAGAGAGCAGCGGCAGATCCACCATCCCCAGATGACGCTTGCTCAGCGCCCCGACCCAGCGCTGGCGCAGGAAGAAGTTGAACGTTTTCGGTGCCCGCGCCATCAGCGGCGCATAGCTCTCTACCGTCGCCACCAGATAGTCGCTGGCCGGGCGCAGATAGCGGGTGTGGTAAAGCTGCAGGAAGCGCGAGCGAAAACCGGGCACGTCGATCTTGATCGGGCACTGGGTCGAGCAGGCCTTACAGGCGAGGCAGCCGGACATCGCCTCCTTCACCTCATGCGAAAAGTCATACTCGCCGCGCTTCGCCTGCCAGCTGTTACGGGTGCGCTGGATCATGCCGCGCAGGCTGACGCCCTTTTTCGGCAACTGCTGCTCCAGCAGCAGCGGATCGACGCCCTGCTCGGCCAGCAGGCGCAGCCACTCCCGCGTCAGCGTGGCGCGCCCCTTCGGCGAGTGCATGCGGTTGCTGGTTATCTTCATTGACGGGCACATCGGGCTGTTCACGTCGAAGTTGAAGCACAGGCCGTTACCGTTACACTCCATCGCGCCGCGCCAGTCGCTGCGCACGGCGATCGGGATCTGACGGTCATACTGGCCGCGGGTCACCGAATCGACCTTGATCATCGGGTCGTCAACCCCCAACGGGGTGCAGATTTTGCCGGGGTTCAGGCGGTTGGCCGGGTCAAACGCCGCCTTAATGCGCCGCAGTTCGCTGTACAGCACCTCGCCAAAGAAGGCAGGACTGTATTCGCCACGCACCCCTTTACCGTGTTCACCCCACAGCAGCCCGCCGTAGCGCGCGGTCAGCGCCACCACCTCGTCGGAGATGCGTTTCATCAGGATCTCCTGCTGCGGGTCACACATATCCAGCGCCGGGCGCACGTGCAGCACGCCGGCGTCGACGTGGCCAAACATGCCGTAGCTGAGGTTGTGGCCGTCCAGCAGCGCACGAAACTCGACGATATAATCCGCCAGGTTCTGCGGCGGCACGCAGGTATCTTCCACAAACGGTATCGGCTTGGCACGCCCTTTGGCATTACCGAGCAGCCCTACCGCCTTCTTACGCATGCCGTAGATGCGCTCGATGCCGCCGACGTCGTTACACAGCTGATAACCAATCACTCCACCTTCGCGCAGGGCCATCAGCTCATCCAGACGCGCGCAGAGCGCCTCCACCCGGCCGTTGATCAGCTCAGCGTCATCGCCGGCAAACTCGACCATATTCAGGCCGAGCATCTCCTTATCGGGCACGTCGGTTATCAGCTCGCTGACCGAATGCCAGACGATATCTTCACGCGCCAGGTTCAGCACCTTCGAATCGACGGTTTCCACCGACAGCGCTTTCGCCTCCACCATAAAGGGGGCGTTGCGCAGCGCGGAGTCAAAGGAGTCATACTTCACGTTGACCAGCCGCCGGACCTTCGGGATCGGCGTGATATCCAGCCGCGCTTCGGCGATAAACGCCAGCGTGCCTTCGGCCCCGCAGAGAATGCGGGTCAGGTCGATCTGCTGCAGATCGTCGCTGAGCACGTGGCGCAGATCGTAACCGGTGAGAAAACGGTTAAGTTTAGGGAATTTTTCCAGAATCAGCGGGCGCTGCTCACGGCAGCGATCGAGCACCACGCGATAGATGTTGCCTTCCGCACCCGGCTGCTGCGCCAGCTGCCCGGCCTCGGCCACCGGCATCGCGCGGGTGTCGAGAATATCGCCGCCCAGCAGCACGGCGCGCAGGCCCAGCACGTGGTCCGAGGTTTTGCCGTAGACCAGCGATCCCTGGCCGGAGGCATCGGTGTTGATCATGCCGCCGAGGGTGGCGCGGTTGCTGGTGGAGAGCTCCGGCGCAAAGAAGAAGCCGTAAGGTTTCAGAAAGGCGTTAAGCTGGTCTTTAACCACCCCGGCCTCGACCCGCACCCAGCGCTCCTGCGGGTTGATCTCCAGGATGCCCTTCATGTGCCGCGACATATCCACCACGATGCCCTGGTTCAGCGACTGGCCGTTGGTGCCGGTACCGCCGCCGCGCGGGGCAAAGGTCAGGCTGGTAAAGCGCGCATCACCGGCCAGGCGGGCAATCAGCGCCACGTCAGCCGTAGTGCGGGGAAACACCACCGCGTCCGGCAGCATCTGATAGATGCTGTTATCGGTGGACATAATCAGACGATCGGCATAGCTGGTGGCCGTGTCGCCGGTGAAACCGTCCTGCTTCAACGCATCCAAAAAATCAAGCACCAGCTGCACAAGGCCGGGTGCCCGGGAAATCTGTGGGATCATTATCGGGTGACCAAAATGTTATGTGAATCGTTTGCGTCGCTCTGTTACGCAGCAGTTCGTTTTATCATATTTTTTTATGACCTGCCTTTATTTCAAAAAGCGAAACAAAAGAATAACCTGTTGTTTCTGGCTAAAAATCAGGAAATCCGTGATGATTACGCGGCAGCCTTCAGCGTAACCGTGCAGGCTGCGGGGGATTTTGCCGAATTTTTACAGTCGCTAAAGTACGAAAATAATTGCCGTTGCCCCGGGTCTGTTATCGCCCGGCGGCGGCAGGAAGCCTTTACTGAGGATCGGTCCGCAAGATGAAGAACGTCTACAACGGGTGGGATTTGCCGCAAATCGTGTTTTCGCTGCTGTTTGTCAGCATGCTGATCACCGCGAGCTTCTGGGTGGTACAGCCGTTTATTCTCGGCTTTGCCTGGGCCAGCATGGTGGTGATCGCCACCTGGCCGCTGATGATTAAAATTCAGGGCTGGCTGTGGGGGAGACGCGGGCTGGCGGTGGCGGCGATGACGTTGCTGCTGGTGCTGGTATTCGTTATTCCGATCGCGCTGCTGGTCAACAGCCTGATTGAGAACAGCTCGCCGGTGATTGCCTGGATCAGCGCCGGGCGCATCCAGATGCCCGAACTGCAGTGGCTGAAAGAGATCCCGATGGTCGGCCATAAGCTGTTTTCCGCCTGGCATAACCTGGTCGCGGGCGGCGGCAGCGCCATCATGGCTAAGATCCAGCCCTATATCGGCCGCACCACCGGCTTCTTCTTCGCCCAGGCCGGTCATTTTGGCCGCTTTATGCTGCACCTCGGGCTGATGCTGCTGTTCAGCATTCTGCTCTACTGGCGCGGTGAGCAGGTCGCCCGCGGCATCCGCCACTTCGCCTTCCGCCTCGCCTCACGCCGCGGTGACGCGGCGGTGCTGCTGGCCGGTCAGGCGATCCGCGCAGTAGCGCTGGGCGTGGTGGTAACCGCGCTGGTGCAGGGGGTGCTGGGCGGCATCGGCCTGGCGCTCTCCGGCATTCCTTATGCCACCATTCTGACCGTGCTGATGATCCTCTCCTGCCTGGTGCAGCTGGGGCCGCTGGTGGTGCTGATACCGGCCATTATCTGGCTCTACTGGAGCGGGGATACCACCTGGGGCACGATACTGCTGGTATGGAGCTGCGTGGTCGGCACGCTGGATAACGTGCTGCGGCCGATGCTGATCCGCATGGGTGCCGACTTGCCGATGATCCTGATCCTCTCCGGGGTAATCGGTGGGCTGGTCGCCTTTGGCATGATTGGGCTGTTTATCGGTCCGGTGGTGCTGGCCGTCTCCTACCGCCTGGTGATGGTGTGGGTTAATGAATCCCCCGCGCCGGATGAAGACCCGCAGGCGGTGGTGGAAGAGCTGGCGGAGATCGAGCACGAGCGCCATCAGAACGGTACGCTCTGATTCGACGTTTCGGCCAGCCCCGCTGGCCGAAACATTAATTTACCAAATCTATCCCGCCCCGCGCCACGCCTCAATTTTCTGCCAGATACCTGTAACCCCCCCTTTTCCTGGCCGGTTTTCCGCAGTTGTGGTGATATTTTATTTTTATGACTTACACGCGGGCAAAAAGTGGCCGTCTGCAGGGCGCAAAATATCACTAACGGTAAACTAATAAGATGATTCTTAAAGACGCCAGTTCATCCGTTCCCTAGTATGATTACCAGGTTTGAAATCAAGTTACTGATTTTTAAACAACCTTCCCTGAGTGATGTAACGAATTGCTGTGTGTAGTCTTTGCCCATCCCCTGTGATGGGCTTTTTTTTGTCCGCGATACTGCAAGAAGGGCAATGCGCGCTCCTCCGCAATAAAAAAAGGCCAGCTTGCGCTTAATGCTAAACTGCTAAGGATATAGAATTACCCGCTCAACGAACCCGAACCACCCCACCCTACGCTGCGTTGGTTCATTTCTGGAAAGATGATTACATGCAGCAACAGATGATCTCTGGCAGACCCTTTATATCTGCCCGAACGTTTGGATCAGAATGCATTATGTCTGAGACGGAAAGAACGGGTAATACGGTCCCATATCTCCACCAGTTCGGCATCGCTGTAAGCGGGCGGGGGCAGCGCATGGTTACTTAATGTCAGGTCAAGATTGGGATGTCTGAAGTCCGCTGTTTTTTCATTGGCGACAGCGGTAAACAATAGCTGTGCGGACGCGTTATCGGGTGATGTTTCTGACGGCGCAGTGGCAAGCCATTCACTGGTATCAAAACCGGCTATCTGTGTTTTACCTTTACGCAGAGTCCGGGCATTGGCCTGAGTCAGGTAAGACTGTATTTCACCGCTTCGCTCCAGCATGTTTGTGCTTTCTTTTAAGGCGTTATTGCTCCAGACAACAAAAGAAAAGACCGGGCTGTGCGGATAGACAAAGGTAATATCCTCCTTCGGCTTGCCGTTCCCGTCGCGGATAAACCCTTCTGAGATACAGGTTCCCGGCTGCGTCGGGATTTCATCGTCTTTTCGCCCGCTCAGACGGGACATAACATCCTTCAGCTCTGCCAGTTTTGCAGGTTTGGTGTTGGCCATCCATTCGGGTCTTCCAGACTCTTTACGTAGCCAAAACGCACGTTCTTTGGCAAAGTTTGGGTCCGAATAATCGGTAATATCCTGAGTGAGAATAAACGCCACACCGTTTATGTACAGATGCCCTTCCAGAATGCGCCCAAATCCTGGCACGCTCTCATTTTTATTGCGGTCAAATATCACCGCATTCTCACTCAGCCGGTACACCTGTTTGAGAAAAGGCCGATCAACCGTTCTCACCGTGTGTCCATACTGTAATGACTGCTCTCGCAGTTCGATACGCTGCTCAAACGCCGGACGGTAGAGCCGCTGGCTGCTGATGTTCACCTCATTAATCTGAGCACGGTCTTTCAGGGTATTTTCGAATGAGGCCGGAACCTTAAGACCATACGTTTTTCCTTGTCCGTTAACGCCGGTGGCGGATGCACAAACGTCACAAAATTATGAATATAGAATCCTGCCGCCAGCAGCACTATCGCCAGCGGGATAAGCAGTTGAAGCGGGATTTTTTTCATGGCGGTGGCACCTGCTGCACGATTTTCACCACCGAGCGGACCGTGAACACCAGGGCATATGACAGGTCACTGTAAACCGAACGCGAACGATCCACGGGGTCAGCGGCATAGGCCCCTTCATGATCGACATCGGTCGCCAGCACGCCCCGAACATGGGGAGATGAGGTGCGTATCGCCTTGACCGGCACGGTGCCGTCACCGGGTGTCCCCGCCGAAATCAGCTCATGGGTTCTTAACGGGGAGAGCTCAAGCGGCTCAGCGGAATCCTTCCGGATCCTCTGCGCCTCCTTCACGTACAGCGGGATCCGCTCTTTCCACGTCAGGAATGCATCAGACGGATTGTTTGCACTGGCACCGTAAAACAGCCAGGTCTGCGGATGATATCTGTCATTTAATTTTTCAATAAACTCTTGAACTTCCTCATTTATCCTCTTCTCATATTTATTCCACTCATCTTCTGTATTATCTAGCAGTAAATCCTGTTCACACAGCCGCCACCAGGCCGTTTTGTTCAGGTAAATTTCCTCATAGGGGTTTTCCACCGGCAGGGACAGCCGGGCACCGCTGCTCTCGATTTTCAGCCAGCCGGGACCATAAGCACCGCCCGGCAGCAGCTGTAAAGGACCGGGGGACTGGGCCAGCACCGGCATC
>NZ_LMLK01000027.1:0-235158 GCF_001422605.1 Erwinia sp. Leaf53
CCAACGGGCCGGGTCTGGCATTTTGACCCGAGGCGGTTTATCGCACATTTCAGGAAATGTGGATGGCTGGAGTGTGAGGTGATTGAGAGAATAATGACATCGACTAAAAGTGTCAGGCGTGAAGATGAAATCAAAAAAATAAAACGTAAGTCGGAAGAATATCTTTTCTCAATAAATTTGGTTTTGAGAAAATACAATATTACTGGCTTCAACAGAGCAAGCCATTTTCTGGGCCAGGGGGCTGTCGAATCGGGCTATTTGCTCTCTATGCAGGAAACAAGTCAGATACAGCGAACAGAAAATGGCAGGCACTTCGGTGGAAAAATTGTAGAGGATTCTGGAAAGGATGAATCAAATGAACTCGGTCACTGGTATGGTGCGATAGCTTCTGAAGTGGATGTCTATTTCTCCGGAGATAAATACAACAGCAGTGGGGTTAAAATTGCCAGCTCATACAGTTGGCGTAATGGCAACTGCGGCGATGTGGATGCGCAGAAGTTTCGCGGGCGTGGGTTTAAAATGCTTACCGGGCTGGATACCTACTCCAGCTACTGGGTATACCGGGGATGGTTATCAAAAAGCAGTTTTGACGCTTCATGGTGGACAGATCCTCAGTACAGGAGAAAAAATCTTCCCGGGATGATCAAAAGGCCCCCTCAGATAGATGACCCGCAGAAAGTGACGGAAAGTCCATATAGCTGTATTGATACCGGCGCGTTTTATATCGTGTGCTTTAAAAATAAAACCCTGAGAGTGATGGACTCAGATAAGGTCGTCTCGCAGGATGATAATGATGTTGCTGAGCGTGTCACCCGGGAAATTAACGGCGGTACCATCGGTATCGAAGAAAGGAAAAAAACCACCAAGGCTGCCAAGGAGATTTTCAGTGATGAAGTTTAGAATGTTTTTTTATCTTGTTTTTTTAATGTCTTGCTCTGCAAGTGCCGATTTTGAAACTAATAATGTCATTCGTTATGGTGACTTCACGATGTATATGGATAGAAAAGACTCATCCATTATCCATATTGTTAATGATGATGGGGAGAGTGATGTTGCGTGTAGAATAAATAACTGGGAAAGCAAGCATAATTCTGGTGGCGGGATCATATCTATCACCAATGATGAGAAAGGGATACTTATCTATCCAACCAATAAATACCTGTCAACCGCTGAGCTTATGCAGTGTGATTCAGAGGGGGTGGGGCTTCATAAAATTCCGCAGTCAGATGACTGGCGGGATACTATTGTTGATATTAACTTCGAAAAGAAATTGGTTTTGTTAGTGGTTCTGGCAGATGTAAGGAATTTAACGTTTACATCAATATTGTCGAGCTTTGACAGTAATAAAAACTTGCTCTCTGGCCCGGGTTTTTTTAGCGGAAAAAAAAGCGACATGCCGTTTGATATAGGGGATAGTTGGTATGGTGGTAAAATTTCATTAGATGGCAAGTATGTTTCTCCTATTTATCTCAGTTGTTTTGTTGATTCATTTCCCGGACTCTGGGATATCAGGAAAAACAAAAGGGTAGTCTTTGATACTTCACTCGGAGACGATGAAATTAAGGATAGATGTCAGAAGCTATTCGACGGTAAAGCCACGCTTGAAGAATTAGGTGGGAAACTGATTCGTCCTAAAAAGTAGCCTGTCTTTTTTGACGGCAGTGATGAGTCATGCCGTTATTTTATTCAAGGGGTGTTATTTCAGTTTTTCAGCGTAATAGCGGGTATCCGAATGCCTTACTCACTCAAAAATCCACCTGATTTATATAACAGACCGAAACCACCAAAGTTGTCACGCTGGATGACCGCACTGGCCATCATAGCAGCCGTCAGTTTTTTACTGATGCACTTTTTCGGTGGTGATATTGAAGATAAGCCCTTCTGGTGGCTGGCGCTGGGGGCTCCCGCAGCATTATGGCTTACTGCCGGTGTTGCACGGCTTATTATCTGTTTACTTCAAAATATTATGGCTAACGGTTATGACGAAAGGCGCGAACGCTGGATTTTAAGTGAAACACGTAAGTCCCGGCGAGCGTTACAGGTGCTTAACGTGTCGTTTATCACCGGGCACCCTCAGGAAGATCCTCGTGAAGTCGTACAGGCATTGATCAGCCATCAAAATATTATACGTTCTCAGCCGGACTGGAGGGGAGAGAACGGGCACAGGCTTACCCGCTTCAATACTGGAAGTGATTTGAGTGCTGATGCCGTAATTCGTCATGTTTTTTCTCATCTGATTACCGATCTGCCGGTTAATCAGTTCACCGAAGACAGCCGCCTGGTCGTGGCATTTGATCTTTCATCGTCTCTGTCGGAAGAATGCATCAGTGATATCTGGAAAGAAATCTGGCAGGAAACCAATATTCACTGCGCTGTGGAATACAGCATCTGCAACGGACTGACAATGATTGACCACTGGTTGAATCACCGTATTACACAAAACGAAATGCTGTTGGTTGTTGCGCTGCAGGTCATGCCTGAAGAAACGGATTACAGCGCTGAAGTCGCGGTCGCCCTGCTGCTGGGCAACCGGCTGAAGCAGAATATCCTGCAGCCGCTTGCACTCCTTCACCGTCCTGAATTGTCATTACCCGGTCAGCTTGGCACGGGTATGAATATGGCCGCATATAACGTGCCGCTGAAGAATAACATAATCAGTCAACTCTGGCTGGCCGGGCTTTCTGAAGGCCAGCATGAAGAAATGATTATAAATCAGCATTCGCATCCGGCCGGTGCTGTCGAAAATGAGGCCATTATTTTACTGGACAGGCTGACTGGACATGCGGGAGCCGCAGGGACATGGCTGGCCATCGCTGCTGCTGTTTTTGCGGCGGAAAACACCCGAACGCCTCAAATCACCATTACTGGTGAGAGGACAACGGAAATAATGTGGAGCACCGTGATCACGCCAGTGGATCCGGTACAGGAGATGGACACTTGAAACCTTACACATCCTTTCTAATCCCTAAATCATCTGAATTCTGGTTCCTGACTATTCTGCTGCTCCTGCTGACGTGTGCGGTGGCCCTGGGCTTTATCTCATGGCAGCAGCCTGAGCGACTTGGTCTGCTGGCAGAAAGCGTAGCCCGGCAGCGCTGGATGTCATCCTCTTTTACCGTTGCGGTGATTCTGGCGTTATTAACCCTGACCTCCGTTTTTGTCTTGCATCATGCAGGGAGCAGGAGGTTTGAGGATGAATTAAATGCGGTGGAGGGTGATGATATCGCCGGAACGACGGATGAAAAAAAGCAGCCTGCTTCTCAGGCAGTCCTGATGGTACAGGCGATAACGCGCCACCTCCGCACCCGCTACCACCCGTTCTGGCGCTACAAAGTGCGTCTGCTGCTGGTGGTCGGAGATGACGCCGCCCGCGAAGCCCTGCTTCCCGGCCTGCAGGAAAATCAGTGGCTGGAAGGGGCGCGCACCGTGCTGATTGATGGCGGCACTCTTAGCGCCGCGCCGGATGCTGAAAAATATGCCGCGCTGCGCAGGCTGCGTCGTGGCCGTCCGCTGGACGGCGTTATCCGCGTGTTGGCCAGCGGGCAGAACCTGACCCCGCAGCAGAGCGATCGCGACCTGCGCGCGCTGGAAGCGCTCGGCACCCTGCTGGGTTACCAGCCGCCGGTATGGCTGTGGCAGTTGTGCAGCAGCGACTGGTCGCAGGCCGGGCGCGCTGAGCAGGCGGTGGGGGGGACGTTCCCGCCGCGTGCGCAGCCGCAGGATATTGCCTTACAGCTCAACGGCCTGCTGCTGCCGCTGCGCGAGCTGGGCATGGCGCAGATTGCGCAGAATCAGTCGCATGATTTTTTGCTGCGCCTCGGGCAGCGGCTTGAGCAGGGCGGGTGCGGGCGCTGGCAGACCCGGCTGACGCCGTGGCTGTACGCCGCACAGCAGCGTATTTTCCTGCGCGGCCTGATGTTCAGCCTGGCGGAGAACGGCGCGGCGGCGGCATCCTCTGACGGTGCGCTGCCGCGCCATGCCCTGACGCTGCCCGCCAGCTGGCAGGGGGTGGTAAACGACTGCACCCGGCTGCGCGGCCGCCGCGTTGGTATGCCCTGGCAGCAGACGCTGGCCTGGGGGCTGATGACCCTTATCGGCGTGTGGGGTGCGGGGCTGCTGCTCTCCTTTGCGCTCAACCGCCAGCAGATTGTCAGCGTGGCGCAGAAAGCCCGCGCCCTGGTGCAGACGCCAGAGGTGTCAGACCGGCAGCTGACCGGCCTGCATGCGCTGCGTAACGAGGCCGGGCGGCTCAGGCGCTGGCATCATAACGGCGCGCCCTGGTATCAGCGCTTTGGACTTGACCATCATGAACAGCTGCTGGCGGCGATGATGCCGTGGTACGGCGTGGCGAATAACCGCCTGCTGCGCGACCCGGCCAGCGCCGCGCTGCAGCAGCAGCTGACCACACTGGCGGCGCTGCCGCCAGGCAGTCCGCTGCGTGCGGAACGGGCAAAGTCTGCCTACGACCAGCTGAAGGCCTGGCTGATGATGGCGCGCCCGGATAAGGCTGACGGCGCGTTCTATGCGCAGGTGATGAAGAGGGTGCAGCCGGAGCGCGCGGGCATCTCCCCCGGCCTGTGGCAGAGCCTGACGCCGGACCTGTGGGCGTTTTACATCAGCGAGCTGCCGTACCAGCCGCAGTGGAAAATCACCCCGGATCCGCAGCGGGTCAGCCAGAGCCGCCAGGTGCTGCTGCTGCAGATTGGGCAGCGCAATGCCGAAAGCACCCTGTATGAGAACATGTTGAAGTCGGTGCGCCGCAATTTTGCCGACGTCACGCTGGAGGAGATGACCGGCGGCACTGACGCCCGCCGCCTGTTCACCACCCAGGAAGTGGTGCCAGGCATGTTTACCCGCCAGGCGTGGGAAGGCGGCGTGCAGCAGGCGATAGACAACGCGGCGAGGTCGCGCCGCGATGAGATTGACTGGGTGCTGAGCGACAGTCGCCAGAGCATCAAAGCCAGCCTGTTGCCGGAAGCCCTGAAGGAACGCCTGACGCAGCGTTATTTCACCGACTTTGCCGGCAGCTGGCTTAACTTCCTTAACAGCCTGCGTCTGACCCCGGCAGCCAGTATTGCCGCCGTCACCGACCAGCTGACGCTGATGAGCGACGTGCGCCAGTCGCCGCTGATTGCGCTGATGAATACCCTGGTGTGGCAGGGAGAGACCGGGCAGCAGAGTGAAGCGCTGTCGGACTCGCTGATCAAATCGGCGAAGGCGCTGGCAGGCAGCAGCAAAAAACCGCTTATCGACCCGCGCGCCGCCGGTCCTCAGGGGCCGCTTGACGCGACCTTTGGGCCGCTGCTGGCGCTGACGGGCCGTAACAAAACCGCCAGCGCCCTTGCGGGCGATGACAGCCTGAGCCTGCAGACGTACCTGACGCGCATCACCCGCGTGCGCCTGCGCCTGCAGCAGGTGGCGGCCAGCCCGGATCCGCAGGAGAGGATGCAGACCCTGGCGCAGACGGTGTTTCAGGGCAAAAGCGTCGACCTGACCGACACCCGCCAGTACGGCAGCCTGATGGCCGCCAGCCTCGGCGAGGAGTGGAGCGGCTTCGGCCAGACGCTGTTCGTCCGGCCGCTGACCCGGGCGTGGGAGACGGTGCTGCAGCCGTCTGCCGCCAGCCTGAACGACAAATGGGCGCGATCGGTGGTGGCGCTGTGGCACGGCGCGTTTGACGGGCGCTACCCGTTTGCCGCCAGCAATAATGACGCCTCGCTGCCGATGCTGGCCGAATTTATCCGCCGCGATAGCGGGCGCATTGAGCGCTTCCTGAACGCGGAGCTGGGCGGCGTGCTGCATAAAGAAGGCAGCCGGTGGGTGCCGGACCTCACCAGCAGTCAGGGGCTGACCTTTAATCCGGCGTTCCTGAAGGCGGTGGACCAGCTGAGCCAGTTGTCGGACGTGCTGTTCACCGATGGCAGCCAGGGCATCAGCTTTGAGCTGCAGGCGCGGCCGGTGCCTGGCGTGGTGCAGACGCAGCTGACCATCGACGGCCAGCAGCTCAAGTATTTCAACCAGATGGCGCAGTGGCAGACCTTCCGCTGGCCGGGGGACACCTTTAAACCGGGGGCGATGCTGACCTGGAGCACCGCGCGCGCCGGGGCGCGGCTGTTTGGCGACTGGAACGGCAGCTGGGGCTTAATTCGCTGGCTGGAGCAGGGCACACGTCAGCAGCTTGACCGCAGCCGGTGGATGATGCGCTTCAGCGCCCCTGACGGCAGCACCCTGCAGTGGGTGCTGCGCTCGCAGCTGGGCAGCGGCCCGCTACAGCTGCTGCAGCTGCGTAATTTTCAGCTGCCGCCGGAAATATTCAGCGTCGATGCCGCGCAGGCGGCCCGGGTATTGCCAGGCAACGATAATGAGATACCCGCCACGGATGGAGGATCTGAATGACAACCTTACAAAACTTAGTCACCGCCTGCCGCACAGAAGAGGGCCCGCTGGCTCAGCGGGGACGGGCGTACAGGGTTAACTTCCGGCATAAGGAGTTCGTTCATGGCTAAAGGTTATTATCTGGTGCAGGGCGACAAAACGACCTGCGGCGGGCGCATTATTGAAGGGGCAACGGACCACACGCTGTCTGGCAAAGGCGTGGCCCGGGAAAGAGATAAGGCCACCTGCGGTCAGCATCCCGGCATCTTTATGATTGCCGGCGGGATCCGGAATGACGCTATTCAAGGGCGCAGGATGGCGGGAACGCTGGACAGTAGCAGTTCCTGCCCCTGCAGGGCGCGTTTTGTGCCGTCGATGATGCAGGATACCTATGAGAAAGCAGGAGAGTGTTCAAGCACTTCTTTTTCATCCGATGGGCTTATAACTTCCTTACTGGCCCCCTATAAAAATCTGCAACCGGAAGAGAAGAATGAGCGTCATTGTAATCACACTGACGGAGCAATAAGGGTGGCTGAGTATATACTTAGTGAGATTAGGATGAATGTCAGAAGTGAAACGTCAGAAAAAATACGATATTTAATCGACCAGGAGACAATAAAGCACAGGCGTGCCGAATGGAATAAGCTTCCATTTTATGCCAGATTGGCTCCGGTTCCTCAACCTGATTTACTCGCTGCAATGGCCATATGGTATCAGACGGTTAAAACGGGTTCTACCTGGGATCATAAACCTAAGATACGTGATAGATTTTCGGCGATTGCGGTTGCGCGACCTTTGCCAAACACAGGAAAACCATCAAAGTCATATTACCACAAGTTCAAAAAACATGATTATTTTTATGATGTCTGGTCGAATATACATTATGGATACGTCGGGTTGAGCGTTGGTTTTTCGGAGTCACTTCTCTTAAAAGGTTCAACATGGGAACAAAATATGACACCAGGTGCAATGGGAGACGACACTCTGGATGATGTTACGAGTATAAAAATAGGGTTTAGACTTTTTCATCAGCATGGGAAGTATGCTGAAGGCCTGAACGTTAATAGCATACTTAGTGCATTAGAAAATACACCGAATCAGCTATTTCCCAATTCCAGGGGGATGCATTGGTGCTGGAGTGCGGATAATCCGGAAAGGCTTGAGGAGTAGGTGTGAAAAAGAACGGGATGCTGTTTTGTTATTGTATTATTTGCCTGGTTTTTATAGCGGGGTTTTTTATTCAGATAAGACCTGTAATTACAATTGTAAATAATACCGGTAAGGTGTTGTACATATATAAAACTGAGAGTGTCTATGGCGTTGAGCCTGAGCCTTATGAAGTTGGTGAGATTGTAAAGTCAAGACCAAGGATATTAGTGGCTGGTAAAAAATTCAAACTGACGACCTCCTTTATGTCGTTATTAAAAAAGGATGCAGAAATCGATGTTGGGTGGAGGGTTGGTGGTCGATATGAATACAATTCGATCGGTGGGGGGAGTCAGGGGTTTATCCTTTCATCAACGGAAGGTGTTTGCTCTGTGTCGATTGAAATACAGAGTGGTCTTAATAAAAACATCATTAAAACCGTTGCTGGCAATATGTGCTTAAAAAAAATAAAAGCATTTAATTATAAGTATTAACTTTGTGTCGGTAAGGTCCTGGTGATTTCAGTTGATAACTGGAATCTGAATTATTCAATAATTAATACTAAATTAGGAAAATATGGACGACTTAACCCTGCGTTATTACGACGCTGAAATGCGCTACCTGCTTGAAGCCGGTGAAGAGTTTGCCCGCGCCCACCCGGACCGGGCGGCGGCGCTGAATCTGGATAAATCGGGCGCGCGCGACCCGTTCGTTGAGCGCCTGTTTGAAGGCTTTGCCTTTATGATGGGCCGCCTGCGCGAGAAGCTGGACGACGACCTGCCGGAGCTGACCGAAGGGCTGGTCACGCTGCTGTGGCCGCACTACCTGCGCACCATTCCGTCGATGTCGGTGGTGGAGTTCAGCCCGGACTGGCGGGAAATGAAGGAACCGATGCCTCTCGCAAAAGGGTTTGAAGTGCTCTCGCGCCCGATTGGCGAGAAGGCGACCCGCTGTCGCTATACCACCACCCGGGAAATCAGCCTGCAACCGCTGGCGCTGGAGCAGGCCACACTCTCCACCGACCCGGACGGCCGTTCGGTGGTGCGCCTGCGCTTTATCTGCAGCAGCCTGGCCGACTGGAGCCGCGCGGATCTCAGCCTGATCCCGTTCTACTTCAATGCCGATGCGCCGCTGGCCTGTGCGATGCATGAAGCGTTCACCTTAAATACCGCCGGCATCTGGCTACGCCTGCCGGGGGACCCGGATCGCCGCCCGCTGGATGCGCGCTTTACCGCTCTCGGCTTTGCTGAAGATGACCGGCTGTGGCCCAAAGGCGACAGCAGCTTCAGCGGTTATCAGCTGCTGCTGGAGTACTTCACCTTCCGCGAGAAGTTTATGTTCACCGGCCTGCGCGGGCTGGAGAGCGTATCGCTGCCTGCCGGCTTACCCTGGTTTGAAATTGACGTGGTGCTGGCGCAGCGCTGGGAGCACGACTTCACCTTCAGCGGTAAGCACCTGCGGCTGCACTGCGCGCCGGTGATTAACCTCTTTCCGCTGGAGTCCGATCCGCTGACGCTGAACTCGCTGCAGACGGAATATCTGCTGCGTCCGATGCGCGTGCAGGACGGGCATACCGAAATTTATTCCGTTGATTCGGTGAGCTCCTCCGGCAATCACAGCTGGGTGCCGTTCTCCAGCTTTCGCCACAAGGGCGGCATGATGCGCCACGAGGCACCGGAATATTACTACCATACCCGCGTGCGGCGCGGGGCCTCCGGGCTGCATAACACCTGGCTGATCCCCGGTGGTGAAGCCTTTGATAATCATACGGTGCCGGGCGACGAGAGCCTGTCGCTGACGCTGACCGGCACTAACGGCCAGCTGCCGCGCCGCGCCCTGCAAAGCACGCTGCTGGATACCGCGACAAAAACCAGCCCCAGCCGCGTCACGGTGCGCAACCTCTGCGCACCGACGCTGCCCTGTTATCCGCCGAACCGTGACCGCTTCCACTGGCGCGTACTCAGCCACCTTGGCAGCAACTTCCAGTCAATGATGGACAATGCCGATGTGCTGCGCGGCACCCTGGCGCTGTACGAGTGGAGCGATAGCGAGATGAACCGCCGTCGCCTTGAAGCGATCCTCAATGTCAGCCACAGCGAAACCGAGCGTTTTGAGCAGGGCTACCTGCTGCGCGGCGTACAGATTGAAGTGACGCTCGACGGCCACGGCTTTGCCGGGCATGGCGATATCTGCCTGTTCGGCGAGATGCTCAGCCACTTTTTTGCCCTGTATACCGATATCTATCTGTTTAACCGCCTGATTATCATCCTGCAACCCACCGGAGAGCGCCTGGAATGGCAAGAGAAACACAACCGCCGTATTCCCGGCTGAGTCCGCGCATGGAAGCGGAGCTGACGCGGATGAATTTTTACCGCTTCTGCCAGCTGCTGGAAAAACAGCACCCTGACCGGCCGCCGCTCGGCAGCACCAGCCACCCGCAGGACGATGCGGTGCGCCTCACGCCGTGGCCGGGCATGGGCTTTCCCGCCAGCGAGCTGAAAAGCGTTGAATACAGCGGGGACGACGCCACGGAAGCACCGAAAGTGCGCACCACCTTTATGGGGATGTACGGGGTCGACTCGCCGCTGCCGACGGCTTACCTCAACGACATCAGCCAGCGGCGGGAAGGGCACGAGGCGCTGCAGGCTTTTCTCGATATCTTCAGCCATCGCATCCTGACGCAGTTTTACCGCATCTGGCGGAAATACTCTTATCCGGCCACCTTCGAGCGTGGCGGCACGGACAGCATCTCCCGCTCGCTGCTCGGGCTGGTCGGCCTGGGTATTCCCGGTACCGCCAGCCATATCGCCACCCCGGTGTCGCGCTTTCTGGCGCTGCTGGGCGTGCTGCGCCAGCCGGCGAAAACCCAGGAGGGCGTGCAGGCGCTGGTGCGCCTGCTGGCCCCGGAGACGCGGGCGCGGGTCAGCCCGTACTGCCTGCGCCCGGTTGCCATCAGCCGGCCGACCGGTTTTTACGGCGATGACGATTTTTTGCTGGATGGCAGCACGCCGCTGGGCGATGAAGTGATGGAGACCAGCAGCCAGCTGCTGATTGAGCTGATCACCGACAGCGAAAGTGAAGCGCAGGGCTGGATGCCGGACGGCCAGCTGTATCAGGACTTTATGATCATGCTGCGGGTGTATCTCGGCTGGCGCTTTAAAGCAACAATCCGCCTGACCGTCAGCACCGCGCTGCTGGCGGTGGTGCCCCTCGGCGATGCCCCGTTCCGGCTGGGGATGAGCGGCGTGCTGGGCGTGGAAGGGAAAAACGTCCCGGCCGACGTTCCACAGACGTTTACCACGGAGCCGGGCAGCTATCGCGGCCTGCAACCGACCCCATACGTAAAAGGAAATCAGCGTGTTAACTATCTCTTTGACTAACTTTGCCCGCTGGCTGTTGCCGTTGCTGGCCGTGACCCTGAACGGCTGTGGGCTGACGCAGAGCGTCGCCGATGGCACCCGATCTGCCGTGTCCGCCGTGTTCTGTAAAAAAATCAAGGTGCTGCACCTCGATTTTATCGCCCGTGAAGCGCTGAATACCGACACGCGTGAAAGCCATACCCGCCCGCAGTCCGTGGTAATACGTGTTTATCAGCTTAAAGATCGCAGGGCCTTTGACAGGCTGGTTTACCCGCAGCTGGCGACCGGCGGCGATACGCTGTTGGCTGAGGATCTGCCCGCCAGCCGTGACGTGGTGCTGACACCCGGCGGTGCGGTCAGCCTGAACATGCCGATGGAGCCGCAGGCACGGTTCGTGGCGGTGGTGGGGCTGTTCCGCCAGCCGGATCTGACAGGCAACGGCTGGAAGCAGGTGCTGGATCGCGAAGCGCTGGACCCTGACACCGCGCGCGTGCTCGAAGCGAGTGAAAACAGCCTGACCCTGTTGCCGCTTAAGGATCGGTAATGCCGCCGTGGTCAGCCTTTTTTGTGCTCAACGCTGGCGCATTCTGGAGTGTTAAATGCTGTCTTTTATCTCCGGATGCAGCATAAAGATCGGCGTCAGGCTGCCGATAACAGCGGCGGGAGCCCGCTAATCAGGATGGGCCATGTCTTCTCATTCAGGCAATAAGGAACCGCATGTTTAAGCGTATGAAGGTTGTCACCACACTGATTCTGGTATTGGTGTTTTTTGGTGCTTTGCAGTTAATCACCGGTGGGCTGTTTTTCCAGGCCCTGAAGGGCGATAAAGACAATTTTGCCGTGTCGCAGCAGCTGCGGCTGCAGCAGTCGGCGCTGAACGAATCCTGGGTGGCGCTGATTCAGGCGCGTAACACCCTTAACCGTGCCGGTATCCGCTATATGCTCGATGCCAACAATATGGGCAGCGGCAGCACCGTGGCCGAGCTGGTGACGATGGCTCAGGGTCAGCTGAAAGAGGCGGATAAAAACTTCACGGATTGGAACGGGCTGCTGAGCGAGCAGGGGAAGAGCGCCGAAAACGTGCTGGCGATCCAGCAGAACTATAAAATCTTCAGCGGCGCGCTGAACGAGCTGATCGCGCTGATGAACGCCGGCAAGATCAACGAGTTCTTCGACCAGCCGACCACCGGCTATCAGGACGGCTTTGCTAAGGCGCTGCGCAGCTGGCTGGATCGCAACGATGCCCAGGCGGCGGCCGGGGCCGAACACAACCTCGAATCCTATCATCAGGCGATCTGGGTGCTGGCCGGCGCGCTGCTGGTGTCGCTGCTGGCGATTGCCATGGTATGGCGCGGCATCCGTCATATTCTGCTGACGCCGCTGAACGCCAGCATTGCCCATATTCGCCGCATCGCCAGCGGCGATCTGACCCAGCCGATCCCGGTTGAGGGCCGCAATGAGATGGCCCAGCTGGCCGCCAGCCTGGAGCATATGCAGCAGGAGCTGGTGAAAACCGTCAGCGTGGTGCGCGACGGGTCGGACGCCATCTACACCGGCGCCAGCGAAATCGCCGCCGGCAATAACGACCTGTCGGCGCGTACCGAACAGCAGGCCGCCTCGCTGGAGCAGACCGCCGCCAGCATGGAGCAACTGACCGCCACCGTAAAGCAGAACGCCGATAACGCCCGCCAGGCGTCGGTGCTGGCGAAAAACGCCTCGGAAACCGCGCAGAAGGGCGGCCGGGTGGTCGATGGCGTGGTGAAGACCATGAACGACATCGCCGGAAGTTCGAAGAAAATCGCCGACATCACCAGCGTGATCGACGGCATCGCCTTCCAGACCAACATTCTGGCGCTGAACGCGGCGGTGGAAGCGGCGCGCGCCGGCGAACAGGGCCGCGGTTTTGCGGTGGTGGCCGGTGAAGTGCGTAACCTGGCGCAGCGCAGCGCCCAGGCGGCGAAAGAGATTAAAGGTCTGATCGAAGACTCGGTGGCGCGCGTGGATACCGGCTCGGTGCTGGTGGAGAGCGCGGGTGAAACCATGAACGACATCGTCAACGCGGTGACCCGCGTGACGGACATCATGGGCGAGATCGCTTCGGCCTCCGACGAGCAGAGCCGCGGCATCGACCAGGTGGGCACCGCGGTGACCGAGATGGACCGGGTGACCCAGCAGAACGCCTCGCTGGTGGAGGAGTCCGCCTCTGCCGCGGCGTCGCTGGAAGACCAGGCCAGCCGCCTGACCCAGGCGGTGGCGGTGTTCCGCATCAACAAACAGGCCGCGCCTGCCACGGTGCTGAAGCGCCCGGCGGCGACGCCGCAGCCCGCCCGCATCGCCAGCACGCCGGCGTCCGGCGACAGTAACTGGGAAACCTTTTAACTGAGCTAACGGGCCGCCTGCCGTGTGCAGGTGGCCCGCCTTCGCGCTTTTCCTCCGCAGCCATAAAGATTTCCCGCCGATGGCCGATAAAACAATGCAGTAGCTATCCAACAACAATGCAGTAGCTATCCAATCGGGGAAAGGTATGTTGAAGCGTGTGAAAGTGGTCACCAGTCTGGTGCTGGTTTTGGTGTTATTTGGTTCATTACAGTTGATCTCCGGCGGCCTGTTCTTTCAGTCGCTGAAGGGTGACAAAGAAAACTTTACTCTGACGCAGAAGATCCGTGGCGAGCAGGCCAGTCTGACGTCCGCATGGATTGCACTGGTACAAACCCGCAACACGCTCAACCGCGCCGCCACCCGCTACCTGCTGGATACCAAAGGTAATGGCACCGGTGCCGGCATTACTGAACTGCTCGACATGGCGAAAGGCAAGCTGGCCGACGCTGATAAAGAGTACAACGTCTACATTAACAGCCTGACGCCGGAGGTGGCCAGCCAGCCGCACGTGCAGGCCGTTGCCGAGAAGTACAAAGCGCTGCACGCTGCCCTGGCCGAGCTGATCGTGATGCTGGTGGGGAATAACTTCCAGGGCTTTGTCGATCAGCCAACGCAGGGCTACCAGAACGGTTTCGAAGAGGCCTACAACGCCTGGCTGAAGAACTCTGACGCGCTGCTGGCGGCCGGTTCGGCGCAAAACGAGCGCGCCTACGAGCAGGCAATCTGGGTGCTGGCCATCGTGCTGCTGCTGTCGGTAGGCCTGGTGGTAGTGGCCTGGTCAGGGATGCATAAAATCCTGCTGCGCCCGCTGAAAGAGAGCATTGAACACATTCGTCATATCGCCAGCGGCGATCTGACCCGCGACATTGATACCGAAGGCAGGAATGAGATGGCCCAGCTGGCCGCCAGCCTGCAGCATATGCAGCAGGAGCTGGTGAAAACCGTCAGCGTGGTGCGCGACGGGTCGGATGCCATCTACACCGGCGCCAGCGAAATCGCCGCCGGTAATAACGACCTGTCGGCGCGTACCGAACAGCAGGCCGCCTCGCTGGAGCAGACCGCCGCCAGCATGGAGCAGCTGACCGCCACCGTGAAGCAGAACGCCGATAACGCCCGTCAGGCGTCGGTGCTGGCGAAAAACGCCTCGGAAACCGCGCAGAAGGGCGGCCGGGTGGTGGACGGCGTGGTGAAGACCATGAACGACATCGCCGGCAGCTCGAAGAAGATCGCCGATATCACCAGCGTGATCGACGGCATCGCCTTCCAGACCAACATTCTGGCGCTGAACGCGGCGGTGGAAGCGGCGCGCGCCGGCGAGCAGGGCCGCGGCTTTGCGGTGGTGGCCGGCGAAGTGCGTAACCTGGCGCAGCGCAGCGCCCAGGCGGCGAAAGAGATTAAGGGGCTGATCGAAGACTCGGTGGCGCGCGTGGATACCGGCTCGGTGCTGGTGGAGAGCGCCGGTGAAACCATGAATGACATCGTCAACGCGGTGACCCGCGTCACCGATATTATGGGTGAGATCGCTTCGGCCTCCGACGAGCAGAGCCGCGGCATCGACCAGGTGGGCACCGCGGTGACCGAGATGGACCGGGTGACCCAGCAGAACGCCTCGCTGGTGGAGGAGTCCGCCTCTGCCGCGGCGTCGCTGGAAGACCAGGCCAGCCGCCTGACCCAGGCGGTGGCGGTGTTCCGCATCAAGAAACCGGTGCTGAGCGGCGTGCTGCAGCAGCGGCCGCACGCCGCACCGGCGGCCGCGCCGCGTAAGGCGCTGGCAGCCCCGGCTTCGGCCTCGGACGATAACTGGGAAACCTTTTAAGTGAAGAAATCGCCGCTGTTGGCTCCACAGGAAACCGCCACGCTGCTGACCCAGATGGTTCAGCGGCTGCCGTTATCCGATACGCATTTTAAGCGTATCAGTCAGTTGATCTATCAGCGAGCCGGCATCGTTCTCGCCGATCACAAGCGGGAAATGGTTTATAACCGTCTGGTGCGCCGCCTGCGCACCCTTGGCCTTGACGATTTTGGCCGCTATCTGGCGTTGCTTGAGAGCGAGCAGAACAGCGCGGAGTGGCAGGCGTTTATCAATGCGCTGACCACCAACCTGACCGCCTTTTTCCGCGAGGCGCACCATTTTCCGCTGCTGGCCGAGCACGCTAAACGCCGCAGCGGCAGCTTTAACGTCTGGTGTGCCGCGGCGTCGACCGGCGAAGAGCCTTACTCGATCGCCATGACGCTGGCGGAAACCCTGGGCAGCGGGCCGGGGAAATTTCAGGTCACCGCCAGCGATATCGACACCCAGGTACTGGAGACCGCGCTGGCCGGCGTCTACCGCCAGGAGGAGCTGCGTACGCTCTCGCCCTCGCAGCTACAGCGCTTCTTCCTGCGCGGCACCGGCCCGCACGAGGGCAAAGTACGGGTGCGCCCGGAGCTGGCCAGTATGGTCAACTTTATGCAGCTCAACCTGCTGGCCAACGAATGGACGCTGCCGGGACCGTTTGACGCTATTTTTTGTCGCAACGTGATGATCTACTTCGATAAAGAAACCCAGGAGAAGATTTTACGGCGCTTTGTACCGCTGCTGAAACCCGGGGGCCTACTGTTCGCCGGTCATTCAGAGAACTTCAGTCAGATCAGCCGCGAGTTCTATCTGCGGGGTCAGACAGTCTATGGACTGACTAAGGAAAGGTAATGAGTAAAATCAGAGTGTTATGCGTTGATGACTCGTCGCTGATGCGTCAGCTGATGACCGAGATCATCAACAGCCACAGCGATATGGAAATGGTGGCCACCGCCCCGGACCCGCTGGTCGCCCGTGACCTGATCAAACAATACAACCCGGACGTGCTGACGCTCGACGTTGAGATGCCGCGCATGGATGGCCTCGATTTTCTGGAAAAGCTGATGCGCCTGCGGCCGATGCCGGTGGTGATGGTCTCTTCGCTGACCGGTAAAGGGTCGGAAATCACCCTCAGGGCGCTGGAGCTGGGCGCGGTGGACTTTGTCACCAAGCCATCGCTGGGGATCCGCGAAGGGATGCTGGCCTACAGCCAGATGATTGGCGATAAGGTGCGTGCCGCCTCGCGTGCGCGGCTGCATACCCGCAGCCCGCTGCCCGCGCCGGTCATGCTGAAGGCCGGGCCGCTGCTCAGTAGTGAAAAGCTGATCGCCATCGGTGCCTCCACCGGCGGCACGGAGGCGATTCGCCACGTGCTGCAGCCGCTGCCGCCGACCAGCCCGGCGCTGCTGATCACCCAGCATATGCCGCCCGGCTTTACCAAATCGTTCGCCGAGCGGCTGAACAAGCTGTGCCAGATTACGGTGAAAGAGGCGGAAGACGGTGAGCGTGTCCTGCCAGGCCATGCCTACATCGCACCGGGTGCCATGCATATGGAGCTGGCGCGCAGCGGCGCGAACTACCAGATCAAACTGAATGACGGACCGCCGGTTAATCGTCATAAACCGTCGGTCGATGTGTTGTTTAACTCAGTGGCGCAGTTCGCCGGACGGAACGCCGTAGGCGTGATCCTCACCGGCATGGGCAACGACGGTGCTGCAGGGCTGCTGGCGATGAGTAAAGCCGGCGCCTGGACCATCGCCCAGAACGAAGCGAGCTGTGTGGTATTTGGCATGCCGCGAGAGGCAATCGCCCTCGGGGGAGCCAGTGAAGTGGTGGATCTCCACCAAATCAGCCAGCATATGCTGGCAAAAATTAGCGCCGGACAGGCATTACGTATCTGATGCGGTCCCGTGGGGCTGTTGCAAACAGGAGTAGGTATGGCAGATAAGAATATGCGGTTTCTGGTGGTCGACGATTTCAACACGATGCGTCGTATCGTCCGTAACCTGCTGAAGGAACTGGGTTTTAACAATGTTGAAGAGGCAGAAGATGGCCAGGACGCGCTGAACAAGCTGCGCACCGGCGGTTTTGACTTCGTCATCTCCGACTGGAATATGCCGAACATGGATGGCCTGCAGCTGCTGCAGGCGGTGCGCGCCGATGCGACCCTGTCGTCGTTGCCGGTACTGATGGTCACCGCGGAAGCGAAGAAAGAGAACATCATTGCAGCTGCCCAGGCGGGCGCCAGTGGTTACGTTGTGAAACCGTTCACCGCGGCGACGCTGGAAGAGAAACTGGGTAAGATCTTCGAAAAGCTGGGTATGTAAGGAGCCGAGATGAGCACTTTTCCGCAACCAAATGTTGATGCTGCTTCGGCGCAGGACATTATCTCCAAAATAGGTTCACTGACGCGGATGCTGCGCGACAGTCTGCGAGAGCTGGGTCTGGATCAGGCAATCGCCGAAGCGGCGGAGGCTATTCCGGATGCCCGTGACCGCCTGGATTATGTGGTACAGATGACCGCGCAGGCGGCCGAACGTGCGCTGAACTGCGTGGAGGCCGCTCAGCCACGCCAGTCTCAGCTGGAGAGTGAAGCGAAAGCACTGAAAGGGCGCTGGGATGAGTGGTTTGAACATCCTGTTGAACTTGCGGATGCTCGCGCTCTGGTTACGGATACCCGTGGGTATCTTGATTCTGTGCCGCAGCATACTGCCTTTACCAACGCGCAGCTGCTGGAAATTATGATGGCGCAGGATTTCCAGGATCTCACCGGGCAGGTGATCAAACGCATGATGGACGTGATCCAGGAGATTGAGCGCCAGCTGCTGATGGTGTTACTGGAGAACATGCCGGAGCCTAACGCACGTGCGAAACGTGAGAATGATAATCTGCTGAACGGCCCGCAGATTAACGCCGCCGCACCAAACGTGGTGGCGAACCAGGATCAGGTTGATGACCTGCTGGACAGTCTCGGTTTCTGATTTTCCGGGGCGGAGCTTCCTCCGCCCCTGCTTCCCTTCCCGATAAGCTGAATAACCCCCGTTTTACGCGTTTACTCGCGGCATTACCCCTGCCTGAATTTGGCATGCTAGTGCCTGAAAATCCGCACGCAAAGGTTAAATGCCGTGTCCCAGGACAGTGACGAGGAAAAAACAGAATCCCCCACGGCGCACCGACTAGAAAAGGCGCGCGAAGAGGGGCAGATCCCGCGATCCCGTGAGCTGACCTCGATGCTGATGCTGCTGACCGGTCTGGGCATTCTGTGGGCCGGCGGCGAGTGGATGGGGCGCAAGCTGGGCGCGCTGGTGGCCGACGGGCTGATGTTTAACCACTCGGTGGTTAGCGATACCAGCCAGATGCTGCACCAGATCGCTAACCTGATTAGCCAGGCGGTGGTGGCGATCCTGCCGATGATGATCGGGCTGGTGCTGGTGGCCATTGCGGCACCGATGCTGCTGGGCGGAGTGAATATCAGCAGTAAGGCGATCAAGTTTGACCTCGGCAAGATGAACCCGCTGAAAGGGCTGAAGAAGATGGTCTCCGCCCAGACCGCCGCCGAACTGCTGAAGGCGGTGCTGAAGGCGGTACTGGTCGGTTGCGTCGCCGGCTTTTTCATCTGGCGTCACTGGTCTGAAATGCTGCACCTGATCAGCGAGTCGCCGGTCACCGCGCTGGCCGGATCGCTGAATATGATTGCGCTGTGCTGCGTGCTGGTGGTGCTTGGGCTGACGCCGATGGTCGGTTTCGACGTCATTTTCCAGCTGTGGACCCACATCAAAAATTTACGCATGTCGCGGCAGGATATCCGCGATGAGCATAAGCAGAACGAAGGTGACCCGCACGTCAAAGGGCGTATCCGCCAGCAGATGCGTGCGGCGGCGCGGCGGCGCATGATGGCCGACGTGCCGAAGGCCGACGTGATCGTCACCAACCCGACCCACTACTCGGTGGCGTTACAGTACGACGAGAAAAAGATGAGCTCACCCAAAGTGGTGGCCAAAGGGGCCGGAGAAGTGGCGCTGCGCATTCGTGAACTCGGTGCCGAGCACCGGGTGCCGATCCTGGAAGCGCCGCCGCTGGCGCGCGCCCTGTTCCGACACAGTGAGATAGGCCAGCATATTCCCGGCACCCTGTATGCCGCGGTGGCGGAAGTGCTTGCCTGGGTATGGCAGCTGCGGCGCTGGAAGATGGAAGGCGGCCTGATCCCGAAAAAACCTGATAATTTGCCGGTGCCGGAAGGGCTGGACTTTGCTGGAGAACAGAAATCTGATGTCTAACCTGGCCGCCCGACTGCGCTTGCCTGACAACCTTAAAGACACCCAGTGGAAGGTGCTGGCCGGTCCGATACTGATCCTGCTGATCCTGTCGATGATGGTGCTGCCGCTGCCGCCGTTCGTTCTCGACCTGCTGTTCACCTTCAATATCGCCCTGTCGATTATGGTACTGCTGGTGGCGATGTTTACCCAGCGCACGCTGGAGTTTGCCGCCTTCCCGACTATTCTGCTGTTCTCCACCCTGTTACGCCTGGCGCTGAACGTTGCCTCCACCCGTGTGATCCTGATGGACGGGCACACCGGGGCGGATGCGGCAGGAAGGGTGGTCGAGGCCTTCGGCCACTTCCTCGTCGGCGGTAACTTCGCCATCGGTATCGTGGTGTTTGTGATCCTGGTGATTATCAACTTTATGGTTATCACCAAGGGTGCCGGGCGAATTGCCGAGGTCGGCGCGCGCTTCGTGCTCGACGGCATGCCGGGCAAACAGATGGCGATTGACGCCGACCTTAACGCCGGGCTGATCGGCGAAGAGGAGGCGAAAAAGCGCCGCAGCGACGTGACCCAGGAAGCGGACTTCTACGGCTCGATGGACGGTGCCAGTAAGTTTGTCCGCGGCGACGCCATCGCCGGTATTCTGATTATGGTGATCAACGTCTTCGGCGGTCTGCTGGTCGGCGTGGTGCAGCACGGGATGGATATGGGCCACGCGGCCGAAACCTACACCCTGCTGACCATCGGTGACGGCCTGGTGGCGCAGATCCCGGCGCTGGTGATCTCCACCGCGGCGGGTGTGATTGTCACCCGCGTTGGCACCGACCAGGACGTGGGTGAACAGATGGTCACCCAGCTGTTTAACAACCCGCGGGTGATGCTGCTGAGCGCCGGCGTGCTGGGCCTGCTGGGCCTGGTGCCGGGCATGCCAAACCTGGTGTTCCTGCTGTTTACCGGTGCCCTGCTGGGCCTGGCCTGGTGGATGCGCGGCAGGCAGATGAAGCCGCAGGCGGCCGTCGCTATGCCGGTTCAGCGGCCGCAGGAAAACGCAGCCAATACGGAGGCCACCTGGAACGACGTGCAGCTGGAAGACTCGCTGGGGATGGAGGTCGGCTACCGGCTGATCCCGATGGTCGACAGCCAGCAGGACGGCGAGCTGCTCGGTCGTATCCGCAGCATTCGTAAGAAATTCGCCCAGGAGATGGGCTTCCTGCCGCCGGTGGTGCATATCCGCGACAATATGGATCTGCCGCCGGCGCGCTACCGCATCCTGATGAAGGGCGTGGAGATCGGCAGCGGCGACGCCTATCCGGGGCGCTGGATGGCGATCAACCCGGGCACCGCTGCGGGCAGCCTGCCGGGTGAAGTGACCGTCGATCCGGCCTTTGGCCTGGCGGCGATCTGGATCGACAGCGCGCTGAAAGAGCAGGCGCAGATCCAGGGCTTTACCGTGGTTGAGGCCAGTACCGTGGTGGCCACCCATATGAACCACCTGATCGGCCAGTACGCCAGCGAGCTGTTCGGCCGCCAGGAAGCGCAGCAGCTGCTGGACCGCGTCAGCCAGGAGATGCCGAAGCTGACCGAAGATCTGATCCCTGGCGTGGTGCCGCTGACCACGCTGCACAAGGTGCTGCAGAACCTGCTGGCCGAACGGGTACCGATCCGCGATATGCGCACCATTATTGAAACGCTGGCCGAACACGCCAGCGTGCAGACCGACCCGCAGGAGCTGACCGCCGTGGTGCGCGTGGCGCTGGGCCGCGCCATTACCCAGCTGTGGTTCCCTGGCAACGGCGAGGTGCAGGTGATTGGACTCGACACCGCGCTGGAACGCCTGCTGCTGCAGGCGCTGCAGGGCGGCGGCGGCCTGGAGCCGGGCCTCGCCGACCGCCTGCTGGCGCAGGCGCAGAACGCGCTGCAGCACCAGGAGCAGCTGGGCGCGCCGCCGGTGCTGCTGGTTAACCACCCGCTGCGCGCGCTGCTGGCCCGCTTCCTGCGCCGCTCGATGCCGCAGCTGATGGTAATCTCCAATATGGAGCTGACCGACAACCGGCAGATCCGTATGACGTCTACGATCGGTGGCAACTGATGCGCGGCTGGCTGTGGATCGGCGTGCTGTTGCTGGTGCCGGGGCTCTGCCAGGCGGTGGCCAGCAGCTGGTCCGCCAGCGATATCGGCCCCGGCATCGGCAACCGCGGCGTGCAGGCGTCATCGCGCCCGCTGTCCCCGCGCCAGCCGGTGCAGGGCGCGATGAACCAGATCGCCTGGCGCTATCAGCTGGCATCCCCGGCCCCGGCCGGCCTGCAGGTAAAGCTCTGCTCTTCCAGCCGCTGCACGCCGCTGGAGGGCGGCAGCGGCGTCACCAGCGGCCTGACCAACGTCGCCGCCGGCGAAACCCTGCGCTTTGTCTACCTCGTCGAGGGCAAAGGGCGGCTGTTCCCGCCGCTGCGGGTGGTGAGTAATGGGGTGATGGTGAATTACCAGTAGCGGGCGATTAATCCACTATAATGCGTCCACTCATTCAACAGGTGGCAGAGCCTCTCGCTGAACCAAAGCGCCTACGCACGGATCAGCACTGAGACAGTACCTTGCGTGCGGCTTCTGCCAGAAAATGGCTACGGCTGGTGTAGCGCGGATCTTCGCTCACGGTCCTGTCGATTTTTTCAATCAGCAGATTGGGCATGCTGATGTTGATCCTTTCTGAACGACCAAAAAAGCGGGTGATATCGATACTGATATACACCCACACGCCCTCCACGGCCCTGCCATCAACGATGGGATATGACGCGGTACGCCATGTTAAGGCAGGCTCGGGAATACCCATCGCTTTCTCAGCTAACAGCTCAAAGTGAGCGTTGAGCGCTGAAGTTGCATCAGCGATGGTCTCTTCCGGCGTATCTCCGGCGAAGTAACAGCCGGGAACATCAGGAAAGAACCCACTCGCCGTGCCATCGGTATCAATTTCCACGAAAGCTGGATACAACATAATGACCTCTCATACCGGAAGACCGAATCACTCTTCCGTCAGTTTCAACTTTGCATCCCTGAGGATCTGATGAAGCGTGCCTTTCTTCATATCCTTACGCGGGTGCGGAACGGTGATAATGATTGCAAAGTCCTGATGGCTGAAGTGATGGTGGCTGCCTTTGACTCTTTCCAGAACCCAGCCATGTTGCTGCAATAGTTTGATCAGTTCTGAGCTTTTCAACGCACCTCCATTTCGTTGAATGAGGCACGTGTTATTACACACCGTACACACTAGTTGTAGCGCATCTGGTGCTTAATTTCCATTGGTCTCAATTTGGCGAGAGGTGTCAGGCGGATCGGTCAGGCTTAAATCTGCAGGCAGAAGGTAGGTAACGGCGTTTAAATAGTGAAGGGGCCAGGCATTGCGCCCGGCCCCTGTCGTGCATTACATCCGTTCTACCGTCTGAATGCCCAGCGTATCAAGGCCTTGCTTCAGGGTCTTCGCGGTCAGCAGCGCCAGGCGCAGGCGGCTCTGCTTCGTGGCGTCGTCTTCGGCGGTCAGGATCGGGCAGTGTTCGTAGAAGCCGGAGAACAGGCCGGCCAGCTCGTAGAGGTAGGCACACATCACGTGCGGGGTGCCGTCGCGGGCCACCTGGGTGATGGTCTCTTCGAACTGCAGCAGGCGCACGGCCAGCGCGCTTTCGCGATCTTCGCTGATGTTAATTGCGCCTGAGATGCCGCTCTCGTCAATGCCCGCCTTGCGGAACACCGACAGCACGCGGGTGTAGGCGTACTGCATATACGGCGCGGTGTTGCCTTCAAACGCCAGCATATTGTCCCAGTCGAAGATGTAGTCGGTGGTGCGGCTTTTTGACAGGTCGGCATACTTCACCGCACCGATGCCCACCACGTTGGCCAGCGCGTTCAGTTCGTCGGCCGGCATCTCCGGGTTTTTACCGGCGATCAGTGTGGTGGCGCGATCCACCGCTTCGTCAAGCAGGTCAGACAGCTTGATGGTGCCGCCGGCGCGGGTTTTGAACGGTTTGCCGTCTTTGCCCAGCATCATGCCGAACATATGGTGTTCCAGTGGTACGGAATCCGGCACGTAACCCGCTTTACGCACGATAGTCCACGCCTGCATCAGGTGCTGGTGCTGGCGGGAGTCGATGTAGTAGAGCACGCGATCGGCCTTCAGCGTTTCATAACGGTACTTGGCACAGGCGATATCGGTGGTGGTGTAGAGGTAGCCGCCATCCTTTTTACGGATGATCACCCCCATCGGTTCACCTTCCTTGTTTTTGTATTCGTCAAGGAACACCACGGTGGCGCCTTCGCTCTCCACCGCAAGGCCTTTGGCCTTCAGATCGTCAACGATGCCCGGCAGCATGTCGTTATACAGGCTTTCACCCATGACGTCGTCGCGGGTCAGGGTGACGTTCATACGGTCGTAGATTTTCTGGTTCTGCGACATGGTGATGTCGACCAGCTGTTTCCACATTTTACGGCAGTGTTCGTCGCCGCCCTGCAGCTTGACCACGTAGCCGCGCGCTCGCTCGGCAAACGCCGGATCTTCGTCATAGGTGCGCTTCGCTTCGCGGTAGAAGGCTTCCAGGTCAGACAGCGCGATATCATCGTGATGCTCGTTCTGCTGTTTCTCAAGGAAGGCGATCAGCATGCCGAACTGGGTACCCCAGTCGCCGACGTGGTTGGCGCGGATCACCTTATGGCCGAGGAACTCCAGGGTACGCACCGCCGCATCGCCAATGATGGTGGAGCGCACGTGGCCGACGTGCATCTCTTTTGCCACGTTCGGGGCCGAGTAGTCGATCACGATGGTCTGCGGCGTGACCGGTGCCACGCCGAGTTTATCGGCCAGCAGCACGCTGTCCGCCTGCGCGGCCAGCCAGGCGTTGTCGAGGAAAATGTTGATGAAACCCGGCCCGGCGATCTCCACTTTGCTGGCGATGCCGCTCAGATCCAGCTGCTCCAGTACTTTTTCTGCCAGCTGTCGCGGTGGCATGCCCAGGGTTTTCGCCACGGCCATCATGCCGTTGGCCTGATAGTGACCAAACTGTGCTTTTGCCGACTGACGTACCTGAGGCTCGCAGTCTGCCGGAGCACCCACTGCGATCATCGCCTGACTGACTTTTTCTGAGAGGAGGGCCTGAATATTCACCGAGTTACCTTAATTTTGCTGAAAATGGCTCGCGCATCAACGCTGGCCGTTGTCATGACGCCGCCGGCGGCGACATTTTGTCCCGACCGGCAGCGCTTTAAAAAAGAAGGGGAAAAGTATACTGCATTTGGCCCTGAATTATCCAGGAACCTGAGTACGCGCCGCCGGGGCCTTTCAGGTAAGATAGCGCGCGGGTGACGCCGGGTCACCGCACTTCGCCGTGAACGTTGTTACCCGGGCGGCGACGGGGTTATCAGGAGTTTGTACAATGGCAGGTTTTCATCAGGTGGCCGGGCTGAGCGATCTCAGCGAAGATCTTCCGCGCTTTGAGCAGGCCTTAGCGGAACTGGCGGCGCGGCTGGGTCTCGACCTCAGCACGCTGGCGGCCGATCATATCGCGGTGCGCTGCCATCAGAACGCCACGGCGGAGCGCTGGAAAGCGGGGCTGCTGCAGTGCGGGGCGCTGTTTTCCGAGAAACAGATCGCCGGGCGGCCGATTGCGCTGTTTGAACTGGACGAGCCGCTGAACGTCGGCGGCTGGCAGGTAGCGGTGGTGGAGTTGCCGTGGCCGGGGCAGCGGCTCTATCGCCATGAAGGCTGGGAGCACGTGGAGATCGTGCTGGCGGGCGACCCGCAGACGCTTGGCAGCCGGGCGATGGCGCTGATGTCCGATCAGGGGCTGATGCAGCAGGGGATTTCGTTTAAAACCAGCGCGCCAAAAGGGGAGGGGGAACGCCTGCCGAACCCGACGCTGGCGGTGACCGACGGGCAGATAACGATTAAATTCCACCCCTGGAGCCTGCAGGAGATCGTCGCCAGCGAACGGGCGTCATCAGCGCCGTGACGCTACCGCCACGCTGAGACGCCGCAACGCCTCTTCCAGCAGCAGGCGGTGGCAGCCAAAGTTAATGCGCACAAAGCGATCGTCGCCGAAGTCGACCCCCGCTGAGAAGCCCAGCCCGTGCCGCTCAAAGAACAGCGCCGGGCTGGCGACGCCCAGCGCGCTGGCATCGATCCAGCCGAGATAGCTCGCCTCGGGGGAGACCATGCTTAATCCCGGCAGCGTATTCACGTGCTGCGTCAGCCGGTCGCGGTTGGCGCGCAGATAGTCCAGCTGCGCGTCCAGCCACGGCTGGCCGTCGCGCCAGGCGGCGGTTGCCGCAACATAGGCCAGAACATCCACGTCCGGGACCATACCTTTGCGCTGACGAATAAAGCGCTTGCGCAGCTCCGGGTTGGGGATCACCGCCAGCGACGCGCCCAGCCCGGCGATGTTGAACGCCTTCGACGGGGCCAGCAGGGTGACGGAACGCTGTGCGGCGTCCTCACTCAGGCTGGCAAAGGGAATATGCTGCGTGCCCGGCTCCAGCAGCAGGTCGCCGTGGATCTCATCCGAGCAGACCACCATATCGTGGCGCCGGGCAAAGCGCAGCTGGGCCTCAAGCTCGCTGCGCCGGTAGACGGTGCCGCCGGGATTCTGCGGGTTACACAGCAGCAGCAGCTTCTGCGAGCCGTCCATCTGCGGCTCCAGCGCGTCGAAGTCGACCACCCAGCGCTGCTGACGCAGGGTCAGCGGCGCACTGAGATGCGAACGCCCGGCCTGGCTGGCGGCGGTGCGAAACGGGGGATAGATCGGCGTGGGGGCCACGGTGCCCTGATGCGCTTCGGTAAAGGCCCGCACGCTGATATGCAGACCGCAGACCACGCCGGGCAAAAAGACCAGCCACTCCGGCTGAATGCGCCAGCCGAAACGGTCTGCCATGCGGGCGACGGTGACCCTGGCCAGCTCGTCAGACGGCACGCCGTAACCGAACACGCCCTCGGCGACGCGCGCCTGCAGCGCCTCGGTAATACAGTCGGCGGAGCGGAAATCCGTGTCGGCGATCCACAACGGAAGGATATCGCGATCACCATATTTGCGCCATTTGAGGCTATCGCTGTGACGGCGGTCTATCCGTTGGTCAAAATCGAAGTCCATAAGAGTGATTCCCGTTAAGATAAATGCCAGTTCTTTAAGGTCAGACTAATCATCAGGCGGCAAATACACAACTGGCCAACGGGAATTAACGGGGGGATGGGATGCTGAAACTTGAAGTATGTTGCTATGGCGTCGACTGCGCGCTGACGGCGGAAAGTGCCGGTGCCGACCGCATTGAGCTCTGCGCGTCACCGGCGGAAGGCGGGCTGACGCCCTCGGCCGGTGCGCTGCACCTTGCCCGCCAGCGGGTGCGCGTTCCGGTACATCCGATCGTGCGGCCACGCGGCGGGGATTTCTGCTATAGCGCCATCGAATTTGAGCAGATCAAATCCGATATCGCGCTGCTGCGCGAGCTGCAGTTTCCCGGGCTGGTGGTCGGTATTCTCGACGCCGACGGCCATATCGATCTGCCGCGGATGCAGCAGCTGATGGCGCTGTGCGACGGTATGGCGGTGACCTTTCACCGCGCCTTCGATCTCTGCCACAGCCCGCTGACCGCCCTCGAGCAACTGACCGATCTCGGCGTGGCGCGGATACTGACCTCCGGTCAGCAGCAGAGCGCGGAGAGTGGTTTACCGTTATTGCGGGAACTTAATCACCTCACCCGTGGTCCAAAGATTATGGCGGGTGCGGGAGTGCGTCTTAGCAACCTGCAGAAGTTTATTGATGCCGGATTAACCGAACTCCACAGCTCGGCCAGCCAGCGGGTACCGTCGCAGATGCGCTACCGCAAGGCCGGGGTGTCAATGTGTTCTGAGACCGAAAATGATGAGTTCAGCCGCACCGCCGTCGATGGCGATGTCGTCGACGCCATGAAGAGCGCCATGCTATTCAGCTCGCCGGTGAGAGTGGCCTGAATCCTGACCGATTTTGCCGCGCACCACGCCGAATCCTGACGTGATGTTTGCAAGTACCAGACCCCAGCATGCTTTGTTGGGGTTTTTTTTGTCTGAAAAAGCAAACGTGTATCACTATGAAGCACAAAAACTTTTACACTAAGAATACGGGTTGAGCGACGAGTGATGAGAGCGGCAATGGCAAAGTGGATTAGCGGCAGTCTGTGTTTGGCGGGGGTGCTGCTGGCCGGGCAGGCGATGGCGGCACCCTGCACTGGCGTTAACGCGCAGGTTAATGAAAATAACAACATCATCCTGCTTGGTGGCACGTCAAAGGGGCCGATTAAGCAGGTGGTGATCGGTGAGTTTGGCAAGGATGTCAACGTGCAGAAGCGGCTGTTGGCGCAGTTTGACCGCTGCGGCGTGCTGAGCGTGGCCGATATGACTTACGACAAGCAGGACGGCCGCACGCTGCTGAAGCTGGTGCAGAAAATTGTGCGGGTCAGCGACGGCTGGCAGATGAGCTATAATATTTCGTTATCGGTGCTCAAGGATGGCCGGCCGGTGGAGGTGAGCCGCAAGCAGGGTGAGGCCAGCTATCTGACCGGGCGCAGCGGCGGCATCACCAGCGCCAGCGACGCCTTTATTCTGCAGGGGGAGAAAGGCTTCACCACCAGCGTGTACGCCTTTGACCGCCAGCGACGGCTGGTGAGCGGCTGGTCGCGCGGGTCGGATGCGCTGAGCAACGATGAGACCCACTACAGCTGGTCTGATACGCATCAGCTGACCGGCATTCAGTCGGGGCAAACCACCACGACGCTGCGTTACGACGCGCAGGGGCGTGAGCTGCAGATGAGCCAGCGGCGTACCGATCCGTTCAGCCAGGAAACCACGGTTGATACCTGCCAGCTGTGGGACGATCGCGGCAACTGCACGCTGAGCTACTCCCATCAGATGGAGCTACGCAACAGCGGCATATGGAGCCGCAACCTGGCCGCCGCGTACCGGTTTGAATACTGGGATCGGCCGGAAGAGCCGAAGGAGGAGTAACGCCGGGGCACTGCTGCCCCGGTCAGGATCGGCCTGCGCCGGCCGACCCGGTTTAGGGTTTAGTCGCTACCAGCACCGCGCGCAGCGGCGCCGGGTAGCCTTCCACGGTTTTGCTGCTGTCCGCAGGATCGAGGAACTCGGCCAGCGATTCGCTGGTCATCCAGTCGGTGCGGCGCTGCTCTTCGGTGCTGGTGACCGAGTAATCCACGATGCGCACGTCAACAAAGCCGCACTTCTCCAGCCAGTTCTTCAGCGCGCCGGTCGACGGGATAAAGTACACGTTACGCATCTGCGCATAACGCTCGCCCGGCACCAGCACCTGCTGGTCATCACCCTCGATCACCAGCGTCTCCAGCACCAGCTCGCCGCCGCTGACCAGCTGATTTTTCAGCTGCATCAGGTGGTCCAGCGGCGAACGGCGGTGGTAGAGCACCCCCATGGAAAACACCGTATCAAAGGCCTTCAGCTCCGGTAGCTGCTCAATGCCCAGCGGCAGCAGGTGGGCGCGCTGGTCGTTGCCCAGCAGCTTACGCACCGCTTCAAACTGGCAGAGGAACAGCTGCATCGGGTCAATGCCGACCACCAGCTGCGCGCCGGCGCCGATCATCCGCCACATGTGATAGCCGCTGCCGCAGCCGACGTCCAGCACCGTGCGCCCGGCCAGCGAGGAGATATGCGGAGCCACGCGATCCCACTTCCAGTCGGAACGCCACTCGGTATCAATGTTGACGCCATACAGCGAGTAGGGGCCTTTCCGCCACGGCATCAGGTTACGCAGCAGCTTCTCGATGCCGCCGCGCTGACGCTCGCTGAGCTGGCTGTTATCAACGCTGACGCTGTGCAGCAGATCCAGCGTTTCCGGGGTCAGCAGCGGCAGGTGCTCCACCGAGCGCTCCCAGTTTTTAAAATGGCCGTGCAACGCCTCGCGCTGCCAGCCGGCGATCTGCGCCGGCAGGGTCTCCAGCCAGGGAGCCAGCGGGCCTTTGGCGATCAGCTGATAAAAGTTACCGAAGTCCATCAGACGCTACCTGCCTTGAGTGCCACCAGTGAGCCAAAGTTAAAGCACTGGAACCACAGTTCAGCGTGCTGAAAGCCGGCCGTTTTCAGGCGTTGTTTATGGGTTTCCACGCTGTCGGTCAGCATCACGTTCTCTAACATGCTGCGCTTCTGGCTGATCTCCAGCTCGCTGTAGCCGTTGGCCCGTTTGAAGTCGTGGTGCATATTGAACAGCAGCTCGCCGACGTCGGCGTCTTCAAAGCTAAATTTTTCTGACAGCACCAGCGCGCCGCCCGGGCGCAGGCCCTGGTAAATGGTGTTCAGCAGCTGCTGGCGCTCTTCCGGCTCAAGAAACTGCAGGGTGAAGTTCAGCACCACCAGCGAGGCGTTTTCCACCGGGATCTGGCGGATGTCGGCTTCGATCACCTCGACCGGCGTGTCGGCGCGAAAGGCGTCAATGTGGCGGCGGCAGCGCTCGACCATTGCCGGGCTGTTATCGACGGCAATGATTTTACAGCCGCTGGCGGTGATGTTGCGGCGCACCGACAGCGTGGCGGCACCCAGCGAGCAGCCGAGATCGTAGACCTGAGAGTCGTTTTGTACAAAGCGTTCGGCCAGCATGCCAATCATCGAAATAATGTTGGAGTAGCCGGGCACGGAACGCTGAATCATATCGGGGAAGACTTCAGCAACGCGCTCGTCAAACGTCCAGTCGCCGAGTTTGGCAATCGGCGCAGAGAACAGCGTATCGCGGTTAGACATAGTGGTAAGTCCGGGGAAGCTAACGGAAAAGGCATATTCTGGCAGAAAGCGGCGCGGGCTGCACCTTTTCTGCCTCAGCGGACTTAATGCAGGGTCAGCACCAGATCCCAGGGCAGGTAGATCAGATTGACTACGATCATGCCCGCCAGCGACAGCAGCGTCAGCAGCATGCCGTTGCGCCGCCACAGTAGCGTGCGGCTGCGCAGGCCAAGCGCGTGCAGCATGCGGCCGAAGAAGAAGAACATACCGGCCAGATGAATCATCCAGATATCGGCGCCGTTCATCTCCATCACGATCAGCAGCAGCACCGCCAGCGGGATATACTCGACGGCGTTGCCGTGGACGCGGATCGCCAGCTGCAGGTCGGACACGCCACCGTCGCCGATCGAGACGCGGTACTGACGGCGCAGGCGGACCACATCCAGTGACAATTTAATAATGAACAGTGCGCCGAACACCGCATAGAGAGCGCTGACCATCCCTGACTCCGAATTATAAGTATTATCTTAGGCACCATCATAGCGGGCAAACGCGATACTGTCGCCAGGCAGACTGCTCGTCGGATCAGAACAGCGAGTCCTGGCGCGGCCAGTCGGGGGCGTCGCCCACCCCGGGCATCACCCGCTGCAGATCGGGCCACAGGGCGCTGACCAGCTCGGGGGCAAAGGCGATATCCGGGGTATGAATGAACAGCCACGGCTGGCTGGTCTCAGCCCACTGCGGCAGGCGATGGAGCCACGCCTGAAACCACTGCAGGTTGGCCTGCATATCATCGCCGCCGATAAATCGCACCATCGGCGCGCCGGCGGTCACCACCGCGTGCACCGGCAGGCGCGGTTTTTTACGCTGCGCCTCGATGATTTCCGGCGTGGTGGGGCGGGCGGCATGCACGCCGCGGGTGTCGAGGATCACCCGGTTGACTCCGCGCTGGTGCAGCCCGCGGTTGAGCGCCAGCTCCGCCTCGCCTTTGGCAAAGAATTCCGCGTGACGTACTTCAACGCCGTACTGAAAACGGTCGGGCAGCGCGTCGAGAAACTGCCACAGGATCGGCAGGTCGGCGGGCGCAAAGCGGGCGGGCAGCTGCAGCCAGTACTGGCCGATACGATCGGCCAGCGGCTCCAGCAGCGTAAAAAATTCGGCGGTCAGGTCACCGCACTGGCGCAGCGCGGCGTGGTGGGTGATGGTGGCCGGGAACTTAAAGCAGAAGCGGAAGTGGTCGCCGGTCATTGCCCGCCAGCGCTGCACCACCTCCGGCCGCGGCAGGGCGTACAGCGTGGTGTTGCCCTCCACGCAGTTGAAGTAGCGGGCATAGTCTTCCAGCGTGACCATGCCCAGTTTTTTCCACTGCGGGTGCTGCCACTGCGGCAGGCCAAGATATAACGACGTCATCACAGCGCCGCGATAATCTCTGCGCTGCTGCGCACGCGGCCGATGCGCGGGAAGATCCAGTTAACGCTGCTGTTGTGCTGCTCGGTGGTGAAGGCGCTGCAGATATCCTCCGCGATTACCAGGTTAAAGCCCTGCTCCCAGGCGTTACGCGCGGTCGACTCTACGCCAATATTGGTCGAAATGCCGCCCAGTACGATGGTGTCAATACCGCGACGGCGCAGCTGCAGCTCCAGGTCGGTGCCGTAGAACGCGCCCCACTGGCGTTTGGTCACTTCGATATCGCCCTCCTGCGCGCCCAGCGCCGCAGGATAGCGCCACCAGTTCTCCGGCAGAGCACCGGCGTGCGCGCTATCAACCGGTTGCTTCAGCGCTTCGGCATAGTCGGCCGACCAGCCAACGCGCACCAGTACCACCGGCGCACCCACTTCGCGGAACTTAGCGGCCAGCACGGCGGCACGGTCAACCACGTCGCTGGCGCTGTGCGGGCCGCCGGCAAACGGCAGAATACCTTCCTGCAGGTCGATTAATACCAGCGCGGTCGATTGAGCGGAAAGTTGAAGCATGGGTTTCTCCAGAAAACAGGGGCAAAGAGGGTGATATTACAGGAAATCAGGTGACGGGAATGACGCTGATTATGTGGAGGAATTCAGGTGATTTGTTAGCGGGTGTTTCGCTTAAACCGAAAGAAGAGGGGCCGATGGCCCCTGTTAATACCTGCTCTGAGTCAGGGTTTACACCTGTTATAACCGGATAATACCTCGCCAGGCTCACCCAGATTGCCATTGCGGCGTAGTTCTTCGGCCAGCTCAATCCTGGACTGCTGGTACTGGCGTAACAGGGCGTTCTCTTGCCAGGAACGGGGTTTCACCCGGCGTCCCGGCGCGCCATCGCGATTCGATAACATATAATCCAACCTCCTTTTGAATGTCGCTACGGTAGAGGGAGCCTACGGCCGTTGCATGTTTTTTCAACAGACAATTATAGTATCGAGCCAGTGCCGGTCGTGTGGCAGCCCAAAACACGATTTTAGCGCCTGTCCCCAACCCGGCAACGGAGCCAGCTGAAATCTTCACCACTTAACTGTTCCTGAAGCCGTTTCGCGGTTTTTCTGCTGCCTGCTGCAACGGACTCACTTATCCTGTGCGCCGTTTTCCATTATAATGGCAGCCATTTTTCGCGGCAGCAGCCCCCAGCGGGCCGGGTAGTTTGCCACTCTGTCGCGCCCGCAGCGGCGAAGTTAAAAGGATATCGTTATGCGTACTGAGTATTGTGGACAGCTTAATCTGTCTCATGTAGGGCAGCAGGTTACACTCTGTGGCTGGGTCAACCGCCGCCGCGACCTCGGCAGCCTGATCTTCATCGATCTGCGTGACCGTGAGGGCATCGTGCAGGTGTTCTTCGATCCCGATCGCCAGCAGGCGTTTACGCTGGCGTCAGAGCTGCGTAATGAGTTCTGCATCCAGTTAACCGGCACCGTGCGTGCGCGTGATGAAAAAAATAAGAACAGCGACATGGCGACCGGCGAAGTGGAAGTGTTCGCCACCGATCTGACCATCATCAACCGTTCTGAACCGCTGCCGCTGGACTCGAACCACACCAATACCGAAGAAGCGCGCCTGAAGTACCGTTATCTGGATCTGCGTCGTCCGGAGATGGCTAACCGCCTGAAAGCACGTGCGAAAATCACCAGTTTCGTCCGCCGCTATATGGACGATCACGGCTTCCTTGATATCGAAACGCCGATGCTGACCAAAGCCACGCCGGAAGGCGCGCGTGACTATCTGGTCCCAAGCCGCGTGCACAAGGGCAAATTCTATGCGCTGCCGCAGTCGCCACAGCTGTTTAAACAGCTGCTGATGATGTCCGGATTCGATCGCTACTATCAGATTGTGAAGTGCTTCCGCGATGAAGATCTGCGCGCCGACCGTCAGCCTGAGTTCACCCAGATCGACGTGGAAACCTCGTTCCTGACCGCGCCTCAGGTGCGTGAACTGATGGAACGGCTGGCACGTGAGCTGTGGCTGGAGATGAAATCTGTCGATCTCGGTGAGTTCCCGCAGATGACCTTCGCTGACGCGATGCGCCGTTTCGGTTCAGATAAGCCGGACCTGCGTAACCCGATGGAGCTGGTGGACGTCGCCGACCTGCTGAAAGAGGTGGAGTTTAAGGTGTTCTCCGGCCCGGCCAACGATCCGAAGGGTCGCGTTGCCGCACTTAAGGTGCCGGGCGGCGCGCAGCTGAGCCGCAAGCAGATTGACGAGTACGGCAAGTTTATTGAAATCTACGGCGCGCGTGGCCTGGCCTGGATCAAGGTTAACGAGCGTGCTAATGGCCTGGAGGGGATCACCAGCCCGGTCGCCAAGTTCCTCAGCGCGGAGATCGTCGAAGCGATCCTGGCGCGTACCGGCGCTGCCGACGGCGATATGATCTTCTTTGGCGCAGACAGCGCGAAAGTGGTCACCGATGCGCTGGGCGCGCTGCGTCTGAAGCTGGGCCGCGATCTGGGCATTACCGACGAAGCCGCCTGGGCCCCGCTGTGGGTGGTCGACTTCCCGATGTTCGAAGAGGATGGCGAGGGTGGCCTGAGCGCGATGCACCACCCGTTCACCGCACCAAAGGACATGTCACCGGAAGAGCTGAAAGCCGCACCGGAAACCGCGGTAGCCAACGCCTACGATATGGTGATCAACGGTTATGAAGTGGGCGGCGGTTCCGTGCGTATCCACCATGGCCAGATGCAGTCGACCGTGTTTGACATCCTCGGCATTACCGAGCAGGAGCAGCGCGAGAAGTTTGGCTTCCTGCTGGACGCGCTGAAGTACGGCACGCCGCCGCACGCCGGCCTGGCCTTTGGCCTGGATCGTCTGGTGATGCTGCTGACCGGCACCGATAACATCCGTGACGTGATCGCCTTCCCGAAAACCACCGCGGCCGCCTGCCTGATGACCGAAGCGCCAAGCTTTGCCAATCCGGCGTCGCTGACCGAGCTGGGTATTGAGGTGGTGAAGAGAGAGAAGCCTGCTGCGCCAGAGCAGTCAGAGAACGACTAATGGGCTATAAGCATCCGGTTTCGGTGCTGGTGGTGGTCTATGCCCTGGAGAGCCGACGGGTGCTGATGTTGCAGCGGCGCGACGATCCGCAGTTCTGGCAGTCGGTTACCGGCAGCCAGGAGCCAGGCGAGAGCCTGGCAGCGACCGCCCGGCGGGAAGTGCTGGAAGAGCTGGGGATTGACGTTGACGCCTGCGGGCTGACGCTGACCGACTGCCGGCGGCAGATCGAGTTCGAGATCTTCGCACACTTCCGCCACCGCTACGCGCCGGGGACCACCCATAACCGGGAACACTGGTTTACCCTGGCGCTGCCGGCAGAGTGTGACGTGGCCCTGAGCGAGCATCTGGCCCTGCAGTGGCTGGATGCGCCGGCCGCTGCCGCGCTCACCAAGTCCTGGAGTAACCGCCAGGCGATAGAAGAATTTGTGGTCTGATTATTATTTGAACAGAGCTAAACGTTCAGGCGTTATCAGCGCAGCGAGGTTGCCTACCGCCAGCGTGCAGGAAGCGCAGCGTACTGAAGTACGCGACCCTTCCGGGCACCGCGCGGGGCAACACCGCCAGCAGAATAGCCTGTCCGCTGCCAATCTGGAGAAAAAGAGAACATGGCTGGACATAGTAAGTGGGCGAATACCAAGCACCGCAAGGCGGCGCAGGACGCAAAACGCGGTAAAATTTTTACCAAAATCATCCGTGAACTGGTTACCGCGGCCAAAATTGGCGGCGGCGATCCCGGGTCTAACCCGCGTCTGCGCGCGGCGATCGATAAGGCGCTGGCCAACAACATGACCCGCGACACCCTGAACCGTGCCATCGCGCGCGGCGTCGGTGGGGATGATGACAGCAATATGGAAACCATCATCTATGAAGGCTACGGCCCGGGCGGCACCGCCGTGATGGTTGAATGCCTGAGCGACAACCGTAACCGCACCGTGTCTGAAGTGCGTCACGCCTTTACCAAGACCGGCGGCAACCTCGGTACCGACGGTTCGGTGGCTTACCTGTTCACCAAGAAAGGCGTAATCTCCTACGCGCCGGGTCTGGATGAAGACACGGTGATGGACGCGGCGCTGGAAGCCGGTGCCGATGACGTGACCACCTATGACGACGGCGCGATTGACGTGTTCACCGCCTGGGAGTCACTGGGTCAGGTCAAGGATGCGCTGGATGCCGCAGGCCTGCAGGCCGAAGGGGCGGAAGTGACCATGATCCCGTCCACCAAAGCGGATATGGATGCGGAAACGGCACCGAAACTGCTGCGCCTGATCGATATGCTGGAAGACTGTGACGACGTGCAGGAAGTGTACCATAACGGTGAAATTTCCGACGAGGTGGCGGCGACGCTGTAATGGCGTTTCGGCTCTCACTGCGCGTGCTAACCGGGGGCGCATAATGGCGATTATTCTGGGTATTGACCCCGGTTCGCGCGTCACCGGTTACGGCGTCATCCGTCAGGTAGGCCGGCAGCTGATTTATCTCGGTAGCGGCTGTATTCGTACCAAAGTTGACGATCTGCCGTCCAGGCTCAAGCTGATCTATGCCGGGGTGTGTGAAATTATCACCCAGTTTCAGCCGGATCAGTTTGCTATCGAACAGGTGTTTATGGCGAAAAACGCCGACTCGGCGCTGAAGCTGGGCCAGGCGCGTGGCGTGGCGATCGTCGCGGCGGTCAACCACGACCTGCCGGTGTTCGAATACGCCGCGCGTCAGGTTAAGCAGACCGTGGTCGGCACCGGTGCGGCTGAAAAGAGCCAGGTGCAGCATATGGTCCGCTCGCTGCTGAAGCTGCCGGCCAACCCGCAGGCGGATGCGGCGGATGCGCTGGCGATCGCCATCACCCACTGCCACCTGAGCCAGAACGTGGCCCGGCTGGGAGAGGGCAACCTGAGCCTGGCGCGCGGGCGTCTGCGTTCCTGAGGGCTGGGTATCCATCCAGCCTTTTTTATGCTATACCCTTCTTCATTCTCTTTGCAGGGGCGCGTTCCGCGACCTTCTGCCCACAGATTTAACTCTTAAGGAAGCGCGCGTGATTGGTCGTCTCAGAGGCATTATCCTGGAAAAACAGCCGCCGGCGGTAGTGATTGAAGCCAGCGGGGTCGGTTATGAGGTGCAGATGCCGATGACCTGTTTTTATGAACTGCCTGACCTCAACCATGAAGCGGTGATTTTTACCCATTTTGTGGTCCGTGAAGATGCCCAGCTGCTGTTTGGTTTTAACAGCAAGCAGGAGCGTGCGCTGTTCCGCGAGCTGATTAAGGTGAACGGCGTCGGGCCGAAGCTGGCGCTGGCGATCCTCTCCGGCATGTCGGCGCAGCAGTTTGTCACCGCCGTCGAGCGGGAAGAGATCGCCGTGCTGGTGAAACTGCCGGGCGTCGGTAAAAAGACCGCCGAACGGCTGGTGGTCGAGATGAAGGACCGCTTTAAAGGCATGCACGGCGACCTGTTTGCCGCCGACGCGCCGTTTGCACTGACCAGCGAAATGCCGCCGGAAAACAGCAACGATGCGGAAAGCGAAGCGGTGGCCGCGCTGGTAGCGCTGGGTTATCGCCCGCCGGAGGCCAGCCGCATGGTCAGTAAAGTCGGTAAACCAGACGCCGACTGTGAAACGTTAATCCGTGAAGCGCTGCGCGCGGCGATTTGAGGTAGAGCATGATTGAAGCCGACCGCCTGGTCTCCGCCGCGGTAATCACCGAAGAAGAGACCATTGACCGCGCCATTCGCCCGAAGATGCTGGCAGAGTATGTCGGCCAGCCGGTGGTGCGCGAACAGATGGAGATCTTTATCCAGGCCGCAAAACTGCGCGGTGACGCCCTCGACCATCTGCTGATTTTCGGGCCGCCGGGCCTCGGTAAAACCACGCTGGCCAACATCGTTGCTAACGAGATGGGCGTTAACCTGCGCACCACTTCCGGCCCGGTGCTGGAGAAAGCGGGCGACCTGGCGGCGATGCTCACCAACCTTGAACCGCACGACGTGCTGTTTATCGATGAGATCCACCGCCTGTCGCCGGTGGTGGAAGAGGTGCTTTACCCGGCGATGGAAGACTATCAGCTGGATATCCTGATCGGCGAAGGGCCGGCGGCGCGCTCGATTAAACTCGATCTGCCGCCGTTCACGCTGATCGGTGCCACCACCCGCGCCGGCTCGCTCACCTCGCCTTTGCGTGACCGTTTCGGCATCGTTCAGCGCCTGGAGTTCTACCGGGTGGAGGATCTGCAGCATATCGTCGGGCGCAGCGCCGCCTGCCTCGGGCTGCCGCTGACCGCTGAAGGCGCGCTGGAGATCGCCCGCCGCGCGCGGGGAACCCCGCGTATCGCCAACCGCCTGCTGCGCCGGGTGCGCGACTTCGCCGAGGTGCGTGCCGCCGGGGAGATGAGCGGGGAGGTCACCTCCCGCGCGCTGGATATGCTGAGCGTCGATACCGAAGGCTTCGACTATATGGATCGCAAGCTGCTGCTGGCGATTATCGACAAGTTTATGGGCGGGCCGGTGGGGCTGGATAACCTGGCCGCCGCCATCGGCGAAGAGCGGGAAACCATCGAAGACGTGCTGGAACCCTTCCTGATCCAGCAGGGTTTTATCCAGCGCACGCCGCGCGGGCGTATCGCCACGCAGCACGCCTACAAACACTTCGGCATCACCCGCCCTGAGTCAACCTGACCGCATGACGTGGCTTTAGCAGCCTGCGCACCGCGTAAAAAAAACGCCTGACCATCGATGTCAGGCGTTTTTTTATTGGCTTAACGGGTCTTACCCGGTTCAGCCCGATCGGTGACGTGTCCGCCGGTACAGGTCGTTTACACCGCCGGCTTCTTCACCATGCTCAGCATAAACAGCGCCGCCGCGCTCAGCACCACGGAAGGGCCGGCCGGGGTATCGTAGAAGGCGGAGAAGGTCAGGCCGGCGGTTACCGCCAGGATGCCGACCACCACCGCCAGCCCCGCCATCTGCTCCGGGGAGCGTGAGAAGCGGCGGGCGGTGGCGGCCGGGATAATCAGCAGCGAGGTGATGATCAGCGCACCGACAAACTTCATGGCCACGCCGATGGTCAGCGCGGTAATCAGCATCAGGATCATTTTGGTGCGCTGGATATTGACGCCGTCGACCTGCGCCAGCTCCGGGCTGATGGTCAGCGACAGCAGGGCACGCCACTGCCACGCCAGCAGGCCGAGCACCACCACCACGCCGGACGCGATGGTCATCAGGTCAGTCGGGCTGACGGCCAGCAGGTCGCCAAACAGGTAGGCCATCAGGTCCACCCGCACGTTGGACATCAGGCTGACCACCACCATGCCAAGGGAGAGCGCGCTGTGCGCCATAATCCCCAGCAGCGTATCAATCGCCAGATGCGGACGGCGTTCCAGCCACACCAGTACCAGCGACAGCAGCAGCGTCACCGCAATCACCGCATAGAACGGGCTGACGTTGAGCAGCAGGCCAAACGCCACGCCGAGCAGCGAGGCGTGCGCCAGCGTATCGCCGAAATAGGACATGCGGCGCCAGACCACAAACGAGCCCAGCGGACCGGCGGCCAGCGCCAGCAACATCCCCGCCAGCCAGCCGGGTAACAACAGTTCAATCATGACGGCCAAATCCTTTGCGCAAAACGATCCGCCCCTGCAGGTCGTGACGGTGGTTGTGGTGATGGCGGTAGATCGCCAGTTGCTCAGCGCCTCGCTGGCCAAACATTGAGATAAATTCCGGATGACGTGAAACCGCTTCCGGCGTGCCGGAGCAGCAGATGTGCTGGTTAAGGCACAGCACCTCATCGGTTTTGGCCATCACCAGGTGCAGATCGTGGGAAACCATCAGCACGCCGCAGTTGAGCTCGTGGCGCAGGCAGTCGATCAGATCGTACAGCGCCACCTGCCCGTTGACGTCCACCCCCTGCGTGGGTTCATCCAGCACCAGCAGCTGAGGCTGGTTGAGCAGGGCACGCGCCAGCAGCACGCGCTGCATTTCGCCGCCGGAGAGTTTCTGCAGCGGATAGTGAAGCAGCTGGGCGGCGTGCACGCGCTTCAGCGCCGGCAGGATATCGCTGCTTTTGACCCCGGGACGCAGGCGCATAAAGCGCTCAACGGTCAGCGGCAGGGTGACGTCGAGGTGCAGCTTTTGCGGCACGTAGCCGATGCGCAGCTGTTCGGCTCGGGTCACGCTGCCGGAGGTAGCGGCGACCAGGCCGAGCACCACCCGCACCAGCGTTGACTTACCGGCACCGTTCGGGCCAAGCAGGGTCAGAATACGGCCGGGCTGCAGATCCAGCGACACGCCGGACAGGACGTTACGCTGGCCAAACGAGACCGAAATGTTTTTAAGGGCAATCAGAGATGACATGTCGATTACAGGTTGCGAAAACTTTAGGATGTTATAATATCACAATCCATCTGCACTTCACGATGGAAAGTATCATTATGTTACATAAAAATAAGCGTCTCACTTCTCTGCTTGCTGGCCTCGGTCTGGCCGCCGCGATCGCCCCTGCAGCCCATGCCGCCGTAGTCGCTTCGGTGAAGCCGGTCGGCTTTATCGCTGCCGCCATTGCCGACGGGGTCACCCCGGTTGAGGTTCTGCTGCCGGACGGCGCCTCGGAGCACGATTACGCGTTGCGTCCATCTGACGTAAAACGCTTGCAGGGCGCGGATTTAGTGGTGTGGGTTGGGCCAGAGATGGAAGCCTTTATGACCAAATCTGCCGCCGCATTACCGGCGCAAAAAAACCTCGAAATGGTGCAGATCGACGGCGTAAAAGCGCTGCTGCTGAAGGGCGGTGAAGACGAGGAAGAGGAGCATGAAGGCCATGCTCACGGCGCCGGTGAGGATGAGCACCACCACCATCATGGCGAGTACAACATGCATCTGTGGTTGTCACCGGAGATAGCTAAGAAAACTGCGGTTGCAATCCATGCAAAATTATTGGAACTTATGCCGCAAAGCAAGGCCAAACTTGACGCGAACCTGCAGCACTTTGAGGCAGCGTTGTCGTCAGCCGATGCGAAAATCGGTAATCAGCTGGCACCGGTCAGAGGTAAAGGGTACTTCGTTTTTCACGACGCTTACACGTACTTTGAAAAACACTACGGTTTGACCCCGCTGGGGCATTTTACCGTCAACCCTGAGATCCAACCGGGCGCGCAGCGTTTACATCAAATACGAACAGAGCTGGTTGAGCAGAAGGCCGCATGCGTCTTTGCTGAACCACAATTCAGGCCGGCCGTGATCGAGGCGGTAGCCAGAGGGACCAGCGTGCGTTCAGGTACGCTTGATCCCCTCGGCACCAATATCATGCCAGGTAAAGACAGCTATGTGACATTCCTCTCGCAGTTGTCCAGCCAGTATTCGAGCTGCCTGAAAGGAGAATAGAGGAAACTTTAGTGCAGCAGATATCCCGCGCTGTCGCCTTAGCGTTCAATAACTTACCACGACCTCACCGCATTCTGCTGGGGTCGCTGACTGTCGTTACTCTGGCCGTCACCGTGTGGCGGCCTTACGTCTATCATCCGGGCCACGAAAGCCAGATCGTCAAAACTATCGAGCTGGATAAAAACGAGCTGCGTACGCTGCTGCCCGAGGCCAGCGAACCCCTCGATCAGGACACCCCTGAGCCCGAAGATGATGCCCCGAAAGATGAAATCGACGAAGACGTGCCGAACGAAGCCGGAACGCATGACTACGTCATTTCTACCGGTGATACGTTAAGCAGCGTACTGAACCAGTATGGCATTGATATGTCAGAAATCGGCCAGCTGGCGAAAGCCGACAAAGAGTTGCGTAACCTGAAGATCGGCCAACAGCTGTCATGGACGCTGACCGATGACGGCCAGCTGCAGCGCCTGACGTGGGAAGTCTCCCGCCGTGAAACCCGTACCTACGACCGCAGCGGTGACGGTTTCCGTCGCTCGTCGGAAATGCAAAAAGGTGAGTGGCAGAACAACGTACTGAGCGGCGTGGTTAACGGCAGCTTTGTCACCAGTGCTAAACAGGCCGGGTTAACCAGCGGTGAAATCAGCGCGGTTATCAAGTCGCTGCAGTGGCAGATGGACTTCCGCAAGCTGCGCAAAGGCGACCGGTTCTCGGTGCTGATGTCGCGTGAAGTGCTGGACGGCAAAAACGAGCAGAGCCAGCTGTTAGGCGTGCGCATGCAGAGCGGTGGCCAGGACTATTATGCCATCCGTGCGGAAGACGGTAAGTTCTACGACCGCAGCGGCTCCGGCCTGGCGCGTGGCTTTATGCGTTTCCCGACGGTGAAACAGTACCGCGTCTCCTCCAACTTTAATCCGCGTCGTCTCAACCCGGTCACCGGGCGTATTGCTCCGCATAAAGGGGTGGATTTTGCCCTGCCGGTTGGTACGCCGGTGCTGGCGGTCGGCGACGGTGAGGTGATCGTGGCGAAGCGCAGCGGTGCCGCAGGTAACTACGTGGCGGTTCGCCACGGCCGCCAGTATACGACGCGTTACATGCATCTGAAAAAGCTGCTGGTGAAACCGGGCGAGAAGGTTAAGCGCGGCGATCGTATTGCGCTGTCGGGTAACACCGGGCGTTCTACCGGGCCGCATCTGCACTTTGAAATCTGGATCAACAATCAGGCGGTTAACCCGCTGACGGCCAAGCTGCCGCGGATGGAAGGTCTGACCGGTAAAGACCGCAGTGATTATCTCGCGCAGGTGCGTGAAGTGGTTCCGCAGCTGCGTCTTAAGTAGGCCGAAACGCGTCAGAAAAACCGGTGGAGTTTTCACCGGTTTTTTTATTGGCGGGCAGCCCTGCTTCTCTGCTATTTTCCCTTCAGCAATCCGACATGCTGAAAGATAAGGGGAATTGATTGCATTATTGCCCGTCAGCACTATCATTAGCCCCTTATTGTTTGAGGCCGGTGCATGGAAAAGAGTAAAAAAAGTCCTACGGAGTTTATTCCCGTCTTTCAGAAATCCTTTTTAGCTCCCCGCCACTGGGGTAGCTGGCTGGCGATTGGCGCCTGCGCCGGTATTGCGCTGGTGCCGCCGCGGCTGCGCGATCCGCTGCTGGGTGGCCTGGGGCGTTTTGCCGGCAAAATTGCCCGCAGCGCCCGCCGCCGTGCGCAGATCAACCTGCTGTACTGCCTGCCTGAGCGCTCCGAAGCCGAGCGGGAAGCGATTATCGACCAGATGTTTGCCACCGCGCCGCAGTCGATGGTGATGATGGCCGAACTGGCGCTGCGCCCGAAAAAAGCGCTGACGCGCATTCGCTGGCACGGCCGCCAGCAGATTGATCAGATGCGTGATGAAGGTCAGAACGTGATCTTCCTCGTGCCGCACGGCTGGGCGGTGGATATCCCGGCGATGGCGCTGGCCTGTGAAGGGCAGAAGATGGCGGCGATGTTCCACAATCAGCGCAATCCGGTGATGGATTACATCTGGAACGCGGTGCGCCGTCGCTTTGGTGGCCGCCTGCACGCGCGCAACGACGGTATCAAACCCTTCATCAGCTCGGTGCGTCAGGGATACTGGGGCTACTACCTGCCCGATCAGGATCACGGTGCCGAGCACAGCGAATTTGTCGATTTCTTTGCCACCTATAAGGCGACCCTGCCGGCGGTAGGGCGGCTGATGAAGGTGTGCCGCGCGCGGGTGGTGCCGCTGTTCCCGGTCTATGACGTGAAGACGCATAGCCTCGACATCTTTCTGCGTGAGCCGATGGACGACCTGCTGGAAGCCGACGACGTTACGCTGGCGCGGCGGATGAATGAAGAGGTGGAACACCTGGTTCGCCCGAACCCGGAACAGTACACCTGGATCCTCAAGCTGCTAAAAACCCGTAAACCTGGCGAGGTCGAGCCCTACGACCGCGACGAACTCTATCCAAAAAAATAGAGCCGCTGTGGAGCGGCTCTTCATGCCCGTAAGCCGGACTCCGGCTTACGGATTCAGCACCGAACGGCGCTGCCATTCACGCAGGAAAGCGCGTACCAGCAGGAACCACAGTAATATCAACGCCAGCGTTACCATGCTAAAGGCACCGGTACCCAGACTAAAGTAAGCCCACTTCACCAGCTCAATTCCCAGCGTAAACAGACTCAGCGAAACCATTCCCAGCATCGCCGCCACGCTACCTTTCCCTTCGCTGCTGGAGAACAGGGTCAGCCGGTACAGCCCGGCGTTCACCAGCCCGGTGCCAAAGCCGTACAGGCTCAGACCGGCGGTCAGCCAGAGATAGCTGTGCGGGTTAACCAGCGTGGCAACGGTAGCGATCAGCAGCCCGCCGATCAGCGGCCAGGCTCCCAGCCGCAGCGGCTTATCAATCGCCAGCCGGCCGGAGAGCAGGCTGAGGGTAAAGTTACCGCCGATCATGGCAATAAACACCGGCAGCTGCAGCAGCGCATACTCAATCCGCGTCAGCCCTTCATCGTGGATCAGCACCACCGGCGCCAGCGCCACCCAGGCGAGGCCGGGAATGTTGACCAGGCCGATAGCCACCGAGCCGCTCATCACCTGGCGGTCGCGCAGCAGGGTGCGGTAGCCGCGGGCCAGCGAGCCGGCGGAGATCTTCATCAGCGGATCGCCTGCGGTTTCCGGCATCGCCCGCCACAGGCCCACCAACGCCACGGCGCTGACGATGCCGAACAGCCAGAACATGTTGCGCCATTCGCCAAATTCCAGGAACGCCGCGCCGGCAATCGGGCCAATCAGCGGGGCCAGCAGCGCCACGTTGGCCATCAGCGCCATGATTTTGACGCTCAGTTTCTCATCAAAGGCTTCCTGAATTGCCGCATAGCCGACGGCGCCGATAAAGCACAGGCTGGTCCCCTGCAGAAAGCGCAGTAATACAAACTGTTCAATGCTCTGCACCCAGTGGGTGGCGATGCAGGTCAGTACAAAGAAGGCGACGCCGGAAAGGATCACCGGGCGCCGGCCCAGCTTGTCCGACAGCGGGCCGAGCAGCCACTGCAGCACAATCCCGCCGATCAGATAGGCGGTCAGCGACGAAGAGACCCACTCCGGGCCGACGTTGAACTCACGGGTGACCAGCAGCATGCCGGGCTGGATCATGTCGTGGGCGATATAGGTAGCGAACTCAAATAACACCAGCGACAGGGGGAAAATAATATGCCTGCGCGTGAGGCTTGAAACAGGGGTGGTTGATGCCATTCTGGCTCCTTCCGTAGATGTATCGGTCGTTCCCGCTCTGCTTTGGCGGAGCGCTAAGATAGCGCATTTTATACGAAAGATGCTGCATTATTATGAGGATGTAACGCGAGAGTGGCTCTGCGTTGCCATCCGTAATAGTTAGCATGCGTATTGTTTGGCGCGGCTAATGAGAGTGACGAATTGTTCCTTACATGCCTTCGCGAGCATATTCGAAAAAAAACAGCATAAGAAAATTCTTAAAATCATTTAATCAAAACAAATGAAATCAATGATTTGCGTTAAGTTCACTTTTTCATTACCTTGTATCTTTAAAAAACCCAATATATTACAACATCTTGCGTTGAGATAAAAAAATCAGGCAACCGTTTGTACTGTGCTATTGTAAAACGGCACTTTCCTTGAATTAAAAAGAATGAACTCCTAATCCTATCCACCCCATTTTGCAAGGGTTCTCAATGAAGGCAAAAATAGCATTGTTTTTATTAATGTCATCTCTGGCTGCGGGCGCTTCTGCCGCTACAGAAACGGGAGTGGCAGCGGGATCTGACGCGGCTGCTATGTCAACGGGTACCTCCACTGCCGTGGGTGTGGGTGTCGTCGCTGCGCTGGCGGGGGTATTTATCGCATCTTCTGGCGGCGGTGATGGTTCCAATACCGGCACCACGACCACCACCACGACCTCGACAACCCGTTAAGAGTCCGCGGCAGGGCAGGTTGTACCGCGTTGAGTGCTGCAACTGACTCTTTCCGGCCTGCACGATCGGTAAATCAGGGAGACCTGCTTTACCGATTTTTTTTGTGTGAAAGCCGCTGGGCCAGCAGTAAACGGCTACGCCGTTGCGCCGTAGAGTGAAGGCGTCGCGGGAAGGTTACTGACATCAAAGAACGCAATGAGGGTCATCCGGGGGCGCCTGACGCTGCAGGAGCCCCCGTGAGTTGCTTTTACTCGACGCGCAGCACGCGGCTGGTATTGGTGGTGCCGGTGGTGCTCATGACGTCGCCCTGGGTGACAATCACCAGGTCGCCGGAGACCAGGAACCCTTTGTCACGCAGCAGGTTGACGGCGTCGTGGGCTGCCGCCACGCCATCGTTATTGCTGTCAAAGTAAACCGGGGTGACGCCGCGGTACAGGGCGGTCAGGTTGAGCGTGCGCTCGTGGCGTGACATGGCAAAGATCGGCAGGCCGGAGGTGATACGCGAAGTCATCAGCGCGGTACGGCCGGATTCGGTCATGGTGATGATCGCCGTGACGCCCTGCAGGTGGTTGGCGGCGTACATCGCCGACATGGCAATCGCTTCTTCGATATTGTCGAACTGCACGTCCAGGCGGTGCTTGGAGACGTTAATGCTGGGGATCTTTTCAGCACCCAGGCATACTTTGGCCATCGCTGACACCGTTTCCGCCGGGTACTGGCCCGCCGCGGTTTCTGCCGACAGCATCACCGCATCGGTGCCGTCGAGCACGGCGTTCGCCACGTCCATCACTTCGGCACGGGTCGGCATTGGATTGGTGATCATCGATTCCATCATCTGAGTGGCGGTGATCACCGAGCGGTTCAGCTGACGGGCGCGTCGGATCAGCGCTTTCTGAATACCCACCAGCTCCGGATCGCCGATCTCAACGCCCAGGTCGCCCCTGGCGACCATCACCACGTCAGAGGCAAGGATGATGTCATCCATCGCTTCCTGAGACGCGACGGCTTCTGCACGCTCAACTTTAGAGACCAGCTTCGCATCGCAGCCTGCTTCACGCGCCAGGCGGCGCGCGTAGTGCATATCTTCGCCGCAGCGCGGGAAAGAGACGGCCAGGTAGTCAACGCCAATTTTCGCCGCCGTCAGAATGTCGGCCTTGTCTTTTTCGGTCAGCGCTTCTGCTGACAGGCCGCCGCCCAGTTTGTTGATCCCTTTGTTGTTCGACAGCGGGCCGCCGACGGTGACTTCGGTGAACACCTTCATGCCCTGAACTTCCAGCACCTTCAGCTGCACGCGGCCGTCATCCAGCAGCAGGATATCACCCGGGACCACGTCCGCCGGCAGACCTTTATAGTCAATGCCGACCTTCTCTTTGTCGCCTTCGCCTTTACCCATGCTGGCATCCAGCAGGAATTTCTCACCGATGTTGAGGAAGACTTTGCCCTCCTTAAAGGTGGATACGCGAATTTTAGGACCCTGCAGATCGCCGAGGATCGCCACGTGGCGGCCTAATTTGCTGGCGATGGCGCGCACTTTGTCAGCGCGCAACTGATGATCTTCCGCGGTACCATGAGAGAAGTTCAGACGAACAACGTTGGCGCCCGCAGCGATGATCTTTTCCAGGTTATTATCGCGGTCGGTGGCAGGCCCAAGCGTGGTTACAATCTTGGTTCTTCTGAGACGTCTTGACATGTATAACTCCGTTGGCTTTAAACGTTGTACTGCAGGTGCAGGCACAACCAGGCTGACTCTGTCGTTTCAGGTTAAGGGCCAGGCTGGCCCTTACGGGACTGCTGCTTAAATTCATTCACGGGAGCGGGCAAGCGAGCCGTCTTTATCCAGACGGGACTCTTTTAATGCGTCCTTAACCCGTTTCAGGTTGTCACGAAATTTGGCACCGCGCCGCAGGGTGAAGCCGGTGGCCAGCACGTCGACCAGCGTCAGTTGCGCCAGGCGGGAGACCATCGGCATGTAGATGTCGGTATCCTCCGGGACGTCCAGCTCAAGGGCCAGGGAGGCTTCGCGGGCCAGCGGCGAGTCGGGGGAGGTGATCGCCAGCACCGTGGCGTCGTTTTCCCGCGCCAGGCGGGCCAGTTCAACCATCGATTTGGTGCGGCCGGTATGCGAAATCAACACCACCACGTCTCCCTCTCCGCTGTTGATACAACTCATGCGCTGCATCACAATATCATCAGAATAGAAAACCGGTACATTGAAGCGGAAAAATTTATTCATTGCATCGTGCGCTACCGCGGCGGAGGCACCCAAACCAAAAAAAGCGATCTTTTTTGACTGGGTGAGCAGGTCAACGGCGCGGTTTACCGCCTGGGTGTCCAGCCCCTGTCTGACCTGATCCAGCCCGGCCATCGCCGACTCGAAAATCTTGCTGGAGTAGGCGTCCACGCCGTCATCCTGATCGACAATGCGGCTGACATAAGGCGTGCCGTTGGCCAGGCTTTGCGCCAGCTGCAGTTTGAAATCCGGGAAGCCGCGGGTGCCAAGCCGGTGACAGAAGCGGTTCACCGTCGGTTCACTGACCGCAGCGGCCCGCGCCAGCGTGGCGATGCTGGAGTGCATGGCGGTGGAAGGGGAAGCGAGAATGACTTCGGCGACTTTGCGTTCAGATTTACTCAGTTTTTCCCACTGAGATTGAATTTTTTCCAATACATTCATAGAGATATTTACTCATACATTTTGCCGATTTCAATCACAGGTGAAATCAATCTCATTTTGTAGAGAATATACAACGCATTATGCGAATGAAGGCAACCAGGAACGTGATAAAAGGCCCATTTTTTACCAGAGTTTGAGCTGGGTCAGATTTCACAACGGTAATAACGGTAACAAAAACGATGGAAAATTACGCATAATTTATCGCCCGCCCGGAAGGTGGGGCGGTATATTGCCCGATAACTGAATACATTGTGCCAGAGTGGCCTGCCCTGGTTTACGCGCACCGGGCAAAGCAGTACATTGTATTGAAACAAAATTACAATAAGAGTCTGTCCACTTACGGAATCACCAGGACGGGCTAATCCTGCAACGAGGAGAATGAAATGGCGGTTACACAAACAGCTCAGGCATGCGATCTGGTGATTTTCGGTGCCAAAGGCGACCTGGCGCGCCGGAAACTGTTGCCCTCTCTGTATCAACTGGAGAAAGCCGGACAGATCCATGAAGAGTCCCGCATCATCGGCGTTGGCCGTGCTGAGTGGGATAAAGCAGCCTACACCAAGGTAGTGCGTGAGGCGCTGGAAACCTTCATGAAGGAAAAAATCGATGAAGCGCTGTGGGATAAACTCAGCAGCCGTCTCGATTTCTGCAACCTGGACGTTAACGACAGCAGCCACTTCCCGCGCCTGGGCAAAATGCTTGACCAGAAAAAACGCGTAACTATCAACTACTTTGCCATGCCGCCAAGCACCTTTGGCGCAATTTGCAAAGGCCTTGGCCAGGCAAAGCTGAATGCCAAGCCGGCGCGCGTGGTAATGGAAAAGCCGCTGGGTACTTCACTGGCGACCTCGCAGGAAATTAACGACCAGGTCGGTGAATTCTTCGAAGAGAGCCAGGTGTTCCGTATTGACCACTATCTCGGCAAAGAGACGGTGCTGAACCTGCTGGCGCTGCGCTTCTCCAACTCGTTGTTTGCCTCTAACTGGGATAACCGTACCATCGACCACGTGCAGATCACCGTGGCGGAAGAGGTGGGAATCGAAGGCCGCTGGGGTTACTTCGACCAGGCCGGCCAGATGCGCGATATGATCCAGAACCACCTGCTGCAGGTGCTGACCATGATCGCCATGTCACCGCCGGCCGATCTGTCGGCTGACCGCATCCGTGACGAGAAAGTGAAGGTGCTGCGTTCACTGCGCCGCATTGACCACACCAACGTGCGTGAAAAAACCGTGCGCGGCCAGTACACCGCCGGTTTCGTGCAGGGCAAAAAAGTACCGGGCTACCTGGAAGAAGAGGGTGCCAATAAGAACAGCAACACCGAATCTTTCGTCTCGATCCGCGTGGATATCGACGACTGGCGCTGGGCGGGCGTGCCGTTCTACCTGCGCACCGGTAAGCGACTGCCGACCAAATGTTCAGAAGTGGTGGTCTACTTCAAGAACCCGGCGCTGAACCTGTTCAAAGACTCCTGGCAGGAACTGCCGCAGAACAAACTGACCATTCGTCTGCAGCCGGATGAGGGCGTGGAGATCCAGATCCTCAACAAAGTGCCGGGCCTGGATCACAAGCACAACCTGCAGACCACCAAGCTGGATCTGAGCTTCTCTGAGACCTTCAATCAGTCGCACCTGGCGGACGCCTACGAGCGCCTGCTGCTGGAAACCATGCGCGGCATTCAGGCGCTGTTCGTGCGCCGCGACGAAGTGGAAGAGGCCTGGAAGTGGGTTGACTCCATCATGGACGCCTGGTCTGCGGATAAAGAAGCGCCGAAGCCTTATCAGGCCGGGACCTGGGGCCCGGTCGCATCGGTGGCGATGATCACCCGCGACGGCCGTTCGTGGAACGAGTTCGAGTAATCTGCTGATGTTCTGAAACCCGCTACGGCGGGTTTTTTTATTACAAGGAGACTGAGCAATGAGTAACTGGAAAATCAGCGCCCGCCAGATCCTGGAGACGGGCCCGGTGGTACCGGTGATCGTGGTCAACGACGTTGCGCACGCGGTGCCAATGGCGAAAGCGCTGGTGGCAGGGGGGATCCGCGTGCTGGAGGTTACCCTGCGTACCCCCTGCGCGCTGGAGGCGCTGCAGGCGATGGTGCGCGAGGTGCCGGAAGCGATAGTCGGGGCCGGCACGGTGCTGAACGCGCAGCAGCTGCAACAGGTGACCGACGCTGGCGCGCAGTTCGCTATCAGCCCGGGCTTAACCGAACCGCTGCTGCGTGCCGCCGTTGACGGGCCGCTGCCGCTTATTCCGGGCATCAGTAGCGTATCGGAGCTGATGACCGGGCTGGATTACGGGCTGCGGGAATTCAAGTTCTTCCCGGCGGAAGCCAACGGCGGCGTGAAGGCGCTGCAGGCGATTGCTGGCCCGTTCCCGCAGGTGCGTTTCTGCCCGACCGGCGGTATCTCCCCGGCCAACTATCGTGACTATCTGGCGCTGAACAGCGTGCTGTGCATCGGTGGATCCTGGCTGGTGCCGTTGGACGCGCTGGAAGCAGGAGATTATCAGCGGATTACGCAGCTGGCGCGGGAAGCGGTGGCCGGCGCGCGGCAGTGACGAGCGCAGGTGATTTTCGGGGCGGCGCACACCGCCCCGGATTCGGCGTTAGCCGCTGACCTTCACGCTGGCCGCTGCCGCCACCGCGCGGGCGACCGCTTCATCAACGTTGTCGCCGGTGGCCAGCGCTACGCCCATACGACGCTGACCGCGCACTTCCGGCTTGCCGAACAGGCGCAGCTGCAGGCCGGCACCCAGCGCGGCGGAGAGATTGCCAAACTGTACGTTGTCGCTGTCCAGCGCCGGCAGGATCACCGCCGAGGCCGACGGGCCGTACTGGCGAATGCCGCCAACCGGCAGGCCGAGGAAGGCGCGCACGTGCAGGGCGAATTCGGAAACGTCCTGCGAGATCAGCGTAACCATGCCGGTATCGTGCGGGCGCGGTGACACTTCGCTGAACACCACTTCATCACCACAGACAAACAGCTCGACGCCGAACAGGCCGCGGCCGCCGAGGGCGGTGACCACTTTTTCTGCGATTGCCTGGGCACGTTCCAGCGCCAGCGCGCTCATCTGCTGCGGCTGCCAGGATTCGCGATAGTCGCCCTCTTCCTGACGGTGGCCGATCGGCGCGCAGAAGTGGATACCGTCTACCGCACTGATGGTCAACAGGGTGATTTCGAAATCGAACTTCACCACGCCTTCGACAATCACCCGCCCGGCACCGGCGCGGCCGCCCTGCTGGGCGTACTCCCAGGCCGCATCCAGCTGAGCCGCATCACGGATAAAGCTCTGGCCTTTGCCGGACGAGCTCATCACCGGCTTGACGATGCACGGGAAGCCGATTTCATCGGCGGCGGCGAGAAACGCCGCGTGGCTGTCGGCGAAGCGGTAGGTTGAGGTCGGCAGCGCCAGTTCTTCGGCCGCCAGGCGACGGATGCCTTCACGGTTCATGGTCAGTCTGGCCGCGCGGGCGGTCGGCACCACGTGCTGGCCCTGCTTTTCCAGCTCAATCAGCATATCGGTAGCGATGGCTTCAATTTCAGGCACCACAAAGTCGGGCTTCTCAAGGGCAACCAGCGCGGCGAGCGCGGCGCCGTCCAGCATATTGATAACGTGGCTGCGGTGAGCCACGTGCATCGCTGGCGCATCGGCATAGCGATCGACGGCGATCACTTCCACCCCAAGACGCTGGCACTCCAGGGCCACTTCTTTACCCAGTTCGCCCGATCCTAACAGCATTACGCGTGTCGCAGCAGGGCGCAGCGCGGTTCCTAAAGTCGTCATAATGTCTACCTGATTGGATGAAAAATAACGCGCGCAGTATAAACGAAAACGTTTGCGCGATCATCCGTTACGGGAAGCTTGAGTCAAAAAACCGTTGCTGTTATACTGTATATAAACACAGTTAACCGGAGTGAACATCATGGCTGTTGAGATTAAATACGTTGTCGTCAGAAAAGGTGAGGAAAAGATGACTTTTGCCAGCAAGAAGGAAGCCGATGCGTACGACAAAATGCTCGATATGGCGGAAGTGTTCTCTGACTGGTTAACCACCAGCCAGCTTGAACTGGACGAACAGCAGGGCGAGGCGCTGGGCCTGTTCCTGGCGGAGAACAAAGACGCCCTGCAGCATATCCTGCGCAGCGGCAAGCTGCCGGAAGAGAGCAGCAGCGACAGCGCCGAAGACGACGCCACTACGCTGCGCGCGGTAAAATCGGCCTGATGGCTAACCGGGCGTCCGGTCGGCATAATGACGGGGAGCATTTTTCACTACCGATAGCCTGCGCTGTCCAGCACCCTGCGCAGTGACTGCATTGCCGCATCAGCCGTCAGATGCGCATCGGCTGCCTGGCGCTCGTCATTAAATACCTCCAGCCCGACGGGGCCGCGATAATCCAGCGTTTTCAGGTGCTGCAGCAGCGATGTCAGGGGGAAGTTTCCCTCGCCGGGCAACAGGCGATGGTGACGCGCGGTTTCAACCAGCTGGTTTTTCTGCGGCCGGGTGCTGAGATCTGACAGCTGCACCAGGTAAATTTTTTCCGCCGGGATCCCCGTCAGATCGTCAAGCGTCCGCCCGCCGGCAAAGATATGAAAGGCATCCACCACCAGCCCGATATTTCCGGCGCCGGTCTTTTGTATCAGCTGCCAGGCGGCATCGGTGGTATTGATATGCTGGCTCCAGGCCATCGCTTCATAGGCGACCCGCAACCCGCGCTCTGCCGCCTGTGCCGTCAGCCAGCGCAGATCCTGCAGTACGCAGCCGGCATCGCAGCAGGGATCGGTGGAGGCTGGAGTCAGTATCGTGTTTGCTCTCAGCTTAACGGCGTTGTCCATCATCGTCAGCGCCTCACGTCGCTTATCCTCACGTTTGTCGCCGCGCGCGCCGTCAAAATCCAGCAATACCTGATAGTCGGTCAGCCCCAGCTGCAGTTCGTGCAGCAGCGGCGCCAGCGTGAAGACACCCCCGTCGGCGGCCTGCACATCCTGTTGCCACAGTTCAACCTGATCAAAGCCCGCTGACTTCGCCGCACGCAGCTTCTGCTGCGGCGTGCCGCCGGTGAGAATGGTGTTAAGAAACAGCGGGGAAGCGTGCTGCGTCATCAGTGCTCCTGAAAACTTACGAACCAGGTAGTACAGAGTAGAAGCCCTGTAGCGGTCCGGCAAGTTCAGCACCCGAAAGCGCTATGGCGGCATCTTCTTTAACCGGCCTTTGCATCCTTTGACGTTTCCTGACGCGCCTTCGCCTATTGTGGTGTTTTTCGGCCAGAAGGAACCACTATGAGCAACTGGTTACAGCAGATTCAATCGGTACTGGGTAAGGCGGGTAAATCCTCCGGCGGGGAAGGGCTGAGCAAAATGCTGGCTCCCGGCGCGCTGGGCGGGCTGGCGGGCATGCTGATTGCCAGCAAGTCGTCACGTAATCTGCTGGCTAAGTACGGCAAAAATGCGCTGATCATTGGCGGTAGCGCGGCGGCGGGTGCGGTGCTGTGGAACAGGTACAAGCAGCGGGTCAGCGAAACCCACCGCGACCAGCCGCAGTTCGGTCAGCAGAGCACGCCGGTGGACCGCCGCGCCGAACGGCTGATTGAAGCGCTGGTGTTTGCCGCCAAAAGCGATGGCCATATCGACAGCTCAGAGCGTCAGGCCATCGATGAACATATCCGCCAGTCGGGCCTCGGCGAACAGGCCGAACGGCTGGTGCAGCAGGCGATTGAGCGTCCGCTGGATCCACAGCGGCTGGCCGCGGATGTCAAAAATGAAGAAGAGGCGCTGGAGGTCTATTTCCTCAGCAACCTGGTGATTGACGCCGACCACTTTATGGAGCGCAGCTACCTGCAGGCGCTGGGTGACGCGCTGAACATTCCGCAGGACGTGCGGGATTCGATTCTGGGTGACATCCGCGAAGAGAAACTGAAACTGACTGCCTGACGCTGACGCTGACCCGGGCGATTTCCCGTCGCCCGACCTTTTTGTGTTCCCACCCGCATAATTCCTTGGCATTTCGTCCGCTTACTGCCAGTCTTTCAGGCAGGCACAGCAACCGCGAAGAGACTATGACCCCTCCATTAGCGAAAAAAATCCCCCATCAGATGACCCTGCATGGTGAAACCCGTACCGACAACTACTACTGGATGCGTGACGACGAGCGCGCTGACCCGGAAGTGCTGGCCTGGCTGCAGGCTGAGAACGATTACGGTCAGCAGCTGCTGGCCCCGCAGCAGGCGCTGCAGGCCGAGCTGCTGAAAGAGATTGTCGATCGTATTCCGCCGCGTGACCAGTCGGTGCCCTATGTGAAGCGCGGCTGGCGTTACCAGAGCCGCTTTGAAGAGGGCAACGAGTACGCGATCCACAGCCGCCAGCCGGCGGATACCGCCATGCCGGAGCAGTGGCAGACGCTGGTCGACGGCAATCAGCGCGCGGCGGACAGCGAATTCTATACGCTGGGCGGCATGGCCATCAGCCGCGACAATCAGATCCTGGCGCTGGCGGAGGATTTCCTCTCACGCCGTATCTACAGCATTCGCCTGCGTAATCTCAGCACCGATCGTCAGTATGACGAGGTGCTGGAGCAGGTCTCCAGCAGCATGACCTGGGCCAACGACTCGCAGACGCTCTACTACGTGCGTAAGCACCCGCAGACGCTGCTGCCGTACCAGGTGTGGCGACATACCCTCGGCACCCCGCAGCAGCAGGACCAGCTGGTGTATGAAGAGGCGGACGATACCTTTTACGTCGGCGTATATAAAACCACCTCTGAGCAGTACATCGCCATCTCGCTTAACAGCAGCACCACCAGCGAGATCCTGCTGCTGGACGCCGGCGATCCGCAGGCGCAGCCGCAGCTGTTCAGCCCGCGGCGTAAAGATCATGAGTACAGCGTCGATCACTACCAGCAGCAGTTCTTTATCCGCTCCAACCGCGACGGGAAAAACTTTGGCCTTTACCGCAGCGCAACCGCGGATGACGCGGCCTGGCAGCCGGTGATCGCCCCGCGGGGGGATATCGTGCTGGAGGGCTACAGCCTGTTCCGCGACTGGCTGGTGGTGGAAGAGCGCCAGCGCGGGCTGACCAGCCTGCGGCAGATCCACTGGCAGAACGGCAAAGAGGTGCGTATCGCCTTCGACGATCCGACCTACGTTACCTGGGTGGGCCACAACCCGGAGCCGGAGACCAGCAAGCTGCGCTACGGCTACTCGTCGATGACCACGCCGGATACCCTCTACGAGCTGGATATGCACAGCGGCGAACGCAGCGTGCTGAAGCAGACCGAGGTGAAAGGTTTTGACGCCACGCGTTACCGCAGCGAGCGCCACTGGGTGACCATGCGCGACGGCGTTGAGGTGCCGGTGTCGCTGGTTTACCGCCAGGACAGCTATACACCGGGCCACAACCCGCTGCTGGTCTACGGCTACGGCTCGTACGGCAGCAGCATGGATGCGGATTTCAGCGCCAGCCGCCTCAGCCTGCTCGACCGCGGCTTTGTCTTCGCCCTGACCCATATCCGCGGCGGCGGCGAGATGGGGCAGCAGTGGTATGACGACGGCCGCCTGCTGAACAAGATGAACACCTTTAACGACTTTATCGACCTGACCGAGGCGCTGGTGGCACAGGGTTACGGCGATCCGGCAAAACTCTACGCGATGGGCGGCAGCGCCGGTGGCCTGCTGATGGGCGCGGTGATCAACCAGCAGCCCGCGCGCTTCCACGGCGTGGTGGCTCAGGTGCCGTTTGTTGACGTGGTGACCACCATGCTGGATGAGAGCATTCCGCTGACCACCGGCGAATACGATGAGTGGGGCAACCCGGCCGACGAGCAGTACTACCGCTATATTCGTCAGTACAGCCCGTACGACAACGTCACCGCGCAGGCCTATCCGCATCTGCTGGTGACCACCGGGCTGCACGACTCGCAGGTACAGTACTGGGAGCCGGCCAAATGGGTGGCAAAACTGCGTGAGCTGAAAACTGATGACCATCTGCTGGTGCTGCACACCGATATGGATGCCGGCCACGGCGGCAAATCGGGGCGTTATAAGGTGTGGGAAGAGGTGGCGCTGGAGTACGCCTTCCTGATTGGGCTGGCGAACGGAACGCTCGCCGGCCCGGCCGCTTAATCGGCGGCGCTTAAGGCGCGCAGCAGGGCACCGCGCAGGTCGGGCTTCAGGTCCGGGATATTTTTCAGCATCCACTGACAGTATCCCGGATCTTTTTTCGCCACGTCGTCAACCTTCTGCCCGCGATACTTACCAAACGGCAGGCTGTTGACCGAGCCTTTGACCTGCATGCGGCGCAGCATTTCGGCGGCATCCCAGCCGCTGTAGTCCATGATGCGTACCAGCAGCGCGGCGGTGACGTAGCAGTCGTACAGCGCCCGGTGAGCGTGCAGATCCGGCGGCGGCGACACCTCCAGCTGCAGCGACTCGCGCAGCGCCTGGTTGCCATACTTGCGCCCCGGCCACAGCGCGCGAGCGAGGGTCATGGTACAGATCCACTCTCCGTGCATCTCCGGCAGCATCCGCCGGTCAAAGCTGGCGTTGTGCGCAACGTAAAACGCGCTGCCGTGATAACGGCCGATCGCCTGCTCGATGGTCGGCTTGCCGCGCACCATTGCTTCGGTAATGCGGTGAATGGCCATCGCCTGGCGGCCAATCGGCCGGTCCGGCAGGATCAGGTCGCTCATCGGGTTAACGATCTGCCCGTCGACCACGTCCACCGAGGCCACTTCGACAATACCGCCCTGCAGGCCGCAGGTTTCGGTGTCGATCACTCGTAACATACTCACTCCTTTCTAGCGATCCGCCGTGGCGTGCAGCGCATGCACTTCGCCGTGCCACTGGCTGCCCCGGCGGCGGGCGATAATCAGCTGCTCACCCTCGCCACCGCGCACCACCTGCTGCCCGTCTGGGCTCCAGAACGCGCTCTTGCCTGCAGAGACGTAGGCGCCGGTCGGCCAGGCATGGTTGGCCATCAGTACCGCCATCTGATACGTCTCTGACCAGCGGGCCAGCAGCGCGCAGTCGGCTTCATATCCCTTTTCTGATACTAGCACGCTGGTGGCATAGAGATCGGCCCCCTGCTGCGCGGCGTCGCGGGCGAACTGTTCGACGCTGATGTCGGCGCAGATCGCCAGCACCACGTTCTGCTGCGGCTGGCCGAACATCGGCACCGGGCTGCCCTGGCTGAAAATCTGCCGCTCGTCGCCAAACAGGTTGCGCTTGCTGTAGGCAAAACGCGTGCCGTCCGCGAGGAAGGTGGCGGCAGAGAGCATCACATCCTGCTGGTTTTTCAACGGCAGGCCAACACAGATACTCATCCCGTACTGCTGTGCTGCGTCCGCAAACACCTGCAGGCGGGGGGCGTCTGCGGCCATCGCCAGCTCCGCCATCAGCGGCAGTTCATAGCCGGTCAGCGACAGCTCCGGGAACACCAGCAGATCGACGTTAAGTTCGGCAGCCTGGCGGATAAACGCCAGGTGGTGCTCAATATTCCATGTGATATTGCCCGCGCGCGAGCCTGACTGTGCAGCAGCGATATTCCAGCCGGACATTGACCTTACCTTTCAACCTGAAACAGAGGCTGACAGCGTAACGCAAGTCGGGCGTGAACGAAACGCACCACCCTGTTTTTGTTTGGGTTGATATGGCGGAATGGAACGGAGCAACGCGCTATTTTTGTTTTGGCTCATACGGCAGTCGGGAGAGGGACAGCGACGCCTGCCGGTAGTGCATCAGCCGCTGGCGGAACCAGTCACGCAGTGCTTCCGGCTGCTCGCGCTCCACCATCTCGGCGATCGCCGGCATATTGTAGCGTTCCTTAAACGCCACGCCGGCGGCGGCCAGCTCGACGTTGATTTTGTCCTTTTCCTGCTGCGGTAAAGTTGCCAGATTGTTACTCATGATCTTCTCCTGCTAGTCTGCGGCAGAAAATAATGCAGAAGGCACGGATTAGCAAGTTTAGTGGCCAATTGATCGCCGCTGTCGCCTCGACACCCGTTTTTAAGCGGGGTATTCTTTCGGCCTCAGGCAGCGACGTGCTGCGTCCCGTTATGGATGATTAAGCAATATGCGTAATTTCTGCAGGGTCTCCGGGCTGCTGGTTGCCGCGCTGTTCGCGCAACAGGCCGCCGCTCATGCTCATCTGAAAACCCAGTATCCGGCCGCCGACGCCGTGGTTACCGCCTCGCCGCAGGCGCTGACGCTGACCTTCTCGGAAGATATCGAGCCCGCCTTTAGCGGCCTGGACGTCGCTGCCGCAAATCAACAGCCGGTGGCGCTGGGCAAGGCGCAGCGTGACGCGAAAATGCACAATCAGCTGATCGTGCCGCTGGAAAAACCGCTGACCAGCGGCAGCTACCAGGTGAAGTGGCACGTGCTTTCCGTGGACGGCCACAAGACCAAAGGAAGCTACCGCTTCTCCGTGAAGTAACATGTCGCTGACCGCGCTCTATATCCTCTGCCGCTGGCTGCACTTTGGCGCGCTGATGTCGCTGGCGGGGGCCGGGTTTTACACCGTCCTGCTGGCGCCTTCGCGCTATCGGCCGCATCTGAGCGGGCGTTTACGCCCCTTGATGGCCGCCGCCAGCGGCGTGACGCTGATGAGCACGCTGCTGCTGTTGACGGCCCAGACCGGGCTGATGGGCGACGGCTGGGGCGATATGCTCAGCGCGGAGGTCTGGCAGGCGGTGCTGAACACCGGCTTTGGCCGGGTCTGGCAGTGGCAGTGCCTGTTTGCGCTGTGCTGCTGTCTGGCCTGGCTGTTGCGCGGTGCCGCAGGCCAGCGCCTGTTGTTGCTGATGGCGCTGCTGCAGCTGGCCGGTCTGGCGTTTGTCGGCCACGCGGCGATGCTGGACGGCTGGGCAGGGGGCGTTCAGCGGGTTAACCAGATGACGCACCTGATCGGCGCGGCGTTCTGGGCCGGCGGCCTGCTGCCGCTGGTGGTGGTAATGCGCGAAGCGCGTGGTGTGGCCCACCGCTATGATGCCATCCGCACCCTGATGCGCTTCTCCCGTTACGGCCATCTGGCGGTCGCGCTGGTGGTGCTGAGCGGTGTGCTGAACTCGCTGCTGCTGCTCGGCTGGCCACCGGCCAGCTTCCGCCTCTACAGTCAGCTGCTGCTGGTAAAAGTCGCTCTGGTGGCCGCTATGACGCTGATCGCGCTGGTTAACCGCTACTGGCTGGTACCGCGTTTTCAGCGCAGCGGTCAGCGGGCACAGCAGCTGTTTATCCGTACTACGCTGGCGGAAATCGTGCTGGCGGCGCTGGCGCTGCTGGCGGTGAGCCTGTTTGCCACGCTGCAACCGGGTTGAGCCATGGCGCCGCACAGACACACTGAAAAAATACAGTTAAGACATCGTGTTAAGGTAACAATCGTAATGAAAAATTGGGCATTGCTGTTTATTGCACTGGGCGTGAGCACCAGCGCGCTGGCTGGCGTTGAAACGGTCAGTCGTTTTGATATGGGCAAGGATAACTGGCCGTTCACCCGCGAAGAGATGATGCTGAGCTGCGAGAAGGGTAACGTGCTGTTTGCGATCAACGACGGTACGCTGATGCAGTACCCGCTCAATGCGGAAGCGATCGCCAAAGTGCAGGCCGGGCAGACGCACGGCGTGCCGATTGAGAAAGTGCTGGCAGATGACCCGAACAATCCGGGTCATAAAAAGAGCCTGGCACCGATTATCGCCCGCGCTGAGAAGCTCTGTAACTGACTGCCGGGGCAGGGGGAGGCTCCTCTGCCACCTTTGGTAAACCCGCGCTGCGACGGTTAACGCCGTCTTAACTTCAGCCCGGCGGATGATCGGCCTGTCTCGCCAGCGTTGTGAACGTGCTGCCGATCTCACCTGCTGCTACTCCTGCCGGTCGCCGTATAGTTAGCGCGCACGGCGTTTTGCCGCCAGTCTCCGGCGGCGGACGCCCGTTTCTGCCGCTTCGATCACAATGCTAACATTAAGTTAACATCTTCATTTCCACCGGCTGGAATTCCCCTGCCGGTGGTCTATCTTTTAAGAGTCAGGCACACCGCCTGCATTAATGCCAACTTTTAGCGCACGGCTCTGCAAAGAGCCATTTCCCTGGACCAAAGGCAGGATTGGCCTTTGGTCTTTTTTTATGTCGGTACCTTAATAAACCGCTCGGTAGCCGCACGCGCCAGAAACTCGGAACGGCTGCGATACCCAGGATGGTTTGCCACAAACCGATTGATACGCCGGATCGGCAGCATCGGAAGCGTCACGTTAATTTTTCCGGCTTTGCCCATCAGGGGAGTGACATCCACGTCAACCAGCGCCCGGATAGTTCCTGCATATTCCCCGTCATCAATGAACGCCTCAATACAGGTGGTGGAAGGCAACAGTTTCACCTTCTTCTACCAAAAGTTCTGTATGGCCCTCAATGGCTTCGCGAACGCTATCAATCGCATCCTGATAGCTATCGCCAGAATCCTTTAAGCATGTTCACCCCTGCGTAGTTAAATCCCACCGTTCATCAACCGCATAGTTCGTCGCCCGTGAAAAAGGGTTGATCGTTGGTAATGATCGATAATACTGTATATATATACAGATATTTCTTATGTGGTGTTCTATGCAAATTTTTAAGGCCTGCGAGTGGCCCTCTCTGCTGGCTTTACCCCTGTTCCTTGAACGGGTGCCGTGCGGCTTTCCGTCACCGGCGCAGGACTATATTGAGACGCGCATCAATCTCAACGACGTATGCATTGCTCACCCCAGTGCCACCTACTTTATCCGCGTCAGCGGCGATTCGATGATAGGGGCGGGCATCGGCGACGGCGATATGCTGGTGGTCGACAGCTCGCTGACCGCGGTGCACGGTGATATCGTGGTGGCCTCCATCGACGGCGAGTTTACGGTAAAAAAACTGCAGCTGGGTCCGGTACCGCGGCTGGTGCCCATGAATCGTGCTTACTCGCCGATCGTCATCAACCCTGAAGAGGGGCTGAGTCTGTTCGGCGTAGTGACCTTTGTGATTAAGCCGACCCGCTGATGTTCGCGCTGGCTGATGTGAACAGCTTTTACGCCAGCTGCGAAACGGTGTTTCGCCCGGACCTGCGCGGTAAGCCGGTGGTGGTGCTGAGCAATAATGACGGCTGCGTGATTGCGCTGTCGGCGGAGGCGAAGCGGCTCGGGATCGTAATGGGTGCGCCGTACTTCCAGCAAAAAGCGCTGTTTCAGCAGCACCGGGTCAATGTCTTCAGCTCGAATTATGCGCTCTACGCAGATATGAGCCAGCGGGTGATGATGCTGCTGGAAGAGATGGCGCCGGGCACCGAGATCTACTCGATCGATGAGGCATTCCTGAACCTGACCGGCGTCAGCCTCTGCATGCCGCTGGCGCAGTTCGGCCATCAGGTGCGGGACCGTATTAAGAAGGAGGCGCATCTGACCATCGGCGTCGGCATTGCGCCGACCAAAACGCTGGCCAAGCTGGCGAATCACGCGGCCAAAAAGTGGCCGCAAACCGGCGGCGTGGTCGATCTCTCCAGCCCGGAGCGGCAGCGTAAGCTGCTGGCCCTGGTCGAAGTGGCCGACGTGTGGGGCGTCGGCCGGCGCATCAGTAAAAAACTCAGTCTGCTGGGGATCGACACGGCGTTGCAGCTGGCGGAGAGTTCGCCGTGGATGATTCGTAAGAATTTTAACGTGGTGCTGGAGCGCACGGTGCGTGAACTGCGTGGCGAACCCTGTCTGCCGCTGGAGGAGTTTGCCCCGGCGAAACAGCAGATCGTCTGCTCGCGTTCGTTTGGCAGCCGCATCACCGATTACCAGGACATGCGCCAGGCGGTGTGCGCCTACGCCGAGCGGGCGGCGGAAAAGCTGCGTCAGGAGCGCCAGTACTGCCGCCAGGTCTCGGTCTTTGTGCGCACCAGCCCGCACACGCCCGGCGAGGTGTTTTACGGCAATCAGGCGGGGGGATGCCTGCCGCTGCCGAGTAATGATACCCGTGACATTATCCGACTGGCGATGGCGGCGCTGGATCGTATCTGGATCGACGGGCACCGCTATATGAAGGCCGGCGTGATGCTCGGCGACTTCTTCAGCCAGGGAGTGGCACAGCTGAACCTGTTTGATGAGTGCCAGCCGCAGGCCAACAGCGCCGCGCTGATGCAGATCCTCGACGGTATTAACCAGCAGGGGAAGGGCAAGCTGTGGTTTGCCGGACAGGGGATGCAGAAAAGCTGGGCGATGAAGCGCGAGATGCTGTCGCCCGCCTATACCACCCGTTGCGCCGACCTGCCCGTCGCAAAGTGAAACAGGGCAACGTTGCGGGTGTTGTTCTCCCCGGGCCTCTCCCGCGCAGTAGCGCCGGACCGGTGCGCCGTGTTACAAAGATTCCCCGGCGGACAAATCCGGCGGATAACCGGTTGAGAAGGCGTGGATAATGGAAACAGTATTGGGCTTTATGGGGTTAATTCTCGGGGCATGGGCGGTCAGGGTCATCTGCCGCCGGCCGCCGACCACCGGCTGGACGATTGCGAAAGCCGTCTTTGCCGCCGGTTACTTCCTGGCGGCAGGCGGGATTGGCGGTACGCAGCCCGAGAACCGCGTTTACGCCATCGTCGCGCTGCTGCTCGGTGCCGCCGTCGTGCTGTTGCTCAGCCGCCGTGGTCAGGCAGCGCCAGCCGCTTAGCCTGCTGGCGGCAACGGTCGCTCCGGACGACAGGCTGATTCGTCCGATCGCGAATAAAAAGGCGGGTGCTTAAGACCGGTTGCGGACAACAGCGGTTGGCGGGGAGGTGACTCCCCGCCGTTTGCCTTTACCTTATGGATTCGTAAGCCATAAAGACGGCAACAACCTCCGTTTGCCCGCTTCGGATGCGCAGCTCACAGAGGTCTTTTCTGCTGAGCACCACCACCACCGTAATGGTGATGATGATCAGAATGGCGATCGTGATCGCCGCGTGCTGTCTCATGGTTACTCCTCCTTGTCTTTCGACCGATAAAGGACTAACCTTCATGTTGTTGCGCATTAGGGTCAGGCCTCATTTGATGAATATCGAATGGGGCTTTTCTCTTTCTGCCGTCAACATACACACTGCTTAAGGCAGAAAGCCTCAAGCACCCGCCTGCACACTACGCCTTTTTTCTGCGCCCGCCTAACGCCAGTTTGGCATCGAATGCTGTCGCTCTGAAAGTTTCCTGATAATGTCGAAAATTGCGCATTTTTTGTATGCTGAAGTGGCGGCGTGCAGGGCGTTGTCAGCGATAAAAAGGTGGGTGAGGGGGATACGGAAATGGCTAATCCCTGGCTTGCTACGGATAAAAGATGCGCCTTTCTGTTGTCTTGCATTAGGCGGCAGGTTTGGCTAACGGGCCCAGCTTAATGGCCCGTTAGCCCAGCCGTTACTCGGTTTTGTCGTGCTGGCTCAGCCCTTCTTCAAAGAAGTCCGGGTCGATCTCGTCGGTGTTGCCCTTATGGTCGCGGCCGGAGAGCAGGTTCCAGCAGGAGATGAACAGCGCGGCGATCAGCGGGCCGATCACAAAGCCGTTGATGCCGTAAATCTCCATGCCGCCGAGGGTGGTGATCAGGATCAGGTAGTCCGGCATTTTGGTGTCTTTACCCACCAGCAGCGGGCGCAGGATATTATCGATCAGGCCAATGACCACCACAAAGAAGAACGCCAGCACCAGCCCCTTCACCAGCGCACCGCTGAACAGGAAGTAAAGCACCACCGGCAGCCAGATAATCGCCGAACCCACCGCCGGGATCAGCGACAGGAATGCCATCAGCGAGCCCCATAAAATGCTGCCCTGAATATCCGCGAAGAAGAAGGCAATGCCCCCCAGCGTTCCCTGAACCACCGCCACCACCACGGTGCCCTTAACGGTGGCGCGGGAAACGGCGGCAAATTTGACAAACAGATGGTGTTTAACGTGATCGGTCAGCGGAATGGCCTTAAAGGCCAGGCTGACCAGGTAGGCGCCGTCTTTCAGCAGGAAGAACAGCAGGTAGAGCATCACGCCAAAGCCGATGGTGAAACTGAAGGTACTCTTGCCAATCAGCATAATGCTGCCGGCGAAGAACTGACCGCCTTTCATCGCCGCGCCGGAAAGCTGCTGCTGGATATGGTCGGGGTTGTTGAGGTTGTTTTCAGCAAGGAAGTGGCGCGCCCAGCTCGGCAGGTGATTGATAACGCCGCTGACCACCGTGGCCAGTTCGGTCTGGTTATTCTGCAGCCGGTTATAGAGGGCGTTACACTCCACCGCCAGCGACGACGCCACCAGCGCGAGGGGGATAAATACGATCAGGCAGATCGCCAGCAGCGTAAGCAGCGCGGCGATGCCGTTTTTATCCCCCAGCGCGTTGCGCAGGCGGGTTTTTAACGGGTGGAAAATAATCGCCAGGATCGCGGCCCACAGGATCGCGGAAAAATAGGGCCCCAGCACGTGTAAAAAGGCCAGCGTGGTTATGGCCAGAATAAAGATAAAGAATCCCTTACTAATACCTTTGATCAGCATCTGATAGTCTCGTTTTAACTTATTGATTACAGTGCTGAACATAGTACAGGTTTGGCTAACCGGCAACGTGGCGCGGGGAATAATTGAGTGAACGCAAGGTTCACCGTGCTTGCTTGTTACCGCAGATTAACCGATAAAAGAGCGCGTACCCGATCGTCGCGCGAAAACGCGGGCGGCCGCTGCATCGGGTACCCCCGTTATCCGCCGTCTGGAGTTTGTGATATGAGCAACGATAAAGAGATTTCGATCGACCAGTTTACCGCCGAAGAGAAGCTGCTGGTGGAACTGCGCGTTAAAACGCTAACGACGAAGCTGGGCCACGTTGCCAGTAAGAAAGAGGAGAAGGAGATCCTGAAAGAGGCCAAAAAGCTGGTGATGAAGGAGCGGCTGGCGAAGGAGGCTAACAAAAAGACGCCGGTAAAACGGGTGAAAAAACCTTCTGCGGCAAAAGAGAGCGAAGTGAAGGACTTTAGCTGGAGTGGTTCGCTGCGAAAAAATCCGCGCGCGGTGAAATAGCCGGGCAGGGTCTGCTGCCGGATGCCGGCATAAACGCGTACCGGCATCGGTTTAAAACGGCGCGTGCAGGGCACCGTTCAGGCAGGGTACCTTACCGGTTAGCATTCCGGCTGCGTTCTCCCGGACAGGGTGCTTTACCGGTTAACGTTCAGACTGCAACCGTCCGGACAGGGCGCGTTACCGCTGCTCCTGCCCCGGCAGGGCGTCCGATCCCTCAGACGCCGAACAGCTTGCCGTCGCGCACCAGCTCGCGCGGGTAGTTGTTTTTGATGCGGCTGCCCACCGTTTTTGCCAGCCCGATCGGCTGCTGCTGATGGCAAATGATCAGCTCACCGGCCGGCAGCGGGCGCTCCGGATAGATATCCCGCCCGCGATACCACTCTTCCGCTTCACCGCTGCTCAGTTCCACCGCGTTGGCCGCCTGCGCGCTGGCCAGCGCCACCACGGCTTCATGCTGCCAGCGGTAGCCTTTGGCAAAGGTCTCGGCCAGCTTCAGGCCGATGCGGGAAAAACGCACGCGGTTCAGCAGCGGCTCGATGGCCGCCGGAAACAGCCACAGCTCTTTGTCGCGCTGCCACAGCGTCAGCTCAGCGCTCCACTGCAAACCGACTTTTGCCGCCGCGTCGGCCACCTCCTGCTGTAGCTTACGGCTCAACGGGCTGAACGGCAGCTTGCCGAGCTTATAGCCGGGCACCGGCAGCTGTGCAACGCCGGCGGTCTTGCGCAGGCGGGCCACAAAGAACCCCTCGCTGTCGAACACCTGCGGGAAGACGTGCAGGAAACCTTCCGGGGTCGCCACCTGCTCCGCGCCGCTAAACAGCTGGTTCAGCGGCTCCACCTCTACAGCGTCCGGATAACGTGCCAGCAGCCAGGCGATCACCTGCTGGTTTTCGCTGCGGTTCAGCGTGCAGGTGGAGTAGACCAGCGTGCCGCCCGGACGCAGGGCATGGAACGCGCTGTCGATCAGCTCGCACTGGGTGGCGGCGATTGTCGCGGTGCTTTCCTCGCTCCAGTTGCGCAGCGCGTCCGCATCCTTGCGCACCACGCCTTCGCCGGAGCAGGGGGCATCCAGCAGGATCGCATCAAAGGACTCCGGCAGCGCCGCGCCAAACACCCGGCCGTCGAAGTGGGTCATGGCGGTGTTGCTGATTCCGCAGCGGCTGAGGTTGGCGTGCAGTACCTTGACCCGGCTGGCCGAGTACTCATTGGCCAGGATGGCACCGGTGTTGTTCATACGCGCGGCGATCTGGGTGGTTTTTGAACCTGGCGCGGCGGCCACGTCCATCACCCGCCCGGGCGACGGGCTGCCGTCAAACAGCGCGGTCACCGGCAGCATCGAGCTGGCTTCCTGAATGTAGAACAGCCCGGCCAGGTGCTCGGCGGTGCTGCCCAATGGCAGGGTGTCCGCATCGTCGCGGCTGATCCAGAACCCCTCTGCGCACCACGGCACCGGAGTCAGCGCCCACTGATAGGGCGCGACCTGCGCCAGGAAGTCCGCCACGCTGATTTTCAGCGTGTTGACGCGCAGGCTGCGGCGCAGCGGCTGCTGGCTGATGGCGATAAAGCGCGCAAATTCTGCGTTGTCAGGCAGCAGTTGCTGCATTTCATCAAGAAACGGCTGGGGAAAAAAGACGCGGGAAGAGGACACAGACGGGTTCCGGGAAAGTCAAAAGAGAGTGCAGTCTACCACAGTTGGCGGCGGGCGTGGAAAACGACGGGAGCGGCGAGAAGTCAGGACGGGAAATCCCGTCCTGAGGTTGCGGTGGAGCACAGGCCTGCGCTTATTTCGGCAGGGCGGTGCCCCATTTACGCCACTCTTTCGGCTCTTCGTCCTCCAGCAGGAAGTGCTTGCCGGAGGTGGCCTGCGGCGCAAGCGGCACCGTTGGCGGGGTGGCAAACGCGATGCCGCCCTGAATAAACTGCTGGAAGGTGCCGGTTTTCACCACGCCGCCGATCAGGCCAAACTTCAGGTTGTAGCCGGAAGCCAGCCAGAATACCGAGTTGTTACGTACCAGGTGCTGGTACTTCTGGCTGATGCGCAGGGTAATCTGTACGCGGTCGGCCATGGATCCCAGTGAGGTGCCGGTGACGGTACCGACCTCGACGCCGCGGAACAGCACCGGCGTGCCCACCGACAGCGAGCCGCCTTCAGCAGCGTCAACCACCACGTTCAGCCCGTCGAGGTAGCGCGCATCGGTGATGGTGGACTCCTGCAGCTCGAAGGTGCGCAGCGCGCGGCCTTTACCCGGATCGACGTTGATATAGGGCTGCAGCAGCGTCTCCAGGTGGTTAACCCCGGCGGCGGAAATCTGCGGTGAAACCACCGAGAAGCGGCTGCCGAGGCGGGCAAAGTTGTCCACGTACTCCGGGTAGAGCACCGCTTTGGCGATCACCTGATTGTTGTCGACCCCCAGCGCCAGCGACTCCAGCTGGCCGATGGTGATGCCGAGATAGCGGATCGGCATGCCTTCAGAGAGCTTGCTGGCGTCAAAGGTACGCAGGGTGATCTGGCTGCCGACGGCGCGGGCGGCGGTTTCTGAGGCGTAGAGCACGCGCTTATCCTGACGGGTCAGCCCGGCACCGGCGCCGCTCAGGTTGTCGAAGCTGATCGCCCCTTTCAGCGCGCGATTAAGCGGCGAAGCCTGCACGGTCAGCCCGCTGCCGTTCAGCTGCACCCGCGCCCCGCCTTCGGCCCAGAAGACGCTGTTGGCGGTCAGCAGACGGCGGTACTCCGGCTTGATATGCACGCTGACGTCAAAGGCGTCCGCACGTGGGGTCACGCCGACGATCTCGCCGACCTGGAATTTACGGTACAGCACCACGGAACCGGCCTGAATATCCGGCAGGCTGCCCGCGGTCAGCGTCAGGGTGGTCGGCAGCGTATCGCCGGTGACGCCTTCCTCGGCTTTTTCCGCGTTAGCATAGAGCGGGTAGCGGCTTTTTGGCTCGCCTTTGCCGCCCGGATCGAGGCGGATACCGCCATCCACCCATTCACGCGCGCTGGCACCCAGCACTTCCATGCCGTCGATGCCCAGCTTCACGTCCAGACGGCTGTTGATGATAAATTTACTGTCGCCATGCACCAGGCCACGGTGTTCCGGGGCGACGGCAACGTCGAAGCTGACGCCTTTCTCGGTCAGGGTGCGTTTCACCACCTGGCCGATGCGCATGCCGTACAGCACCAGCGGCTGGCCGGCGTCAATGCCGTAGCTCTCCGGCGCGCTCAGGGTCAGCTGCAGAGTGTTCGCCTGCTGCAGCAGCGACTCGTTATCCGCCAGCACCACAAAGTGGTGCTGGGGTTCGCCGTCGCCGGGCACCAGCTCCAGCGTATTGCCGGTCAGCAGGTTACTCAGGCTGCTGTCGCTGAGGCTGATTTTCGGGCTGCGCATCTCAATGCGCGTGCCGCTGCGCATCAGGCCGCTGACCGAAGGGTCGAGCGTCAGTTCACCGCTGACCTTGCCGCCGTCCAGCAGGTTCAGTCTGGTCAGCGTACCGACCTCCAGCCCCTGATACATCAGCGGCGTGCGTCCGGCCTTCAGGTTCTTACCGTCGGGCAGGTCAAGGGTGATTTGCACCCCGCGCTGGCTCTGCGCCAGGTCCGGGTAGAGCGGGTAGCTGTCGTCGGTTTTGGCTTCTGCCGACTGCGCCGGAGAGTCGAAAGCGATTGCTCCGTTAACCAGCGCCGCCAGGCTCTCCAGTTCGACCTTCGCGCCGCTCAGGCTGACGTCCGCCTTCACGCCGGAAACGTTCCAGAAACGGCTCTCTTTTTTCACCAGGTTGGTAAAGCGGCGTTCGATCAGCACGTCGATGGTGACGCCGCCGCTGCCGCTGTTAATGCTGTAGTCGTAAACGCGGCCTACCGGGATTTTGCGGAAATAGACCAGCGAGCCGCTGTTCAGCGCGCCGAGATCCGGCGCGTGCAGGTGGATCAGCATCTCGCCGGTGTTGACACGGTACTTCGGCTGGGTATCCAGCGCGACGAAGTTCTCCCGCGGTTCGCCCTTGCCCGGCATCATGCCGATGTAGTTACCGCCCACCAGCGCATCGAGGCCGGAGACGCCCGCCAGCGAGGCCTTCGGCGTCACCAGCCAGAACTGGGTCTGTTCGCGCAGCGCGTCTTTCATATCACTTTTGATACTGGCCTTGATCTTAATGGTGCGCAGATCGTCGGTCATGCTGATACCCTGCACCTGGCCGACCTCAACCCCCTGATAACGCACCGGCGTGCGGCCCGGCACGATGCCGTCCGCGGTGGCGAAATCGATGGTCACGGTGGTGCCGCGCTCCTGCCAGGTGGTCCACACCAGCCAGCCGGCGATCAGCAGGGCAATAAACGGCAGCAGCCAGAACGGCGAAATTTTTCGCCGGCGGATCAGGCGTGCGCTAGTCGGTATAGTCGGCGTTTCCTGTTGCATGTGCATCCCAAAGTAAACGGCTATCCAGCCACTCAACGGCAAGGATAGTTAAGATAACCGCAGAACCGAAGTAGAAAGCCGCCGGTCCCATAGTGAAGGCCAGAAGCTGGTCGCGATTGACCAGCGACATGGTTAACGAAATAACAAACAGATCGAGCATCGACCAGCGGCCCACCCACTGCACCACGCGCAGCAGGCGAATGCGGGTTTTCAGGCCCTGTTCGCAGTTGAAATGGATGCTCAGCAGCAGGGTCAGCATCACGAGAACCTTGGTAAACGGCACCAGAATACTGGCAATGAACACCACCGCCGCCACCGGAATATTGCCTGCCGCCAGCGACATGATGCCGGAGAGAATGGTGTCCTCCTGGCGCGCGCCGTTCAGATAGATTACCGAAATCGGCAGCAGGTTGGCCGGCAGCAGCAGCACGATGGAGGCGATCAGTGCCGCCCAGCACTTCTGCAGGCTGTACGGGCGGCGCAGGGTCAGCGGCGTATGGCAGCGCGGGCAGCGGCCACGTTCGTCGGCCACGCCGGTAAAGTGGCAGCTCAGACACACGCGCAGATCCTCGACGCGGGCGACGTCCTGCCTGTGCTGCTGCGGGTAAAAACGGCACCACAGCTGCTCGACGTTAAGGTGGATCAGCGTCAGCAGGCTGAGCACGGTCAGAACCAGAAACGCCACCAGCCCCGGACCGGGATCGAGATCGGCATAATCCTGCACTTTAATCGAGGCGACGGCCAGCCCGACCAGGTAGATGTCCAGCATCACCCACTCTTTCAGCCGGTCGAGCATCAGCAGCACCGGGCGCAGGTTCATGCCCAGCTTTTCGCCAAACGACAGGTAGCAGATGGAGGCCACCAGGGTCAGCGGCGCGCCCAGCGTACAGAACGCCACCATTGAGGCGGCAATCAACTCGCCCTGCTGGGTCATCTGCATTATGCCGCCCAGCAGGCTGGCGCTGATATTGGTACCGAGCAGGCGGATCGACATCAGCGGCAGGCCGAAGGCGAACGGCATCAGCAGCAGCATCGTTACCGCCATTGCGGTCAGCCGGGTCATCGACCAGTCGCGGCCGTTGAGGATGCGCGCGTTGCAGCGCGGGCAGTGCGCCGACTCGCTGGATTTCACATCTGGTAAGGAAAAAAGGGTATCGCACTGCGGGCATCGCTGATAACGTGCCTGGGGCAGAGCATGAGTGATAGCGTGTATTTTCATCGTTCCGATCGCGCTCAGGCCCTTGGTATACGGGAGCAGGGCAGTGTTATGACAAGATAGTATGACACGTCAGCGCCATCAGGGTTCAGCATCCTGCTAAGGGTATCCTAAGCCACCGCATGTTGCATCTTGTCCTGACGGACAACAGCTGATTATTTTATTACACGGGGCCGCCAGGTGGCTCCGCAACATTATATAGTGATGAACCGTGAATAAAGCAGAATTTTACAACGACCTCAACCGTGATATGACCGCGTTACTTACCGGCGAAACCAGCTTCCTGGCGGTACTGGGTAACTGCAGCGCACTTCTGTATGAACGCCTGAACGGCGTTAACTGGGCGGGCTTTTATCTGCTGACCGAACAGGACACCCTGGTACTCGGACCGTTTCAGGGCAAAATCGCCTGCGTGCGTATTCCGGTAGGCCGGGGCGTCTGCGGTACCGCGGTGGCCACCCGCAGCGTGCAGCGCGTTGATGACGTGCACGCTTTCCCGGGCCATATTGCCTGTGACGCCGCGAGTAACGCTGAAATTGTGCTGCCGCTGGTGGTGAACGGCGAAATAATCGGCGTTCTTGACATCGACAGCGTAGAGTACAACCGCTTTGATGGTGAGGATGAAGCAGGGCTGAAAGCCTTGACTGACGGGCTGTGCAGGGTGCTGGCCGCGACGGATGTGGAAAAATTTATTCACATGAAACGCGCCTAAAGCGCTGGATCACGTAGCATTTACTGATGGGCGCATTATAATGGCGCCTGTTCATGCCTGCGCTGATTGGCAAACCCGTTGTAATCAGGAAATTTCATGGAAAATCAACCTAAGTTGAATAGCACCAAAGAAGTCATTGCCTTTCTGGCAGAGCGTTTCCCACAATGCTTTAGCGCCGAAGGCGAAGCACGACCACTGAAGATCGGAATCTTCCAGGACCTGGTCGACCGCGTGCAGGGTGAAATGAATCTGAGCAAAACTCAGCTTCGTTCTGCACTGCGTCTTTATACCTCCAGCTGGCGTTATCTGTACGGCATCAAAGCCGGTGCGGACCGCGTTGACCTTGACGGCAACGCCTGTGGTCAACTGGATGAGCAGCATGTTGAGCACGCCCGCAAACAGCTTGAAGAAGCCAAAGCGCGCGTGCAGGCACAGCGTGAGCAGCAGCAGGCGAAAAAACGTGAAGCCGGTGAAGAGACCGCCCCACGCCGCCCGCGTAAACCTGCCCGCAAGCCTGCCGAAGGCGAGCAGCCGCGTAAACCACGCAGCAGTAAACCGGCTCGCCCTCAAGCGGAACAGGCACCTGCCGCCGCCGCCGTACGTGAAGAACGTCAGCCGCCGCGCAAGCCGGTTACCGACACCTCTGCATTGCAAGTGGGTCAGAACATCAAAGTCACCGCAGGCAAAAGTGCCATGGACGCCACCATTCTTGAAATCAGTAAAGAAGGTGTCCGGGTACAGCTGGCTTCCGGCCTGGCAATGATCGTACGCGCAGAACACTTGCAGTTCTGATACGGAGGCTAATCAGGGCATGAACACTCTTTTTAAAAGCACCATCATTGCGGGCCTGCTGATTGCAGGCAACGTATTCGCCGCTGACAATATCACGCGCGCCGATCAGATCCCCCAGCTGCATCAGGAAGCGCAACATGCCACCGTCAGTGAGCGCGTTACGTCGCGTTTTACCCGTTCGCACTACCGTCAGTTCGATCTTGACCAGAATTTCTCTGCCAAAATCTTTGACCGTTACCTGAACCTGCTCGACTACAGCCACAACGTGCTGATGGCTTCCGACGTTGACCAGTTTGCGGCGAAAAAAACCACGCTGGGCGACGAGTTCAAAACCGGGCAGCTGAATGTCTTTTACGACCTGTACAACCTGACGCAGAAGCGCCGCTTCGAGCGTTACCAGTACGCGTTGTCTGTCCTGAATAAGCCGATGAACTTTACCGGCAACGACACCATCGATATTGACCGTAAAAATGCCCCGTGGCCGAAGAACAGCGATGAGCTGAACGCGTTGTGGGATGCCAAGGTCAAATATGATGAGCTGAGTCTTAAACTGACCGGCAAAGATGAAAAAGAGATCCGCGAGGTTCTCACCAAACGTTACCAGTTTGCCATCCGCCGCCTGGCGCAGAGCAACAGCGAAGACGTATTCCAGCTGGCGATGACCGCCTTTGCGCACGAAATTGATCCGCACACCAACTACCTGTCACCGCGAAACACCGAGCAGTTCAACACCGAAATGAGCCTCTCCCTGGAGGGTATCGGTGCCGTATTGCAGATGGATGACGATTACACGGTAATCAACTCGATGGTCGCCGGTGGTCCGGCTGCCAAGAGTAAGGCGATCACCGTTGGCGATCGTATCGTTGGCGTTGGCCAGCCCGGCAAGCCGGTAGTGGATGTGATCGGCTGGCGTCTGGATGACGTCGTCGCGCAGATCAAAGGGCCGAAGGGCAGTAAAGTGCGGCTGGAGATCCTGCCTGCCGGTAAAGGCACCAAGACCCGCACCATTACCCTGACCCGCGAGAAGATCCGCCTGGAAGACCGTGCGGTGAAGATGACCGTGCACAACGTCGGTAAAGAGAAGGTCGGCGTGCTGGATATTCCGGGCTTTTACGTCGGGCTGACCGATGACGTGAAGGTGCAACTGCAGAAGCTGCAGAAGCAGAACGTCGACAGCATCGTTATCGACCTGCGCACCAACGGCGGCGGGGCGCTGACCGAAGCGGTCTCCCTCTCCGGCCTGTTTATCCCGGGTGGCCCGGTGGTGCAGGTGCGTGACAATATTGGCAAGATCCGCGAGGACAGCGACACCGACGGTGTGACCTACTATAAAGGTCCGCTGGTGGTGCTGGTTGACCGCTTCAGCGCCTCGGCGTCTGAGATCTTTGCCGCCGCGATGCAGGACTATGGCCGAGCGCTGATCGTCGGTGAGCCGACCTTCGGTAAAGGCACCGTTCAGCAGTATCGTTCGCTGAACCGTATCTACGATCAGATGCTGCGTCCGGAGTGGCCGGCGCTGGGTTCCGTGCAGTACACCATTCAGAAGTTCTACCGTATTAACGGCGGCAGCACCCAGCGTGAAGGGGTTACCCCGGACCTGCTGATGCCAACCGGCGTTGAAGCGGTGGAAACCGGTGAGAAGTTTGAGGATAACGCCCTGCCGTGGGACAGCATTAGCGCGGCGACCTACACCAAAACCGGTGAGCTGAAATCGCTGGAGCCGCAGCTGATCAAAGAACATCAGGATCGTATCGCGAAAGATGCTGAGTTCCAGTACATCATCAAGGATATCGCCCGCTTTAACGCCACCAAAGACAAGCGTAATATCATTTCGCTTAACCTGGCCGAGCGTGAAAAAGAGAACCGGGAAGATGACGCGCTGCGCCTGGAGCGCATCAACGCCCGGCTGAAGGCGGACGGCAAGAAGCCGCTGGCTAAGCTGGACGACCTGCCGAAAGACTATAAAGAGCCGGACCCGTATCTGGATGAAACGGTCAAAATTGCCAATGACCTGGCCCAGCTGGATAAACAGCAACCCGCAGCCACCCCCGCTGCGGTGAAGTAAGCGAAAGGGCACAGCGCAGGCTGTGCCTTTTTTATTCTGCCCCCCGCATTGATGCGCCGTATCGCCTTCACTGAAAAAAGTAATAAAAAATGTAAAGTTATGTCTTTTTAAACACTTAAAGGTTAAGAGTGCTTGAAAAGCACCGGGATGACCTTACGATGTGAAGGAGGACTATACCGGCGGCTTAACGATGCGGGTATACCGAGTGACTAACTGAGGATAGAGAAATTTTATGATGCGTATTGCGCTTTTCCTGTTAACTAACCTGGGTGTGATGGTGGTGTTCGGCCTGATCCTCAGCCTGACAGGGATCCAGTCAAGCAGTGTGATGGGCCTGATGATTATGGCGGGTCTGTTTGGCTTCGGCGGTGCGTTCGTCTCACTGCTGATGTCAAAATGGATGGCGCTGCGTTCCGTTGGCGGTGAAGTGATTGAGCAGCCACGTAATGAGACCGAGCGCTGGCTGATGGACACCGTCGCCCGCCAGGCGCAGCAGGCCGGCATTGCCATGCCGCAGGTGGCGATTTACCACGCGCCGGACATTAACGCCTTTGCCACCGGCGCGCGCCGTGACAAATCGCTGGTGGCGGTCTCCACCGGCCTGCTGCAGAACATGAGCCGTGACGAAGCGGAAGCGGTGATGGCGCACGAAATCAGCCATATCGCTAACGGCGATATGGTGACCATGACCCTGATTCAGGGCATCGTGAACACCTTCGTGATCTTTATTTCGCGCATTCTGGCACAGCTGGCGGCGGGCTTTATGTCCGGCAACCGCGATGGTGAAGAGAACAGCAACGGTAACCCGCTGGTCTACTTTGCCGTGTCGATGGTGCTGGAGCTGGTGTTCGGTATCGTGGCAAGTATTATCACCATGTGGTTCTCGCGCCATCGCGAATTCCATGCGGATGCCGGTGCAGCGCGTCTGGCCGGTCGTGAGAAGATGATTGCCGCGCTGCAGCGCCTGAAAACCAGCTACGAGCCGCAGGAAGCCAGCAGCATGATGGCGCTGTGCATCAACGGCAAGTCGAAGTCGATGAGCGAGCTGTTTATGTCGCACCCGCCGCTGGATAAGCGTATCGAAGCGCTGCGCAGCGGTGAGTACCTGAAATAGTCCGCCGGAAGTACGGGTGAAGATAAAAAACTGGGCATCCGCCCGGTTTTTTTATGCGTGAAGCGGCCTGATGCGCAGCGCGCTGAACACCATGGCGAGGCTGGCAAAGCCGCCGGCCAGCAGCAGGGCGTAGTGGCTGCCGCCGGTGGAGAACAGGTTAAACAGCAGGGCCACCAGCGCGGCACCGCTGCTCTGCCCCAGCAGGCGGGCGGTGCCGAGCATGCCGCTGGCGCCGCCGCTGCGGTGGCGGGGCGCGGACGAGATAATGGTGTGGTTGTTCGGCGACTGGAACAGGCCGAAACCGGCACCGCACAGCATCATCCGCCAGATGATATCGAGGTCCGTCGGCATCGCCGGCAGCAGCGCCAGCGCAAACAGCCCGCCGGCAAACATCGCCAGCCCGACCGCGCCGAGCAGCCCGGCGTGCACCTTCTCAATCAGTCGTCCGGCGATCGGTGCCATCACCATGGTCGCCAGCGGCCAGGGGGTCAGCAGCAACCCGGTCGCCACTTCACTCTTCTGCAGCACGCCCTGCAACATAAACGGCAGCGAGACCATCGCCAGCATCTGTGCGCAGAACGAGCATACCGAGGTGCAGAGCGACATGGCAAAAATCGGGATGCGCAGCAGGTCAACCGGCAGCAGCGGCACGCTCATCGTCAGCTGGCGGCGGATAAACAGCGTGCCGACCGCCAGCAGCCCCACCAGCTCAGCCAGCAGCAGCCGGCCGTCCACCCCCTGTGCAAAGCCGCTGAGCAGCGACAGCAGCAGGCCGAAGGTTAGCGCGTTCATGATGCCGCTCAGCAGGTCGAAACGTTGCCCCTGGCTTTTTTGCGCGTTAGCGGGCAGGAAACGCAGCGCGAGCCACAGTGCCGGCATACCGATAGGGATATTGATCAGGAACAGCCACTGCCAGGAGGCCACCGACAGCACCGCCGCCGCCACCGTTGGCCCGGCCGCGACGGAGACGGCAACGATCAGCGAATTGATGCCCATGCCGCGGCCCAGGTGGCGCTGCGGATAGATGATGCGGATCAGCGCGGTGTTGACGCTCATCAGCGCGGCCGCGCCAAACCCCTGCAAAACGCGGGCGAAAGTCAGCATGCCCAGCGAGTCTGAGAGTGCACAGAACAGCGAGGTGGCGGTAAACAGTACCAGGCCGCACTGATAGACGCGCCGGTAACCGACCATATCGCCGAGGTAGGAGAGCGACAGCAGCGAAATGATAATCGCCAGCTGGTAGGCATTAACGATCCAGATCGACTCCGCCGGGCTGGCGTTCAGCTCGCGGGAAATGGTCGGCAGCGCCACGTTGGCGATTGCGCCGTCGAGCACGGCGACGGTAATACCCAGCGCGATCGCCAGGATCGCGCCGTAGCGCTGCGGTAACGGCAGGCCGTCAGTAACAGAAGAGGACATAGTGAAGTGCAGGCTAAGAGAAGAATGTAAGCATGCTAAGGGTTTTTACGATTTCTACCAATCTGTAAATGAGATAAGAATTGCAAGAATGTTTGTTATACGCCACGCCCTGTGAAGACATAGCGGGCTGGCGGGCCGCCGGCAAGGCGGCCCGTCCGGTTAGTTATCCACCACTTCGCTGCTTTTGCGCAACAGCGGGCAGTCGGTGACGCCGACGATGCCGCTGTCAGTGTGCAGATACTGCGCCACCACCATCCCACGGGCGGTCAGATACTGGCACTGCAGGCCCAGGCCCGCGACGTTTTTGGTACTGCCGGTCAGAACGCCGTAACCGGTAAACAGCATCGCCAGCCAGATAATCACCAGCAGCGCGACCAGACGCGTTAAGATTTTCATCCTGTCCCCTTATTATTGTCTGTTGAACTGTGTGCGGGCCGTGACTGCCGGCCCGGTGATCAGCATGACCTGAATCTGGCCTGGTGGCACTCAGAGGATGCTGAATCTGTGGCGGTTTTCCGCCGCACGCCGGTAAATTTTTGTGAGGAAACTATCAATTATCGCGGTTGTGAGTAGAATCACTGCCGCAGCGCTGCCGGGCATGATGGCAGCCATTACTCCCTCAGAGGTTTGTATGAACGAAACAATGAACGGCGCGTTCAGCATCGCGTCGGCCTGTATTGGAGCCGCCCTGACGATCGTCGGGCTGGTGGTCTGGTTTTATGTTAACCGCGCCAGCGTGCGGGCCAATCAGCAGATCCAGCTGCTGGAGCAACTGCTGGAAGAACAAAAGCAACAAAACGCGCTGTTGCGCCGGCTGAGTGACAAAGTGGTGGGTAACGAGCCGGCGGCGCAGGAAGAGCAGAGCGCTGAAAAAGATTTTATCCGTATGATCCCTGAACGCTGAGCCGCTGGAGTTAACTAACCGCAATGGCCTGGAATAATCCCTGGTACGATCCCTCACTGGCCCACCACACTCCGGAAGGCTTCTGTAACCCTGAACCCGATCTGCGCCAGCCCGGTGACCTGCGGCGCTGGCAGCGCGAGCGCAAAGCCCAGGGGCTGCCGCTGCCGCCGGCGCAGGGCTACCCGCAGTTTACGGCGCAGTGGTGGCAGCCGGCCGACCTCAGCGGCAACGATGACCGGGTGTGGTGGTTAGGCCACGCCTGTCTGATGCTGCGCACCGGCGGCAAGATCACGCTGATTGACCCGGCGCTCTCCCTGCGAGCGTCACCGCTGCGTTTTTACGGGCCGCAACGGAAAACCCCGGCTGCGCTTGCGATCGCCGATTTGCCGCGCGTCGACTGCGTATTGATCTCGCACAATCACTACGATCACCTGGACCTGCCAACCATTAAGGCGATTATCAAACGCTTCCCGCAGACCGAGTTCGTGGTGCCGCTGGGGCTGGCCCGCTGGTTCCGCAAGCGCGGCGCGCGGCGCGTGACCGAGCTGGACTGGTGGCAGTTTACCTGCATCGGCGGGCTGCGGGTGCATGCGGTGCCCGCCCGGCACTGGAGCATGCGCACGCTGTGGGATCGTAACCGCTCGCTGTGGTGTGGCTGGGTGGTGCAGTACCAGGCGCTGAACTTCTGGTTCAGCGGCGACAGCGGCTATTCGGAGAATCTGCTGGAGATCCCGCGGAGGCTCGGGCCATTTAACCTGGCCGCGCTGCCGGTCGGGGCCTATGCACCAGAATGGTTCATGCAAGGGCAGCATATGGATCCGCAGCAGGCCGTCTCGCTGTATGGCGATCTCGGTCAACCGCTCACCGTTCCTATCCACTGGGGCGTATTTGAGCTGGCCGACGAGTCGCTGGATGCCCCGCCACAGGTGTTGTCAGATGCGCTGCAGGCGTCCGGCATGGACGGTGAGCGCTTCGCCGCCTGGCGGATTGGCGAAAGCCGCGGGCTGGCTAATATCTGTCAAGAGTAATGCTACAGTATTTTCTTATATCTAATGCCGAAAATGAGAGCAGCATCTAATTATGCGCTAATAATTGAACCAGAAGGGAACATCTATTCTACGCGGCCTTTGCGATTAAATGGGGCAGAGTGGAAGGATTTTCCTTTTTTTGGTGCAGCGTATTTATTCAGCAAATATTCATTGTGCATACATTCAGGAAAAAATCTTATAAGGCAATGGTTTATCCTGAGGGGGGCGCTCCGGTGGAATTAGGGTATCGCGTTGTCATCAGCAGGCAACAATCACAGCATAAAGTAGAGCCCTGGCGGTGAGGGCAGGTTTTTTGTGCTGCCCTGTCATCGACGCGCTCACCAGACGGGGCGCACGTCGGCGTAACATTTGAGCACTAAGTGTACGGTTTGTTTGCATGATAATTACCCTGAATGTGCACTTTATCGCAGCTATTGTTTCAAATCTGTGCGAAGCCGCAAGTTGAGTTAAAAATAACTTGCCATTAATTGGCGAATATGTGATAAACCAAATGGGTAAAACGAGGTACAATCCTGTTTATGTGTGGCATCTTCAGTAAAGAAGTTCTGAGTAAAGACGTTGACGTTGAATACCGCTTCCTTGCCGAGCCTTAATTAATGCCTCATGCAGTAATGTCTCTGGTTTTTCTGTACGGTTATGCCCACGGGCGAAAAAACACTCTAAGGAATTTGCAAAATGGCAAAGATTAAAGGTCAGGTTAAGTGGTTCAACGAGTCTAAAGGTTTTGGTTTCATTACTCCTGCTGACGGCAGCAAAGACGTGTTCGTACACTTCTCTGCAATCCAGGGTAACGGCTTCAAAACTCTGGCCGAAGGCCAGAACGTTGAGTTCGAAATTCAGGACGGCCAGAAAGGCCCTGCTGCTGTGAACGTCACCGCAATCTAATTTTCGATCTGAGCCTGATGCGCGCCCGGTGCGTGATGAAGGCTGAAATCTGAATGCTAAAGCCCGGTCAGCGATGACCGGGCTTTTTTGTTGCCTGCAAGATTTGGCTGCCCCTGCCAGCAGATTTGCAGTAGACTGCCGCCGTCATTTTCCCCGGAGAGTCTTTATGTCGTATCAGTGCCCCCTCTGCCAGCAGCCGCTGACCTTTGAGCAGCGCAGCTGGCGCTGTGCCAACCAGCATCAGTTCGATCGTGCGAAGGAGGGGTATGTCAATCTGCTACCGGTACAACATAAACGCTCACGCCAGCCTGGCGACAATGCGGAGATGATGCAGGCGCGGCGTGATTTCCTCGACGCCGGTCACTATCAACCGCTGCAGCAGCAGGTGTGCGATCTGCTGGCCGGCATCCTGCCGTCGGGCGCGGCGAAGGTGCTTGATATCGGCTGTGGGGAAGGGTACTACACCCAGGCGGTGGCCAGCCGGCTGCAGGCGCAGGGTGAGGCGGTAGTCTGGGGGCTGGACGTGGCGAAGATCGCCGTACGCTCCGGGGCTAAACGCTATCACAACGTTGAGTTTTGCGTTGCGTCAAGCCACCGGCTGCCGTTTGCCGAGGCGCAGTTTGACGCGGTGCTGCGCATCTATGCCCCATGCAAGGCCGAAGAGCTGGCGCGGGTGGTGAAACCGGGCGGCTACGTGCTGACCGTCACCCCCGGCCCGCGACATCTGATTCAGTTTAAAGCGCTGATTTACCAGGACGTACAGCTGCACGACACCACACCGGAGCAGATGCCCGGTTTCAGCCTGCAGCAGGAGCAGTCGCTCAGCTACCCGATGACGCTGAACAGTGAGGAGTCGGCCGCGTTGCTGCAGATGACGCCATTCGCATGGCGGGCGCGCCCGGAAGTGTGGGGCATTCTGGCCACCACCGACGCTTTTGCCTGCGAGGCCGACTTCACCCTGCGCCTGTGGCAGCGGGCGGCCGGGGCACTGCCGGTGGCCGAGCTGGCCCGGGAGCAGGACGCTGAGGGGCAGCAGGATGCTCAGGAACAGCAGAAGCAGCAGGAAGATCGGGAACAGCAATAAAAGCGACGGCCTGAACTACCTGATGCACCGTGTCAGAGGGGCTGACCTTCCTGGCTGCTGGTCAGCATAAACCGGTAGATGGTCTCCAGATCGTCGAGCTGACGCACGTGGATCAGCAGGCGTCTTTTTTCCAGCGTAATCACCAGCACGCCGTCTTCCGACAGGTTGATGGCGCTGATGCGCTCATTGCGGATAAAGACGTTGGCGTAAAAAAAGCCCTGGTCTTTAAACAGCAGTTTTGGAGCGCGGATCCAGAACAGCCAGATGGCAAGTACCGCCAGCGCCATCAGCAGCAGCAGGGTCAACTGCGGTCCGGCGTTACTCAGGTTCTGCCAGATCAGGATCGCCAGCAGGCCGAGAAAGATCAGGCTGTCCAGCTTGCTGCGGCGCTGCAGTAAAATTTTGAGCCGGGTGGGGCCGTGCCGTAGCGGCATCACCAGCTCGTCGTAAAGACCATAAAGCAGAATCAGCAGGATAAAGACCAGTAATACAACGTCAGTCAGTGACATAACCACCTCCATAATAAGGGCCGGCAAAAGCCGGCCCGATGACAGCATACTCTGACGGCGCGCTTATACGCCCAGCAGGCCCACCCAGTAACCAAAGATACCAATCACAAAGAAGCCGATGATGATCCACAGCGGGTTGACCTTACGGCGCAGCAGCCACATACAGCCGAAGGTCAGCAGCAGCGGGATCAGCCCCGGCATCAGCTGATCGAGAATTGACTGGACGGTGGTGACGGTGGTTTTGCCGGTCTGGTCGGTTATGCGCGAGACCACCAGCGGCACGTCAACGTGGGTCCATTTGTTAACCAGCGCCCCCATCACAAACAGGCCGAGAATCGACGCTCCTTCCGTCAGTTTCTGCAGGAAGCCGCCGCCCATATCGTTAACGATATCCACCCCTTTACGATAGCCGTAAGCCACGCCGTAATAACGCACCAGCAGACGTACCAGGTTAAACAGCACGAAGAACAGCAGCGGCCCCAGCAGACTGCCGCTCATGGCAATCCCGGCCCCCAGCGCGGCAAACACCGGCCGCACGGTGCCCCAGAAGATCGGGTCACCGACCCCGGCCAGCGGCCCCATCAGGCCAACCTTGATGCCGTTGATCGCCGCGTCGTCGATCGCCGCGCCGTTGGCACGCTGCTCTTCCATCGCCATGGTGACACCGAGCACCGGGGCGGCCACGTAAGGATGGGTGTTAAAGAACTCCAGATGGCGTTTGATCGCCTGTTTACGCTCGTCGTTGTTCTCCGGGTAGAGGCGTCTGATCACCGGTACCATCGAGTAGCAGAAGCCCAGCGCCTGCATACGTTCAAAGTTCCACGATCCCTGGAACAGGTTAGAGCGCAGAAACACGCTGCGGACGTCGCCCGGCGTCAGTTTTTTTGGCGTTGTGATGTCACTCATTGTTCACCGCTCCTTAATCGAGTTCGTTGTCGAGGTCGTTATGAACCGGAGAGGCGGACTGCGCACCGGCAACACGGTTATATTTCGGTGCCAGCTGGATGTACAGAATCGCCATCACCACGCCAATCACCCCCAGCGCCACCAGGTTAAAGCTGGTAAAGGCGGCGGTGACGAACCCCAGGTAGAAGAACGGCATCAGATAGCCGGCACGCATCATGTTGATCACCATCGCGTAACCGACCACCACGATCATCCCACCGGCGATATTCAGGCCGTTGGTCACCACATCAGGAATGGCGTTAAGCATCTCCTGCACGGCGTGGGTGCCGACGGAAACCGCCACGATCAGCGCCGGAATGGCGATACGCATCGCCTGCAGCACCAGCGCCGAGACGTGGATCCACGAAATAGCGCTGAGGTTGCCTTTCTCCGCCGCTTTATCCGCCGCGTGCTGGAAGGCCACGGTAACGGTACGCACGATGATGGTCAGCACCTGGCCCGCCGCGGCCAGCGGGATCGCCAGCGCAATACCCGCGCCAACGCTCTGCCCACCGGCGATAACCAGAATGGTGGAGATAATTGACGCCAGCGCGGCATCCGGTGCCACCGCGGCACCGATATTCATCCAGCCCAGCGCAATCATCTCCAGCGTACCGCCGATAATAATCCCGGTTTTCATATCGCCGAGCACGATACCGATCAACGTACAGGCCACCAGCGGCCGGTGAAACTGAAATTCATCGAGGATTGACCCCATGCCCGCAATACAGGCGACGATAAATATCAGCACAATTTGTAGCGTGGTAATCTCCATCACACTTCTCCTCTGGATTGCCAGAACGGCGCGGCTACGCGCGCCCGGCAGCACCGGTTACGGATTGAGTTTGGCCAGTAAATCCATCATTTTCAGCCGCGGGTCGCCGGACACCTTACGCACTTCCAGCTCAATACCCCGCGCGTGCAGTTTTTTAAACGCGGCGATGTCTTTCTCGTCTACCGAAACGGCATTGTTCACCTGGGTTTTGCCCTGGCGAAAAGCCATGCCGCCAATATTGACCGTGGTGATCGCCACGCCCTGTTCCACCAGGCGCTCGACGTCGGTCGGATTGGTGAACAGCAGCATCACTTTTTCACCGGCGTATTTCGGGTTATCCCACACGCGGATCATTTTTGCTACGTCGACCACGTGGGCGGTGACGCCGGGCGGTGCCACCTGGGTGAGCAGCGTTTTGCGCACGTGGTCGGCGGCCACCTCGTCACTGACCACGATAATGCGGCTGACGTTGGTCTCTTTGGTCCAGCGGGTGGCAACCTGGCCGTGGATCAGGCGATCGTCAATGCGCGCCAGGCCAATCTTCATCCGCTCACCGGGTTGCAGGGGGGCCGCCGGGGCAGTGGTGGCATTTGGGGCGGGGCGCTTAACGACGGCTTCCGCCGCCGGGGCCTTCAGCGCTTTTACGCCTTCGCGGCCGGTTTCCACCGCCAGCGCCACCAGTTCGTCGAAGGTCGGGTTGTCATCCCGCGCCATCAGCACTTCCACCAGCATCGGGATATTCACCCCGGCCACCACGTCGTGCAGGGCCTGATCCACCACCAGCCGGCTGGCGGCGTTAAACGGGCTGCCGCCCCAGGTGTCCACCAGGAACAACACCCCCTGAGCGGTATCCAGCTGGCTCAGTCGTTGTTGATACTTCTCAATCAGCGTTTCCGCGTTCTCACCGGGAACAAAGTCGATCCAGCCAACGTTGTCCTGTTCTCCCAGCAACATTTCGGCGGTTTTCAGCAGTTGTTCCGCTGCCCAGCCGTGTGTGCCAATTACAATCGCAATAGTCACTTGCACCCTCCTTTCCGGTTGGCGACGACCCCTGGAGTCAGGGCCGCATCAGATTTTCTGTCTTTTTCAGCTTGCTAGCCTGTCCTTCTGTAGAACGGTGATCGGTTGATTATTCAGCATAGCTAACCAAAGCCAGCAATACCGGGATTTATTTTAGTAGGTGAAAAAATAAATTATGTGACCTTGCTCAGTAATTTAGAGGCTTTATGCGCACAATACCGCCGTGGTCGACCTGCATTGACAATGGTTTACCCGGTGCGGGTGATAAAAGATTTGACCGGCCGTTTTCTGCTGCTAAAGTAAGGATCCTTTTTCAAACAGGAGTAACGGGCCTCAGCCCTCCCCATGGACTGTCACCGAAGTCGTTTAATCATGCCGCCGGGCTCTACGGATCTGCTTATCTCTGCCGACACCACCCTGTCGTTTACCCCAGTTAATGCCTGCTGCACGCTCATGCGAACGTCTGCTGCGTCTTCCTGTACCTTTTTCCGGAGTCTGTCATGGAATTTCTCTTAGACCCCTCAATCTGGGTAGGTCTTCTCACGCTGATCGTACTGGAGATCGTGCTCGGTATTGATAACCTGGTGTTTATCGCCATCCTTGCCGACAAGCTGCCGCCTAAGCAGCGTGACAAAGCGCGACTGATCGGACTCTCGCTGGCGCTGATAATGCGCCTGGGCCTGCTGTCGCTGATCTCATGGATCGTGACGCTCACCACGCCGCTGTTCAGCGTGGGCAGCCTGACCTTCTCCGGCCGCGATCTGATCCTGTTGCTGGGGGGGCTGTTCCTGCTGTTCAAGGCGACGATGGAGCTTCATGAACGGCTGGAAAACCGCGATAGCCACGGCGGGGGTAACAAAGGTTATGCCAGTTTCTGGGCGGTGGTGGTGCAGATCGTGATCCTCGATGCCGTCTTCTCGCTGGACGCGGTGATTACCGCCGTAGGCATGGTGAATAACCTGGCCGTGATGATGACCGCCGTGGTGATCGCCATGGGCGTGATGCTGCTGGCCTCAAAGCCGCTGACCCGCTTCGTCAACGCGCATCCTACCGTGGTGGTACTGTGCCTCAGCTTCCTGCTGATGATCGGCCTCAGCCTGATGGCGGAAGGCTTCGGTTTCCACATTCCGAAAGGCTACCTGTACGCGGCGATTGGCTTCTCGGTGCTGATTGAGCTGTTTAACCAGATTGCGCGGCGTAACTTTGTACGCCACCAGGCGCACCGGCCGATGCGTGAACGTACCGCAGAGGCGATTCAGCGTCTGATGGGCGGCCGTCGCCAGAGCGAAAACCACAGCAGCGAGAGCAGCGAAGTCTCTGCCGCGCTGCCGCAGGAAGCGTTTAAAGACGAAGAGCGTTACATGATTAACGGCGTGCTGACCCTGGCCTCGCGCTCGGTGCGCAGCATTATGACCCCGCGCGGCAATATCTCGTGGGTGGATGCCAGCCGTCCGGCGGATGAGATCCGTATTCAGCTGCTCGACACCCCGCACAGCCTGTTCCCGGTGTGCCGCGGCGAGCTGGATGAGGTGATCGGCGTGGTGCGGGCGAAAGAGCTCCTGGTGGCGCTGGATCACGGCGTGGACGTGGCCACCTTCGCGGCGGCGACCCCGCCGATTATCGTGCCTGATACTCTTGACCCGCTGAACCTGCTGGGCGTGCTGCGCCGTGCCAAGGGCAGCTTTGTGGTGGTCACCAGCGAATTTGGCGTGGTACAGGGGCTGATTACGCCGCTGGACGTGCTGGAAGCGATCGCCGGTGAGTTCCCGGACGAGGATGAAACCCCGGATATTATCGCCGACGGCGACGGCTGGCTGGTGAAGGGCGGTACCGACCTGCACTCCCTGCAGCAGTTGCTGGATACCGACGTGCTGGTGAAACCGGAAGATGACCACGCTTCGCTGGCGGGCCTGCTGATTGCACAGAAAGGTCAGCTGCCGCAGCCGGGCGAGGTGATTGAGATGGCGCCGCTAAGCTTCCAGATTATTGAAGCCACCGACTATCGTGTCGATCTGGTCAGGGTGACCCGCCAGCGCGATGAGCACGAAGGCGAGCACGACGAGTAATCTGCCCGCGTTGCGGGAAATAAAAAGGCCGGGTTATTGACCCGGCCTTTTCTTTATCCTTCATTCTGTCATTCTGTCATTCTGTCATTCTGTCATTCTGTCATTCTGTCATTCTGTCATTCTGTCATTCTGTCACTAAGCAGCTAAGCAGCTAAGCAGCACACCAGCCCCGCAACTCAGCCAGTCTGTGAATCAGGTCCTTTCCTGGCTTTCAGCGCTCAGCACTCACCGATCGGTAATCAGCAATTCAGACGTGCGCTGGCGTACGCAGATGCGCCTCATGATCCACCAGCCAGTCCGGAATATCTGCCAGCGGCATCGGGCGGGCGTAGAAATAACCCTGCAGCACGTCGACGCCGCGTTCGCGCAGATACTCAGCCTGCTCCGCGGTTTCCACCCCTTCGGCCACCAGGCTGATGTTCAGCCGCTGGGCGAGAGAAATCACCATATCGGTTACGGTGGCGTTAATGGCGTCGGTGCCGATGGCGGCGGTGAACACCTTATCAATTTTGAGAATATCCGGGCTGAGGGTCTTCAGGTAGGAGAGCGAGCTGTGGCCGGTGCCAAAATCATCGATCGCCAGCTGCACGCCGATTTCGTGCAGGTGTGACACCACCCGCTGATCGACCACCGGCAGCGAGTCGCGCTCGGTCAGCTCGACGATCAGCTGCGGTTTTGGATTGGCCGGCCACCACAGGCTCTGCAGGTCGTCGATAATTGCTTTGTCATGGAAGTGGCTGGCGGCAACGTTGATGGCGATATGGAAGCTGTTGCGGGCAGGTAAGGAGGGCAGGTGGCGCACCGCTTCACCGATCACAAAGCGGGTCAGCGGCGCAATCAGATTCTGCCGCTCGGCCAGCGGGATAAACACGTCAGGCGGGATCCACCCCTGGCGCGGGTTGTGCCAGCGCAGCAGCAGTTCGATACCGTCGCAGGCCCCGGTGCGGGCGTTGATCAGCGGCTGGGCATAGACCATAAATTCGCGGGCGGTGATGCCGTAGCTGATCTGCCAGGAGAGGCTCATACGGTTAGCGGTGGCCAGCCAGACGATGTAGCCCATCAGCATGCTGAGCAGCAGCGCCAGCGGCAGCTGCGAAGGCACGGTGACCAGCGCCAGCCGGGCCGGTGACGGGCCAAACAGGGTAATGGTGAACGGATAACGCAACGAGGCCTGCTCTACGCTGACCTCGTCTTCTGAGGGAACCGCCTCTTCGATCATCGGGTTGCCGTACTCAAGGCTCTTGCCGGCGACCTTAAAAATCGCCCTTTCAACCCACGGCAGCGTCGGTTCCAGCAGGTAGTTGGTCATCAGCTCAATGTTCACCACCTGCATAATGCCTGAGCGGTTATCCAGCGAGCGCGGCGTCCACAGCAGCAGCACCGGCGATCCTTTCAGCAGGTCCTGATCCACCGCCAGCTTCATGCGCTGATTATTGACCGCCAGTTCCGGATAGGTATCGCTGAAGGGGATGCTGACGCTGCCGTAGATACTTGAGCAGTAGATGCGGTCGTCATCGACCAGCAGCACCGAACGAACGGTCTGCAGCATCGCCAGTTTTTCAACCAGCGGGAAACGCACCTGTTCGCAGCTTAATCCGACCAGGCCGAGGGTGTTATTAGCTGCAACGTCAAGCGGCGAGAACATACGGTCAAAGCGTTGAATGGCGTTGTAAGCAAAGGTGCGTGACTGCTGCTCGATTCGACCTTTCTCTTCCATATAGCGCAGAGAGAGGGTGAGAATAAGCACCAATGCGGCAACAACCGCAGCGATAAGAAATCGCTTACGGCGAAACTGTCCTAAAACTTCCTGGGACATTTGCATCAGTAACCACCCTCAGAGCAAGACGCGTATACAGAGACCGAATAACTGTTATCGGCCAGTGAGACATTAAGTTTAGTAGTGCTGAAGAGAAAAGCTGAGTGGCAGTAAAACAGGCACTTACTCTCACAAAACACGCGCAGACACTCTAGCCGTTTCCCGGATTGGGAGATAGCGGGTAGCGGAAGTTTTTTTACAAAACAACAAAAAAAACGCCACCGTTGCGGTGGCGTTTTCGGGTCAGTCACACTGGACTTTAATGGCCAGCCCGCCACGCGAGGTTTCGCGATATTTGGCGTTCATGTCTTTACCGGTTTCGTACATGGTCTCAATGACTTTATCCAGCGAAACACGGGCTTCGCTGGTACGGCGCATCGCCATTCGCGCGGAGTTGATCGCCTTCACCGAGGCAATCGCGTTGCGCTCAATGCACGGCACCTGCACCTGGCCCGCTACCGGGTCGCAGGTCAGGCCGAGGTTATGCTCCATGCCGATCTCTGCCGCCACGCACACCTGCTCCGGGCTGGCTCCCAGCAGCTCGGCAAGGCCCGCGGCCGCCATCGAACAGGCCACGCCCACTTCGCCCTGGCAGCCGACTTCGGCACCGGAGATTGACGCATTCATCTTATAAAGGATGCCGATCGTGCCGCAGGCCATAAAGTAACGTACGAAAACATCGGTCGTCACCGGCTGAATAAAGTGGTCATAGTAGGCCAGCACCGCCGGCACGATGCCACAGGCGCCGTTAGTCGGTGCGGTGACTACCCGGCCACCGGCGGCGTTCTCTTCGTTGACCGCCAGCGCGAACATGTTCACCCAGTCAATCACGTTCATCGGGTCGCTGGAGAGTTTGTCCGACGAAACCAGCAGGCGGCGCAGCGCCGAGGCACGACGCGGAACGCGCAGCGGGCCGGGCAGTACGCCTTCGGTGTTCAGGCCGCGATCGATACAGTCGCGCATGGTCTGCCAGACGGCGGCGAAGTAGCCTTCGATCTCTTCGCGGGTGTGCAGCGCCAGCTCGTTTTTCATCACCATGCCGGAGAGCGACATGCCGTTCTGCTGGCAGTGGCCCAGCATCTCTTTAGCCGAGTGGAACGGGTAGGGCACCGACACCGTGCTCAGCGTAGATTTACCGTAGTTCTCTTCATCAACGATAAAACCACCGCCGACCGAATAGTAGGTCTTGCTGTAGATTTTCAGTTCGCCGGCGTAAGCGTGGATGCTCATGCCGTTTTCATGCAGGGAGAGGTTATCGCTGCGGAACACCATGCCGCCTTCGCGCGGGAAGTCGACCTCGTGGGCACCGTTGGCCAGCAGCAGGCGCTGGCGTGCTTCCACGTCACGGATAAAGCCGGGAATGCTGTCGATATCCACGGTATCCGGCATCGCGCCGGAGAGGCCCATAATGATGGCGATATCGGTGTGGTGGCCCTTCCCGGTCAGTGACAGGGAGCCATAGACGTCGACGGCGATCCGCGTAACCGAGGACAGCTGGCGGTTGTTGACCAAATCGTCGACAAACTGTTTGCCGGCTTTCATTGGGCCAACCGTGTGCGAACTGGACGGGCCAATGCCGATCTTAAACATGTCGAAAACGCTAATCACGTTAAACGCTCCTTAGGGGTATTGATACGCTGTGACCTGGTGTACTCACAAAATTGGGTGAAATATAAATGAAAACCCACAGACTTGCAGTGATTTGGATCGCCATACGGCAACAAAGCAGTTAAATATAATGGAAAGACGCGATTCTGACCGACATATGTTACTATTTTAACCGCTTTGCGCCGTTTTTGCCACCTGCAGGCTCAGCTGGCGGATGATACCGGCGGTCATACCCCAGATAAAGTAGTCGTCGAACCATGACAGCCAGACGCGCTGGTCGCTGCCGTTGCGGATGAAGTCGAACGGCGAGTAGCGCCCGGTGCGCAGCGCCTCCTCCAGCGGCATCTCAAAAACAGACTCCACTTCGCCGGCGTTCGGCTGCCAGGCGATACCCGGCGACACGATGCCGAGCACCGGGGTGACGGCAAAGCCGGTGCTGCTGGTCACCGGCGGCAGCACGCCGACCACCCGGACCGCCGAAGCGGGCAGCGCCACCTCCTCTTCGGCTTCCCGCAGCGCGGTCATCACCAGCGAGCTGTCGCTGCTGTCGCGCATGCCGCCGGGAAAAGCCACCTGGCCGGCGTGTTTACGCAGGCTGGCAGCGCGGCGGGTCAGCAGCAGGGTCGGTGACGGATGAGCCACCACCGGCACCAGCACTGCGGCCTCGCGCAGCGGCCGTAACGGCGCGGCAGCGTGCGGCGGCTGCAGCACAAAGCGCGCCAGAAAGCGCTCCAGCGGCAGGTTAGCGTTCATCGCGCGCCTCCTCGTCATCGCTGGTCAAATGGGGCAAAATACGTCTCACTTTGTCGAAGGTTTCCTGGTACTCGGCGGCTTCCTCGCTGTCGGCAACGATGCCGCCGCCAGCGGCACAGTACAGGCTACCCGCTTCGGCAATCAGCGTGCGAATAGTAATGCTGCTGTCCATCCGCCCGCACAGGCTGAGGTAGCCGATGCTGCCGCACCAGGCGTTACGCCGCTGCGGCTCAAGTTCCTCAATGATCTGCATCGCCCGCACCTTGGGCGCGCCGGTGATCGAGCCTCCAGGGAAGCAGGCGCGCAGCAGATCGCAGGCGCTCAGCTGCGGCTGCAGGGTGGCAGTAATGGTGCTGACCAGATGGTGCACGGCCGGGAACGGCTCCACCACAAACAGCTCAGGCACCTTAACGCTGCCGGGCGTCGCCACCCGGCCGATGTCGTTACGCAGCAGATCGACGATCATCAGGTTTTCGCTGCGGTCTTTTGGCGAGCGGGCGAGCCGTTCGGCCTGCAGGCGATCGGCGGCGGCATCGTCCAGCCGGGGCAGGGTGCCCTTGATCGGCCGGGTTTCGATTTCGCCCTGCTCCAGGCGGATAAAACGCTCCGGCGAAAGGCTGAGCACCGCGCTGTCGGCAAGACGGATAAAGGCGCTGAACGGCGCGCGGTTTGCGGCGCACAGCCGGCGGAAGGCCTGCCATTCGTTACCGCGGTACGGGGCGGTGAAGCGCTGTGCCAGGTTAACCTGATAACAGTCGCCGGCCAGCAGCCACTGCTGGATCTGGCGGAATTTATCGCCGTACTCTTCGCGCGACATATTCGACTGCCAGTCGCCGGTCAGGCGAAAATCCTCAACGGCCGGGGCCTGCTGCACCTGCAGCCAGTCGAGGCGCGCTTGCAGATCGCCGTGCACCACCAGCGTCAGCGCCTGCCGATGGTGATCGGCGATCAGCGCCCAGTCGTAGATGCCCACCGCCATATCCGGCGTGGTCAGCTGCGCCGTCGCCTGTTGCGGCAGCGTTTCAAAGCGGCGGCCGAGATCGTAGCCGAACAGGCCGAGCGCGCCGCCCTGGAACGGCAGATCCTCGCGCCAGTCGGCGGTCAGCCCGCAGGCGCCCAGCTGCTGCTGCAGCAACAGCAGCGGATCCTCACCGGAGACCTGCTGCCGGTCGCCGTCGGCGATGGTCGTGCTGTCGCCGCGGGTGGTCAGGGTGATGCGCGGCTCGGCGACCAGGATATCGAAACGGTTGTCGGCGTGCTCGGCAAATCCGGAGTGCAGCAGCATCGCCCACGGCAGATGGGCAAGACGGGCAAACAGCAGCCCGGCGGCGTCGGGCGTATAGGGAAGCGCATGATAAACAGGTAACATGAGATTTCAGCAGGGTGATCGGTTACAGGGCTGCCAGCCTGGCATATTTTTCTGCCGCTGGCATCTCTTTGTCAGCCGTGGAATAATCCGCCGGGCAAATTAACAGGAGTCATTATGTTTTCAGGTTTACCCGCGCTCAGCTATGAGCAGCAACAGCAGGCCGTCGAGCGCATTCAGGAACTGATGGCGCAGGGGATGAGCAGTGGCCAGGCGATCGGTCTGGTGGCGGCGGAGATCCGCAGCACCCACACCGGCGGCCACGTTGCGGTGATGTTCGACGACGATGAAGAGGACTATGTCGCCGATCCAGACCGTGACGATAAAGACGACGAAGACGAAGACGACCAGTACTGAATCATTATCATTGCTCCGGATCGGGGTGCCGGCCTGCCGCACCTGGCCGATCCGCACCAAGACGAGGGCGCGCGTAGCGCCGCTGCCCCCGCCCCGACTGTGCGCCGGTGTTACTTCGCGGCGATCACTTTGATCTCAACCAGATACTGCGGGTGCATCAGATTAGCCTGCACCGTACAGCGCACCGGCGCGTTGCCCGGTGATACCCACGCATCCCACGCCCGGTTCATGGCGGCGAAGTCCTCTTTGTTCACCAGGAAAATGGTCGCATCCAGAATGCGGCTCTTATCGGATCCGGCGCGCGCCAGGATGCGGTCGATCACCGCCAGCGCGTTGGCGGTCTGGGCTTCCGCGTCGGCGTCGAGGTTTTCCGGCACGCTGGTGTAGTAAATGGTGTCGTTGTGAATGACGGCTTCCGACATGCGGTGCTCGGGGTCGAGACGTTCAATGGTCATGTGCTGCTCCTTTTGCAGAATGCGAAACCGCGCTAGCCTGGCATAAAGGGCCGGTTGCTGTCACGCCGCATTGCAACGCGGTGGCAGGGTGTGCAGACGCACTACGGGCATTTTTCCCCCTTTGCTGCCCGCAGGCGGTAGCCCATCCCCCGCAGGGCCGGTGCCGCCTGCTTTTGCATCAGTCGGGCAATACTGACATAATCCACAGTAGTTTTTAGTAGCCGGTGAGGTAATGTGGCAGACGATTTTGCAGTAGACGGCGCGCTGGCGAAGGCGATTCCCGGCTTTAAACCGCGTGAGCCGCAGCGGCTGATGGCCGCTGCCGTTGAGCGGGCGATTGACGGTCGCCACGAGCTGGTGGTGGAAGCGGGGACCGGGACCGGCAAAACTTACGCCTACCTGGCTCCGGCGCTGCGCGCCGGCAAAAAAGTGATCGTTTCCACCGGTTCCAAGGCGCTGCAGGATCAGCTCTACAGCCGTGACCTGCCCACCGTGGCAAAGGCGCTGAAGTTTAAAGGGCAGCTGGCGTTGCTGAAAGGGCGCTCCAACTACCTCTGCCTGGAACGGCTGGAGCAGCAGTCGCTGGCCGGCGGCGATCTGGCGGTGCAGGCGATGAGCGACCTCGTACACCTGCGCGGCTGGTCAAATGAAACCGTCGAAGGCGACATCAGCACCTGCGGTGGCGTGGCGGAAGACAGCCCGATCTGGCCGCTGGTGACCAGCACCAACGATAACTGCCTTGGCAGCGACTGCCCGCAGTATAAAGAGTGCTTTGTGGTTAAGGCGCGCCGTAAGGCGATGGAGGCCGACGTGATCGTGGTCAACCATCACCTGTTCCTCGCCGATATGGTGGTTAAGGAGAGCGGCTTTGCCGAACTGATCCCCGAGGCTGACGTGATGATCTTCGATGAAGCCCATCAGGTACCGGACATTGCCAGCCAGTATTTTGGTCAGCAGCTCTCCAGCCGCCAGCTGCTGGACCTCGCCAAAGACATCACCATTGCTTACCGCACCGAAGTGCGTGACGTGCAGCAGCTGCAGAAATCCGCTGACCGGCTGGCGCAGGCGGCTGCTGATTTCCGCCTGGCGCTGGGCGATCCCGGCTTTCGCGGTAACCTGCGCGATCTGCTGGCGGATAAAAACATTCAGCGCGCGCTGCTGCTGCTGGACGATGCGCTGGAGCTCTGTTACGACGTGGCTAAACTGTCGCTGGGCCGCTCGGCGCTGCTCGACGCGGCCTTTGAGCGCGCGGCGCTCTACCGTGGCCGGCTTAAGCGGCTGAAACAGGTTGACCAGCCGGGCTTCAGCTACTGGTACGAATGTAACGCCCGCCACTTTATTCTGGCGCTGACCCCGCTCTCCGTCTCCGAACGCTTCCGTGAGGTGATGGACGAGCGCCCGGCCAGCTGGATCTTCACCTCGGCCACCCTGGCGGTCAACGGCCAGATGGGGCACTTCGTCGAGCGGCTGGGCGTTGGCGAGGCCGAGACGCTGATCCTCGACAGCCCGTTTGACTACGCGCAGCAGGCGCTGCTGTGCGTGCCGCGTAACCTGCCGGTGCCCAACCAGCCGGGTGGCGCACGGCTGCTGGCGCGCACGCTACGCCCGCTGATCGAGGCCAACGGCGGGCGCTGCTTCTTTCTCTGTACCTCGCATCAGGTGATGCGCGAGGTGGCTGCGGAGTTTCGCGCCACCCTGACGCTGCCGGTGCTGCTGCAGGGGGAGACCAGCAAAGGCCAGCTGCTGCATCAGTTCGTCAGCCTGGGTAACGCGCTGCTGGTGGCCACCAGCAGCTTCTGGGAAGGGGTGGACGTGCGCGGCGACGTGCTGTCGCTGGTGATCATTGACAAGCTGCCGTTCACCTCACCGGACGATCCGCTGCTGAAGGCGCGCATGGAAGACTGTAAGCTGCGCGGCGGCGAGCCTTTTGACGACGTGCAGCTGCCGGATGCGGTGATCACCCTGAAGCAGGGGGTGGGGCGGCTGATCCGCGACGTCTCCGATCGCGGCGTGCTGGTGATCTGCGACGGGCGGCTGGTGATGCGCCCGTACGGTGCGGTGTTTTTAAACAGCCTGCCGCCGGCGCCGCGCACCCGCGATCTGGCCCGCGCCATCGACTTTCTTAAACCGCTGACGCAGCAGTAATTCACCGCGCGCTATGCTATCATGCGCGCCGAAAAATTTTATCCCCAGAGGTTGCGATGTCCACGCGAATTTTAGCCATTGATACCGCCACGGAAGCCTGCTCGGTTGCGTTGCTCAACGGCCAGCAGCAGCTGGCGCATTTTGAACTCTGCGCCCGCGAACATACCCAGCGCATTCTGCCGCTGGTGCAGCAGATCCTGCAGCAGGGTGAACTGCAGCTGCAGCAGCTTGACGCGCTGGCGTTTGGCCGCGGGCCGGGCAGCTTTACCGGCGTACGCATTGGAATAGGTATCGCGCAGGGGCTGGCGCTGGGTGCCGGGCTGCCGCTGGTGGGTGTCTCCACGCTGAAAACCATGGCCGAGAGCGCCTGGCGGCTGCACGGGGCAACCCGGGTGCTGGTGGCGATCGACGCCCGCATGGGGGAAGTCTACTGGGCGGAATATCAGCGCGATGCGCACGGCGTCTGGCAGGGTGAGCAGAGTGAAGCGGTGTTGAAACCGGAGGCCGCCGCGGCGCGGATGGCGGCGCTGGAGGGTGACTGGGCCTGCGCCGGTACCGGCTGGAAGGCCTGGCCGCAGCTGGCAGAGGCCAGCCCGCTGACGCTGACGATGAGTTCGGTAGAGCTGCCGTGCGCGCAGGATATGCTGCCGCTGGCCGTACAGGCGCTGGCCGCGGGCCTGAGCGTAGCACCGGAACACGCCGAGCCGACCTATCTGCGCAATGAAGTGGCGTGGAAAAAATTACCGGGCCGCGACTAACGTTACGGCAACTATTTGCAGCGCGTGCAGTCAAAAGAGTGATGTTATCAGGGGAGAACAACATAATGCGTAGAACCGCTCTTTTACCCGGCAGCCTGCTGCTGGCGGCCGCGCTGCTGCTGGCCGGCTGCGTCAGCGTGCCGGATTCGATCAAAGGTTCGTCGCCGGTGCCGCAGCAGGACCTGGCCCGCGTGCTGGGCGCGCCGCAGCTGTTTACCGGCCAGGAGTCGCGCTTCGGCGGCAAGGTGGTCAACGTGCTCAACCAGACCGGTAAAACCCGGCTGGAGATCGCCGCCATGCCGCTGGATGAGGGGGCCCGTCCGCGTCTGGGGTCCGCCTCGATCGGCCGCATTTATGCCGACATTAACGGCTTTGTCGATCCGGTCGATTTCCGCGACCAGATGGTGACGGTGGTCGGCCCGATCAAAGGCACCGAGAAGGGCAGCATCAACGGCGCGTCCTATAACTTTGTGGTGGTTAACGTTAGCGGCTACCAGCGCTGGCACCGGGTGCAGCAGATTGTTTCACCACCGGCACCGATCGACCCGTGGATCTGGTACGGACCGGGCTATCGCCACCGTGGCGGCTACTGGGGGCCACCACCGGCCTTCTATTACAATACCGGCCCTTCCCAGGTACAGACCATTCTGACCGAATAGGCGGCCTGTGCGGACTGATTCACGGCATATCCGCTGTGTGATGGCGGATATGCCTTTTTTTTATCTGTTTTCTCCCTGACGGAGAAATTTAGTGATGGGCTTCGCAACCTCTTAACAGTTTGCTCAGCAAACTGGTACGCTGAGTTAAAATAATGTTAACAAATGCCGACGTGCCGAGGCTGCGATGACAACCAATAATAGTTTCCGAGGTGATAGCTTGCATAAGGTTTGGTTAAAACGTTACCCCGCCGATGTTCCGGCTGAAATTAATGCCGATCGTTATGCTTCTCTAATCGACCTGTTCGAGTACGCTTCTGCCCGTTACGCGCAGCAGACCGCCTTTATCAATATGGGCCAGAGCATGACCTACGCGCAGCTGGACGCGCGCAGCCGGGCGTTCGCCGCCTACCTGCAGCAGGAGCTGGGGTTGAAGAAGGGCGACCGCGTGGCGCTGATGATGCCAAACCTGCTGCAGTATCCGGTGGCGTTGTTCGGCGTGTTGCGCGCCGGTATGATCGTGGTCAACGTTAATCCGCTGTACACCCCGCGCGAGCTGGAGCATCAGCTCAACGACAGCGGTGCCAGCGCGATTGTTATCGTCTCGAATTTTGCCCATACGCTGGAAAAAGTGGTGGCCCGCACCGCGGTCAAACACGTGATCCTCACCCGGCTGGGTGACCAGCTTTCGCCGGTCAAAGGCACGCTGGTGAATTTTGTGGTCAGATACATTAAAAAAATGGTGCCGAAGTACCATCTGCCGGGGGCGATTTCGTTCCGCCACGTGCTGCAGCGCGGCGCAGAACTGCCTTATCAGAAACCGGCGATTACCAACGACGACCTGGCGTTTCTGCAGTATACCGGCGGCACCACTGGCGTGGCCAAAGGGGCGATGCTTACCCATCGCAATATGCAGGCCAACCTCGAACAGAGCCGCGCCACCTATGGCTCACTGCTGAAAGAGGGGCAGGAGACGGTGGTCACCGCGCTGCCGCTGTACCATATCTTTGCGCTGACGGTGAACTGCCTGCTGTTTATCGATCTGGGCGGGGCCAACCTGCTGATCACCAATCCTCGCGATATCCCGGGGCTGGTGAAGGAGCTGGCGCGCTATCCTTTCACCGCCATCACCGGGGTGAACACCCTGTTTAACGCGCTGCTCAACGACGCCAACTTTAATCAGCTCGATTTCTCGTCCCTCAGCCTGTCGGCAGGCGGCGGCATGGCGGTACAAAAGGCGGTCGCCGAGCGCTGGGAAAAGCTCACCGGCCACTATCTGCTGGAGGGCTACGGCCTGACGGAGTGCTCGCCGCTGGTCTCGGTGAACCCCTATGATATTAAGTGCCACAACGGCAGCATCGGCCTGCCGGTGCCCTCGACCGACATCCGCCTGGTCGATGACGCCGGCAACGACGTGCCGGAAGGGGAGCCGGGCGAGCTGTGCATTAAAGGGCCGCAGGTGATGCTCGGCTACTGGCAGCGGCCGGACGCCACCGACGAGGTGATGAGAAACGGTTGGCTTCGCAGCGGCGATATTGTTACCGTTGACCCTGAAGGCTTTATGCGTATTATCGATCGCAAAAAAGATATGATCCTCGTCTCCGGCTTTAACGTCTATCCGAATGAGATTGAAGACGTGCTGATGCTGCATCCTAAGGTGCGCGAAGCCGCTGCCATTGGCGTACCGAGCGAGGTCAGTGGTGAAGCGGTCAAAATTTGCGTGGTTAAGAAGGATCCGTCGCTGAGCGAACAGGAGCTGATCGCCCACTGCAAAAAACACCTGACCGGCTATAAGGTGCCGAGGATCGTGGAATTCCGCGACGAGCTGCCCAAAACCAACGTCGGCAAGATCCTGCGCCGTGAACTGCGGGATGAAGTCATTAAACAGGCCGGCTCAACGGCGGCCTGAACAGAAAACCTAACGGCCGGGGTCCCGGCCGTTAACCGTTAATGCCAGCTGACCGCGGCCTGAACCAGCGCTGCGGCGAGAGAATGCAATTTTGAATTACACCATGATCACCACCGATGACGCGCTGGCCGAAGTCTGCCTGCGTGCCCGTCAGGTACCCGCGCTGGCGCTGGATACCGAATTTGTCCGTACCCGTACCTACTATCCCCGCCTTGGCTTGATCCAGCTATTTGACGGCGAAACCATCTCGCTGATTGACCCGCTCACCATCGGTGACTGGACGCCGTTCCGCGACCTGCTGCTGGACGCCGGGGTAACCAAGTTTCTGCACGCCGGTAGCGAAGATCTTGAGGTGTTTCTGCACCAGTTTGGCGTGCTGCCGCAGCCGATGATCGACACCCAGATCCTCGCGGCGTTCAGCGGACGTCCGCTCAGCTGCGGCTTTGCCACCATCGTCGAGTCTTTTACCGGCATCGCGCTGGACAAGAGCGAGTCGCGTACCGACTGGCTGGCGCGCCCGCTGACCGAAAAACAGTGCGTCTACGCGGCGGCGGACGTCTTCTATCTGCTGCCGGTTGCCCACAAGCTGATGGCGGAAACCGAGGCCGCCGGCCAGATGGCCGCCGCGCTGGATGAGTGCCGCCTGCTGTGTCAGCGCCGCACCGCCCAGCTCGATCCGCAGGAAGCCTGGCGTGAAATGACCAATGCATGGCAGCTGCGTCCGCGTCAGCTGGCGGCACTGCGTCTGCTGGGAGCCTGGCGGCTGAACCTGGCACGTGAAAAAGATATGGCGGTTAATTTTGTGGTGCGCGAAGAGAACCTGTGGAAGGTAGCGCGCTATCTGCCGGGTTCGCTCGGTGAACTGGAGCACCTGGGCGTACCGGGGCAGGAGATCCGCTTCCACGGTCGCGCGCTGCTGGCGCTGGTGGCTCAGGCGGAGGCCCTGCCGGAAGAGGCGCTGCCGGCTCCGCTGGTAAATCTGATCGATCAGCCGCAGTACAAACAGATATTTAAGGCGCTGAAGGCGCTGGTGGCCGAGACGGCAGAAAAGCACGGCGTCAGCCCTGAGCTGCTGGCGTCACGCCGTCAGATCAATCAGCTGCTGAGCTGGTACTGGAAGTTAAAACCGCAGGAGCATAAGCCGGAGCTGGTGGATGGCTGGCGCGGGGCGCTGCTGGAGCCGGAGATCAACCGCCTGCTGGCGGCGGGTTAAACGCGATATTCCCCTGCCTGACAGCAGGGGAATATCATGAGCAGCCGTCGGTCATTTCGGGGCGTCTTCCGCTTCCGGTAAGGTGACGTTCAGCTCGAGAATCGAAATATCATCCTCTTTTTGATCCAGCTTCACGCTCAGCATCTCCGGGTCAATCTTCACGTAACGGCAGATCACCTCCAACAGATCTTTCTTCAGCTGCGGCAGATAGTGGGGCTCACTGTCGCCCCTCCTGCGTTCTGCAACGATGATCTGCAGCCGTTCCTTGGCTATGTTGGCTGTGTTCTTTTTTCGGGATAAAAAGAAATCGAGTAAGGCCATGGTTTATCCCCCAAACAGGCGTTTCAGGAAACCCTTCTTCTCTTCTTCAATGAAGCGGAAGGGACGTTCTTCTCCGAGCAGGCGGGCAACGGTATCGGCATAGGCTTTGCCGGCATCAGACTCGGCATCAAGGATCACCGGTTCACCCTGGTTGGAGGCGCGCAGCACGGACTGGTCTTCCGGAATAACGCCGGCCAGCGGGATGCGCAGAATTTCCAGCACGTCTTCCATGCTCAGCATATCACCACGGCTGACGCGGCCCGGATTGTAGCGGGTCAGCAGCAGGTGCTCTTTAATCGGGTCCTGGCTGTTTTCGGCCCGGCGGGATTTTGACGAAAGGATCCCCAGAATACGGTCCGAATCGCGTACCGAAGAGACTTCCGGGTTGGTGGTGATAATGGCTTCGTCGGCGAAATAGAGCGCCATCAGCGCACCGGTTTCGATGCCGGCCGGCGAGTCACAGACGATAAAATCAAAGTCCATCTTGCCGAGATCGTCCAGCACCTTCTCCACGCCGTCGCGGGTCAACGCGTCTTTATCACGGGTTTGCGACGCCGGCAGGATAAACAGGTTTTCGGTACGTTTGTCTTTAATTAACGCCTGGTTCAGCGTGGCATCACCCTGAATTACGTTAACAAAGTCATACACCACGCGCCGCTCGCAGCCCATGATCAGATCCAGGTTGCGCAGACCAATGTCGAAATCGATCACCACGGTCTTTTTACCTTTCTGCGCTAAACCGGTAGCGATGGCCGCGCTGGAGGTGGTTTTACCGACGCCTCCTTTACCAGATGTAACAACAATAATGCGTGCCATAAAATGATTTTCCTTAAGAAAAGAAAAGAGTGAGCCTTGCTCAGTTCAGTGTCTGTATAGTCAATGCGCCGTCTGCAAGACGCAGACGGGACGCTTTCCCAAAAAACTCAGCCGGAATTTGATCCATAATCCAGTATTCACCGGCGATAGAGACCAGCTCGGCTGACAGGTGGGTACAAAAAATCTGGCAATTTTTATCACCGCCGGCACCGGCCAGGGCCCTGCCGCGCATCATGCCGTAAATATGAATATTGCCATCCGCAATCAGCTCTGCGCCGGCACTCACGTTATTGGTGACGATCAGGTCACAGTTTTTGGCATAGATTTGTTGCCCGGAACGGACAGGGGTAGCGATCACCCGGGTACGGGCGCTCTCTTCAACCGGTTCAGGCACCGCGACCGGTGCAGGCGCAGGTTCAGGGGCCGGCTCCGGCTTCTGCTCCTTGCCTTCGCTCAACACCGGCAGCCCGGAACGGGCAATGATGCGCTTCAGCTGTTCATCTTTACAGCCGCTGATGCCGACAATGTGCAACCCGGTAGACAGGATCGCCTGCTGCATCAGCCGCCAGTTAATGTTGTTTGGCAGCGCAGAGACGTTGACCACAACCGGCGCATTTTTCAGAAACGCCGGTGCCTGACTCACCTTCGCCGCCAGCGCTCTGCGCACGGTTTCAGGATCGGTGTGGTGCAAATGAACGACTGACAGCGTGAAACTGCTGCCTTTAAACTCGATTGGCGATTGTGACATCTGTCCCGCTCAGTCCTGTTATTTCTCATCCTTACTTAATCGGCGGCACGTTGTGCCAGCTAATCATGGCAGGACAATATTCCGAAGGTCTGCAAGCATGTTATAGTTACTGTAATATTCAGGCAAGTCACCTTCCAGGTTAATTCGAGTAAAAAATATGTTTTGTGTGATCTACAGAAGTCCAAAGCGCGACCAGACTTATCTTTATGTCGAAAAAAAGGACGATTTCTCGCGGGTGCCTGAGGCGCTGATGCAGGGGTTCGGTAAGCCGCAGCTGGCGATGCTGTTGCCGCTGGACGGCAGCCGCAAGCTGGTTAGCGCAGATATTGATAAGGTTAAAACCGCATTACGCGATGAGGGTTTTTATTTACAAATCCCACCGCCGATTGAAAGCCTGCTTAAGAGCCATCTGAAAAATGAGGATGGCGTTAAATAACGTTCATTTGCAGCCTGCTGTCCGCTGCTCATTTACGCTTTAAAACAATTTCTGTCGCCCGGCACCGGGCAATCGGGCTTATTATTTTGTTCAGGGTATCGGCACATCGCCGGTGCGGCCGCACACTTAACGCGCGATGGTCGTCGCCAAGGCTGACCGCTCGCGCATCATGCAGGGGAACAGTATGTATCAGCATCACAACTGGCAGGGCGCGTTGTTGGATTATCCGGTGAGCAAGGTGGTCTGCGTCGGAAGCAACTATGCCAGACACATTAAAGAGATGGGCAGCGTCACCCCGACCGAGCCGGTGCTGTTTATCAAGCCGGAAACGGCGCTGTGCGACATCAAACAGCCGCTGTCGATTCCGGCTAACCTCGGTGCGGTGCACCATGAAGTCGAGCTGGCGGTGCTGATCGGCGCAACGCTGAAGCAGGCGACGGAAGCACACGTGGCGCAGGCGATTGCCGGTTACGGCGTGGCGCTGGATCTGACGCTGCGTGACGTGCAGGCGGGGTGTAAAAAAGCCGGCCAGCCGTGGGAAAAAGCCAAGGCCTTTGACAACTCCTGCCCGATCTCCGGTTTTATCCCCGTCGCTGAATTTGACCATGACCCGCAGAACGTCGAACTGCAGCTGGTCGTCAACGGCGAGCTCCGTCAGCAGGGCAGCACCGCGGATATGATCCACCGCATCCTGCCGCTGATTGCCTATATGAGCCAGTTCTTTACCCTGCGCGCCGGGGACGTAATCCTGACCGGCACGCCGGAGGGCGTCGGGCCGATGGTGTCCGGTGACCGTCTGGAGGTATCGCTGGGAGGCCGCAGCCTCACTACCCGCGTACTGTAACCCTGCCATGGTGCTGCCGCCCTTGCGGCAGCCTGAAACCCCGCCCTTGCATCCGACCGCCAAACCCTCTATAAGAGTCGGGTTTTTTACACTTAAGCGGATCCCAACATGACTGATACCCCTTTCTGGCAGCGTAAAACGCTGGAACAAATGAGCGACGAAGAGTGGGAGTCCTTGTGTGACGGCTGTGGCCAGTGCTGCCTGAACAAGCTGCAGGATGCGGACACCGATGAAATCTATTTCACCAACGTCGCCTGTAACCAGCTCAATATTAAAACCTGCCAGTGCCGTAACTACGAGCGGCGTTTTGAGCTGGAAGAGGACTGTATCAAACTGACGCGGGATAATCTGCCGACCTTCGCCTGGCTGCCGCCCAGCTGCGCCTATCGTGTGCTGGCAGAGGGCAAGACGCTGCCGGCGTGGCACCCGCTGCGCCACGGTTCGCGCGCGGCGATGCATGCGGCGCGCATTTCGGTGCGCCATATTGCGGTGCATGAGAGTGAAGTGGTGGACTGGGAAGAGCACATCATTAACCGCCCGCGCTGGTACGGCAAATAATTAGGGGAGATCTGAGCCAGCGCACTGGCTCAGACGGTATCAGCGGTTGAACAGATCGCGGCGTTTCGGCCGGAAGGCCTGGGCAATCAGCACCAGCACGCCGGCCAGCAGGTAGGCGGCAAAAATGCCCACCATCCACTGTGGCATGCTCAGCGTCAGGAAGGTCCAGCCTTTTTCAGCACAGTCGCCGCTGGCAACAAACACCGACGGCAGCCACTTGTCCAGCGGCAGCCAGGACGGGAAGCGCGCGGCAAAATCACAGGTGACAAACGGAGAAGGGTGAAGCTGCATCATGGTATGTTCCCAGGAGAGACGCACCCCTTCCCAGGCACTGTAAAGCCAGACCGCAATCGCTACCCAGCGCAGCGGCGTTTTTGGCGCAACGGCCCCGACGATGCCGGCACCCATCACACCAAACAGCGCGCAGCGCTCATAAATACACATTACGCACGGTTTTAGCCCCATCACGTGTTGAAAGTACAGCGCAACCATTTCAAGTAAAAAAGCCGTAAACGCCATCAACAGCCAGGCGCCCCGGCCGTACGAGCAGCGATTCAAATATCTCAACATAAGTCTGTCCATGTAGTAAGCGTTGAACCGGCAGTGTAAACCAAAACGCCGGCGATGAGAGCCTCGGCACCCTAAATTTTAAGCATCAGGATGACCTGAATTAAACTTCGGTTTAAAAAACGTTGCCTGCAGCGCACGTGGGCGGTTCAGCCGCTGGCGACCCCGCTAACCGGACCCGTTTGGGCGGTAAACAGGTGAAACCGCGTTGCTTTTTTTTGCAGGGGATCGCCTTTTTACGTAGTGGCTAACTAGGTGTTGCAGGGGGGGTCTGCTATGATGAGCTGAAATTTTGTAGCCGGAAACAAAACGCTATGGTTATTAAGGCGCAGAGCCCTGCGGGTTTCGCTGAAGAGTACATTATTGAAAGTATCTGGAACAGCCGTTTCCCGCCAGGTTCTATTCTTCCCGCCGAACGCGAACTCTCTGAGCTGATTGGGGTAACACGTACCACGCTGCGTGAAGTGCTGCAGCGCCTGGCGCGTGACGGCTGGCTGACAATTCAGCACGGCAAACCAACCAAAGTGAACAACTTCTGGGAAACCTCCGGCCTGAATATTCTGGAAACTCTGGCGCGGCTTGACCACGACAGCGTGCCGCAGTTAATTGACAACCTGCTCTCCGTTCGCACCAATATTTCGTCGATCTTTATCCGTCGTGCGATTCACAACCACCCGGATAAAGCGCGTGAGGTGCTGGAGACGGCAGCACTGGCGGACGATCACGCCGAAGCCTACACCGAACTTGATTACAACATCTTCCGTGGGCTGGCCTTCGCGTCAGGCAACCCTATTTACGGGCTAATCCTCAACGGACTGAAGGGGTTGTATACCCGCGTCGGGCGCCACTACTTCTCCAATCCGGAAGCCCGGCAGCTGGCGCGAGATTTCTATCAGCAGCTGCTCGGCTACTGCCAGAGCGGTGACTATGAACAGGTGGTGGACAGCGTGCGTGACTACGGCCGCCGCAGCGGTGAGATCTGGCACGCCATGCAGGTCAACATGCCGACCGATCTGCCGCCGCCGCGCCGCTAAGCGGAACGCCCAGTAAAAAGCCGGTCAGCGTAAGCTGACCGGCTTTTTTCATGCGGGCTGCGTTACAGCGGGACACCCGGCCGCGGCGGGCAGCGGTCGAGCAGTTCGGTACCGCCATCTTCATTCTGCTGCTCCAGGTGCACGTCAAACCCCCACAGGCGGTGGACGTGTTTCAACACTTCACGGCGGCTTTTGTCCAGCGGCGCGCGGTTGTGCGGCACGTAGCGCAGCGTCAGCGAACGATCGCCGCGCAGATCGACGTCCCATACCTGAATATTCGGCTCCAGATTGCTCAGATTGTACTGCGCCGACAGCTGCTGGCGGATGGCGCGGTAGCCGGCCTCGTCGTGGATCGCCGCGATCTCCAGGTAGTTATTGCGGTCATCGTCCATCACCGTAAACAGGCGCAGGTCACGCATCACCTTTGGCGACAGGAACTGGCTGATAAAGCTCTCATCCTTAAACTCGCGCATCGCAAAGTGCAGCGTCTCCAGCCAGTCCTTACCGGCAATGTCCGGGAACCAGTAACGGTCCTCCTCGGTAGGCTCCTGACAGATGCGCTTAATATCCTGGAACATGGCAAAGCCGAGCGCGTAGGGGTTAATGCCGTTATACCACTGGCTGTTATACGGCGGCTGAAACACCACGTTGGTGTGGCTGTGCAGAAACTCCAGCATAAAGCGTTCGGACACTTTGCCCTCGTCATAGAGATGGTTGAGGATAGTGTAGTGCCAGAAGGTGGCCCAGCCTTCGTTCATCACCTGGGTCTGCTTCTGCGGGTAAAAATACTGGCTGACCTTTCTGACGATGCGTAGGCACTCACGCTGCCAGGGTTCGAGCAGCGGGGCGTTTTTCTCCATAAAGTACAGCAGGTTCTCCTGCGGCTCGGCCGGATAGCGCGCGGCAGCAAACTGTGCCTCTTCGCGCTCGCGCCGCGGCAGGGTGCGCCACAGCATATTCACCTGGCTCTGCAGATATTCCTCACGGCTTTTCTGCCGCGCTTTCTCCTCCTGCAGGGAGATTTTTTGCGGGCGTTTATAACGGTCGACGCCGTAGTTCATCAGCGCGTGGCAGGAGTCCAGCAGGCGTTCCACCTGTTCCTGGCCGTAGCGCTCCTCACATTCGCTGATGTAGTTACGGGCAAAAATCAGATAATCGACGATCGAGCTGGCGTCCGTCCAGCTGCGGAACAGATAGTTATTTTTGAAGAAGGAGTTATGGCCATAACAGGCGTGCGCCATCACCAGCGCCTGCATGGTGATGGTGTTTTCTTCCATCAGGTAGGCGATGCAGGGGTTAGAGTTGATGACGATCTCATAGGCCAGCCCCTGTTGCCCGTGCTTATAACGCTGTTCGGTTTCGATAAACTTTTTACCAAACGACCAGTGGGCGTAGTTGATCGGCATGCCGACGCTCGAGTAGGCATCCATCATCTGCTCGGAGGTGATCACCTCAATCTGATGGGGGTAGGTGTCCAGGCGGTAAGATTTCGCTACCCGGTCGATCTCTTTCAAATAGACGTCCAGCAGGTCGAAGGTCCAGTCGGGACCGTCACTGAGGCGTTGGCGGGTCGTGGTTGGCTGGTCAAAGATCATGGTCATAGCGCACCCCTTTTTATAAAACCGGTATCTGCGGTACTTCACGTAGCGGCAAAACGTCCGTTTTCATGGCAACGCGCTGGCGTGAAAACACGCGTGGCGGGTCTGGAATTAAAGCCAGTCTTCTCAATGATAGTTCACTGTCTCTTATCCCTGTGCTGAAAACAAATGAAATATTTGGCAGAAAATACAGAGTCGTTATAAAAAAGACCGCAACATAATGTGAAAGCTGATTTTGATGGTCATTTTCAGAATAAAGTTCTGTATATAAGCGCAAACTATGGTGCAATAACTTTCTGCTGAAATTGGGTTTTTTTGTCCTGAAAATGGCTTTCTGATGCTGATAAGGCCGGTAAAGCAGGATTTTTGACTTAATTGTGTGGGGTATCTTGTTTTTTTTCACTGAAACTGTGAAAAATATGTGAAATTTACTGCGGTGGTCTGTGGGTGGTCATTGGTGTTTTACACCGCCAATCAGGCCAGGTTGCAGTGAAATACCCTTTCAACCTGTTATGCGGAGTCGCTATGCGTATTGTCATCCTTGGGAGTGGAGTGGTTGGCGTGGCCAGCGCCTGGTATCTGGCCCAGGCCGGCCATCAGGTCACGGTTATCGATCGCCAGTCGGGTGCGGCGCTGGAAACCAGCGCGGGCAACGCCGGACAGATCTCTCCCGGCTATGCCGCCCCCTGGGCCGCGCCCGGCGTGCCGCTGAAAGCGGTGAAGTGGATGTTCCAGCGCCACGCGCCGCTGGCGATCCGCCTCGACGGCAGCCGCTTCCAGCTGCAGTGGATGTGGCAGATGCTGCGCAACTGCGATATGCGCCACTATCAGCAGAACAAAGCCCGTATGGTTCGTATCGCTGAGTACAGTCGTGACTGCCTGAAAACGTTGCGCGAGCAGACCGGAATCGCCTATGAAGGCCGCCAGGGCGGCACCCTGCAGCTGTTCCGCACCGAGCAGCAGTTCCTTAGCGCCAGCAAGGATATTGCGGTGCTGAAAGAGGCGGGGGTGCCTTATCAGCTTCTGGAGGCCGCCGGGCTGGCCAGCGTCGAGCCGGCGCTGGCGGCGACCGCGCACAAGCTGACCGGCGGTCTGCGCCTGCCCAACGATGAAACAGGGGACTGCCAGCTGTTCACCCAACGGCTGGCGGCGATGGCGGCGGAGGCCGGCGTCACCTTCCGCTACAACCTGAGCATCGACGCGCTGCTGCAGGAGGGCAATCAGATCTGCGGGGTGAAGTGCGGCGATGAGATTATCACCGCCGACAGCTACGTGGTGGCGCTGGGGTCGTTTTCCACCGGGCTGCTGGACAATCTGGTGAAGGTGCCGGTCTATCCGCTGAAGGGCTACTCGCTGACCATTCCAATCCGCGATGAGCAGGCCGCGCCGGTCTCTACGGTGCTGGATGAAACCTATAAAGTGGCGATTACCCGTTTTGATAACCGCATCCGCGTCGGCGGCATGGCCGAAATCGTCGGGTTTAACAGCCAGCTGCTGCCGGCACGCCGCGCCACGCTGGAGATGGTGGTGCGCGATCTCTATCCGCAGGGCGGGCATATTGAACAGGCTACGTTCTGGAGCGGGCTGCGCCCGATGACGCCGGATGGTACGCCGATTGTCGGTCGTACCCCATTGAAAAACCTGTTCCTTAATACCGGTCATGGTACTCTGGGCTGGACGATGGCCTGCGGATCCGGCCAGCTGCTGGCGGACCTGATCTCCGGTAAAACACCGGATATTGCCGCCGACGACCTGTCGGTGATGCGCTATCTGCCCGGCTATACCCCGGCCGTTCGCCCCCTGCACAGCGCGCCTGTGCGTTAACTTATCGTATTGCTGGTACAAGGAGTTACTATGTCACGCCCGATTGTCGCAACGATTGACAGCGCCGCGTTGCGGCATAACCTGGCGGTCGCCCGCCGCGCGGCCGCGGGTTCGCGCCTGTGGTCGGTGGTGAAGGCCAACGCTTACGGTCACGGTATCGAACGCGTCTGGCAGAGCCTGCAGGAGACCGACGGCTTCGCCCTGCTGAACCTGGAAGAGGCGGTGCTGCTGCGCGAGCTGGGGTGGCAAAAACCGATCCTGCTGCTGGAGGGGTTCTTCCATTCACAGGATCTGGCGCTACTGGACCGCTACCGGCTGACCACCAGCGTGCACAGCGCGTGGCAGATTGCGGCGCTGGCCGAGGCCCGACTCAGCGCGCCGATTGATATCTACCTGAAGGTGAACAGCGGCATGAACCGCCTTGGCTTCCCGCCTGAGCAGGTGCATCAGGCGTGGCAGCAGCTGCGCGCGCTGGACAACGTCGGTGAGATGACGCTGATGGCACATTTCGCCGCCGCCGAAACCGCAGAGGGCATCGTTGAGCCGTTAAAGCGCATTGAGCAGGCGGCAGAAGGATTACAGTGCCCGCGCTCGCTGGCCAACTCGGCAGCCACGCTGTGGCACCCACACACCCATCATGACTGGGTGCGCCCCGGCATTATCCTTTATGGCGCGTCACCCAGCGGTCAGTGGCAGGACATCGCCGACAGCGGGCTGCAGCCGGTGATGACCTTAAGCAGCGAGATTATCGGCGTGCAGCAGCTGAACGCAGGCGACGCAGTCGGCTACGGCGGCCACTACCGCGCGGCCTCTGCCCAGCGCATCGGCGTGGTGGCATGCGGTTATGCCGATGGCTATCCGCGCCTGTCGCCGACCGGCACGCCGGTGTGCGTGGAGGGTGTGATGACGCAGGTCGTCGGCCGGGTGTCGATGGATATGATCACTGTCGACCTGACGCCGTGCCCGCAGGCGGGTATCGGCAGCAAGGTTGAGCTGTGGGGCAATAACGTGAAGATAGACGATGTGGCTGCGGCGTCCGGTACCGTGGGCTACGAGCTGATGTGCGCGCTGGCCCCACGGGTACCGGTTATCGTAAAGTAACGATCAGAGCGCGGTAATCGTACCGCGCGCTGATTTGCTGGTGCGCCAGGCGAAAAACGCCAGCAGCGCGCCCAGCAGCATCATCAGCGCCAGCGCGTTCTTCTCCGCCAGCGGCAGCGCCATCACCAGCAGACCCGCCGACGATCCCCCTGCCATCTGAATAAACCCGGCCAGCGCCGAGGCCACACCGGCCTGCTGCTGGTAAGGCTCCAGCGCGTAGCTGGTAGCCGGGCCGACGGTAAAGGCCAGACCGGCTACCGACACCGCCACCGGCAGCATATACAGCGCCCAGTGGTTCTGCAGACTTGCCGGGAACAGCAGCATGCCGCCGATCAGCATCGCGCACCCCAGCAGCATCGCCAGCGCGCCGATGGCCAGGCACACCGGCCGCCCCAGCTTGCGGATCACCTTATTGACCACCACGCTGACGGCCATAATCCAGAAGCCGTTGGCGCCGAAGGCGATGGAGAACGCCAGCGGGCTGAGCCGGCCTTCGGTCATCAGCACGTGCGGCGCCAGCGAGACGTAGGTCAGCACCATACCCAGCGCGCCGGCGTTAGCAAAGGCGAAGGCAAGGAAGCGCCGCTGGCGCAGGATCGCCAGGTACTGCCCCAGCGGCAGGCCGCTGACCTTCTGCGTGTTGGCCGGGCGGGTTTCGGGCAGGAAAAACACTACCAGCACGCCGATCGCCACCGCGTAGGCGGTGAGGAACCAGAAGTTCGCACGCCAGCCAAAGGCTTCCGCGAGGATACCTCCAAGCAGCGGGGCCAGCGCCGGCACGATATTCAGCGCGCCGTTGAGAAAACCGTAGGCGCGCGCCGCGTCGTCACCGTCCAGGCGGTCGCGGACGCCGCTGAAGGCCACCACGGCGGTACAGCATACGGCGCAGCCCTGGATAATGCGCGCGCCGAGGAACTGCGGCCAGGCGGTGGCGGTGGCGGCGAGGATGCTGCCGCCGACGTAGAGCAGCAGGCCGATCAGGGCGATCGGTTTACGTCCGAGATTATCCACCAGCGGGCCGGCAACGATCTGCCCCAGCCCCATCACCAGCAGAAACAGCGGGATGGTGGTCTGGATCAGGCTGACCGGGGTGTTCAGCCCGGCGGCGATCTCCGGCAAGGTGGGCAGATAGAGATCGATGCCCAGCGGTGCAAGCAGCACCAGGCTGAGCAGCAGCAGCGTGAATTTTTGCATAACAGGCAGGTGTCCATTTTGAAGCGAGCCGCACAGGGTAGTTTTAAGCGCAGGAAAAGAAAAGCAAAAAGTGAAAATAAGTCAGGGTAAACCTGACTGCGTTACGGGCGGGCTGATTACCGTTCATGGCGTTAAACGGTAATCAGCCGGCTTCAGGCGGGTTTATTGAGGATCCAGCGGTCGGACGATGTATCGTAATGGCCCAGCGCCAGATCGACGGATTTGCCATCGACGATCGCCGGTACGCTGGTCTGCGCGTCCCATCCGTCCAGCTGCACGCACAGCCCCGGATTGGTGTGGCAGGGGATGCTGACGGTGTTGAAATGCTGCCCGTCCAGCTCGGCGTCGACCACGTCATAGCGACCAATTTTGACGATATTTCCCATGCTTTACTCCTCAGTTAAACAACATCAGCAGTAAGCATAGTGGCTAATTGCCGCACAGGGGCGGCAATTAGCCAGGATTAATCCCGATCTTCCTGCACCCGAACGCCAATCTTAACGATTTCATTGTCCGCTTTCTCTGCCACGGTCCAGACCATGTTTTTCCACTCTACCTGGTCCCCGACCACCGGTGCGCCGCCGATCATCTCCAGCACCAGCTGCCCCAGCGTCTGCTGGGTATCGGTCTCTTCATCCAGATCGATGCCGTAAATTTCGGAGATATCATGCAAACGCGCGGTGGCCTGCAGAATAAAGTCGCCGAAGAAGCGCTGGTCCATCGCCAGCGGCGGCGACTCGCTGAACAGCTTACCGAGGTCCGGCAGGTCGCGTTCGCGGCCGATCACGCAGAGCACGTCGCCCTCGCGCAGGCGGGTGTTACCGGTCGGGTGCAGCAGCTGGTTGTCGCGGAACAGCGCGGCAATGCGCGTTTCGCGCGGCATTTTCAGATCGCGCAGCGCGGCACCGACGCACCACTTATCGGCACCCAGCTGGTAGACGAACTGCTCCCACGGGTTCTCCGGGTGGATATCCAGCCCGACGCGCGAGATCGGCGAGGCGGTCGGCGGCACGATCACCCGCGCCTTACGCGCGGCGTAGCCGAGCGAGGTGCCCTGAACCATCAGCGACACCAGCACCACGAAGAAGGCGATATTAAAGAACAGCGATGCGTGCGGCAGGCCCGCCATCATCGGGAATACCGCCAGGATAATCGGTACCGCGCCGCGCAGCCCCACCCAGCTGATAAAGAAGCGTTCGCGGATATTGAAGCCGCGGAACGGCAGCAGGCCGACCAGAATTGACAGCGGGCGGGCGACCAGAATCAGCCACAGCGACAGCAGCATCGCCGGCAGGGCGATACTCCACAGATCGGCCGGATTGACCAGCAGCCCGAGCACCAGGAACATGCCGATCTGGCTCAGCCAGGCCATGCCGTCAAAGGTCTGCAGAATGCCGTGGCGGTTGCGGATCGGCCGGTTGCCCAGCACAAAGCCGCACAGGTAAACCGCCAGAATGCCGCTGCCCTCCATCACCGTGGTCAGGGCGAACACCAGGATGCCACCGCTGACCGCCAGCAGCGGATAGAGGCCGCTGGCGAGAGGAATACGGTTAATCAGCTGCTGAATGCCCCAGCCGCCGCCCATGCCCAGCACGATGCCGAGGCCAAACTGCTGCACCAGGTGCACGACAAACATCCAGCTCAGTCCGGTCTGCCCCTGCTGGATCATCTCAATCAGCGTGATGGTCAGAAACACCGCCATCGGGTCATTGCTGCCGGACTCAATCTCCAGCGTGGCGCTGACGCGCTCGTTAAGGCCTTTACCGCCGAGCAGGGAGAACACCGCCGCGGCGTCGGTAGAGCCGATAATCGCCCCGACCAGGAAGCCGTTGATCAGGTTCAGGTCAAACAGCCAGGCCGCCGCCAGCCCGGTCAGCCCGGCGGTGATCAGCACGCCGACGGTGGCCAGCGACAGCGCCGGCCCCAGCGCGACGCGAAACGAACTGGCCTGGGTGCGCATGCCGCCGTCCAGCAGGATCACCGCCAGCGCCAGGTTACTGATCAGATAGGCGGCCGGATAGTTATCAAAAACGATGCCGCCGATGCCATCGACGCCGGCCAGCATGCCCAGCGCAAGGAAGATCACCAGAATCGGAATGCCGAGGCGGGATGAGAAAGAACTGAGCAGAATGCTTGCGGCAACCAGCACTGAACCAATGATAAATAAACTGTAAATCGCGCTGGCTTCCAATCGGGGCTACTCCTGGCAGTGATATGATTTTTTAACAGTGTGTTTTAAGTGCGGGTAAAAAGTCAAAAACTGAACGCCAGTCTACCCCAATCAGCGCAGAGAACGGCACTCTGCAACAGGGTAACCTAAAAAAAGCACGCTAAACGGCCGCTGAGGGGATAAGTTTGCTTTTTTTTCAGCGGATTGCTGACAGGACCGGCGGCGGGGAGCCGCCGGTAGGGCAGGAGGTTAATAGCTCTCTTCCACCTGTTTGCGGAACAGTTCACGGAACACCGGATAGATATCCTCCGGCTCACGTATATGCTGAATGGCAAAATTATCGAAGGTTGACTGCAGATGTTCATATTCGCGCCACAGGGTCTGGTGCGCACGTCGGGTAATTTCGATATAGCTGTAGTAACGCACCACCGGCAGGATCTCTTTCGCCAGAATCTGATGACAGAGCGGCGAATCATCCGCCCAGTTATCGCCGTCAGAGGCCTGTGCGGCGTAGATATTCCACTGCGCCGGGTCGTAGCGCTCTTTTACCACCTCCGCCATCAGCTTCAGCGCGCTGGAAACGATGGTGCCTCCGGTTTCCTGTGAATAGAAAAACTCCTGTTCATCGACCTCTTTCGCCTGCGTATGGTGGCGAATATAGACCACGTCGACGTTCTTGTAGGTGCGGCTCAGGAACAGATAGAGCAGGATATAAAAACGTTTGGCCATATCCTTGGTGGCCTGATCCATCGAGCCGGACACGTCCATCAGGCAGAACATCACCGCGCGGCTGGACGGCTCCGGGCGCTTCTCATAGTTGCGGTAGCGCAGGTCAAAGGTATCGATAAACGGCACCCGCTGAATGCGGGCGCGCAGTTCCGCAATCTCCTGGCGCAGCCGCTCCTCTTCCAGCAGCTGCGCCGGCTCGCTGGTTTCCGCCAGCTGCAGTTCGGCTTCCAGCTCCTGCAGCAGACGTCGCTTGCCGGCGGTCATTGCCGTACGCCGTGCCAGCGAGTTCTGCAGCGAGCGCACCACGCTGATATTCGCCGGTACGCCGTTGGCGGTATACCCCGCGCGGTGGGTTTTGTACTCGTTAAGCTGACGATGCTGGTTGCGCTTCAGGTTCGGCAGCGCCAGGTCCTCGAACAGCAGGTCGAGGTACTCATCTTTGGAAATCTGGAAAACAAATTCATCCTGACCTTCGCCGTCCTTGCCGGCCTGGCCCTGACCGCCACCGCCGCCACCGCCGCCGCCCTGTGGCCGCTCTACGCGATCGTTCTGCACGAAATGGTCGTTGCCGGGGTGCACGCGGTAACGCTCCCCGCCGCGCCCCTGGTGAAAAATCGGTTCGTTGATGTCTTCAATCGGGATCGAGACGGACTCGCCGCTCTCAACGTCGGTAACCGAACGCTTGTTAATGGCCCCGGCGATTGACTGTTTAATTTGCGACTTGTAGCGGCGCAAAAAACGCTGGCGGTTAACCGCGCTTTTGTTTTTGCCGTTCAGTCGCCTGTCGATAAAGTAGGCCATAGCTCCCCCAAACACCGTTGCAGCTCGGGCCGGAGGTGAACCCCCGGCCCGTTGTCAGGCATATCCTGTGCAGGATAGCGCCGGTTACGATGATTTTCTTACCCGCAGATACCATTCGCACAGCAGGCGCACCTGTTTACGCGTATAGCCTTTCTCCATCATGCGGTCGACAAAGTCATCGTGCTTTTTCTGCTCGTCGGTCGAGGTTTTCGCATTAAACGAGATCACCGGCAGCAGCTCCTCGGTATTGGAAAACATCTTCTTCTCGATCACGGTGCGCAGTTTTTCGTAGCTGGTCCAGTTTGGATTGCGGCCGCTGTTGTGCGCCCGGGCGCGCAGCACAAAGTTAACGATCTCATTACGGAAGTCTTTCGGGTTACTGATCCCGGCCGGCTTCTCAATTTTCTCCAGCTCGGCGTTCAGCGCTTCGCGGTCAAACAGCTGGCCGGTATCCGGGTCGCGGTACTCCTGATCCTGGATCCAGAAGTCGGCATAGCTGACGTAACGGTCGAAGATGTTCTGGCCGTACTCGGAATACGACTCCAGGTAGGCGGTCTGGATCTCCTTGCCGATAAACTCGGCGTACTTCGGAATCAGGTAGCCCTTCAGGTGTTCCAGATACTTCTCCGCCTGATCCTGCGGGAACTGCTCGCGGTCGATCTGCTGCTCCAGCACGTAGAACAGATGCACCGGGTTGGCCGCCACTTCCGCGTGATCGAAGTTAAACACCCGCGAGAGGATTTTAAAGGCAAAACGGGTGGATAAGCCGTTCATCCCTTCATCCACGCCGGCGTAATCGCGATACTCCTGATATGATTTGGCCTTCGGATCGGTATCCTTCAGGCTTTCGCCGTCGTACACGCGCATTTTCGAGTAGGTGCTGGAGTTCTCAGGCTCTTTCAGGCGTGAAAGGATTGAGAAGCGGGCCAGCGTTTCCAGCGTGCCGGGCGCGCAGGGTGCATGGGTCAGCTCGCTGTTGACCAGCAGCTTCTCGTAAATTTTCATCTCTTCAGACACGCGCAGGCAGTAAGGCACCTTGACGATATAGACGCGGTCGAGGAAGGCTTCGTTATTCTTGTTGTTGCGGAAGGTCACCCACTCCGATTCGTTGGAGTGCGCAAGGATAATACCGTTAAACGGCAGGGCGGAGATGCCCTCGGTACCGTTATAGTTGCCTTCCTGAGTGGCGGTCAGCAGCGGATGCAGCACCTTGATCGGCGCTTTAAACATCTCGACGAACTCCATAATCCCCTGGTTAGCCCGGCACAGCGCGCCGGAATAGCCGTAGGCGTCCGGATCGTTCTGCGCGTGGTTCTCCAGCTTGCGGATGTCAACTTTACCCACTAGTGCGGAGATATCCTGATTGTTTTCATCGCCCGGTTCGGTTTTGGCAATCGCCAGCTGTTCCAGAATTGACGGCCAGACCTTCACTACTTTGAAGCGGGTAATATCGCCGCCGAAGTCGTGCAGGCGTTTAGCGGCCCACGGTGACATGATGGTGCCAAGGTAACGGCGCGGAACGCTGTACTCTTTTTCCAGAATCTGCGCATCCTCCTGCGGATTAAACAGGCACAGAGGATGGTCGTTAACCGGGCTTCGTTCGCCGTCGGCGCTCAGCACGTAGATCGGCACGCGCTGCATCAGCGACTTCAGGCGTTCTGCCAGCGAGGATTTACCGCCGCCGACCGGGCCAAGCAGATAGAGGATCTGTTTTTTCTCTTCCAGGCCCTGGGCAGCATGTTTGAGGTAGGAGACGATCTGTTCAATTGCCTCTTCCATGCCGTAGAACTCTTCAAACGCCGGATAACGCGCAATCACGCGGTTGGAAAACAGACGGGAAAGACGCGGCTCCTGGGCAGTATCGACCATCACTGGCTCACCAATCGCCATTAACAGTCGTTCCGCCGCATTGGCGTAAGCACTGCGATCTTGCCGGCAAATGGTAAGATATTCCTGCAGTGTGAACTCTTCGTCCTTGGCAGCTTCGTAGCGCTGACGATAGTGATCGAATATATTCATAGAGATGCCCGTCCTGTTAGAATCATTGGGAACACAAGGGTCAAACTGTATTTCTCAGTTATGCCAACCAATCGAATCAAGGTCAAAAATGCGTCTGGGTCCTTATTGTTATGAGCGTGTATCCTCGAAAGATCAAGTATTAACGGGCAACGCATAATCTGAATGGAGCTCACATTTTGTGCGAGAATTAGCATAAAATACTGCTAAAATGTCACTATTCAGAAGATGAGTGGTGAATGTGACGGTGTCAGGCTTTAAAGATGCGAATATAACCACCGCGGCAATGGTTGGTAAATTCTTGTATGCCAGAGTCGATCACAAAATGGCACAGAAGCTAACGCATTCCATAGCTTACCGCTGTGGCGATCGGGCAATGCGCAGGGGAGGGTGCAACTATCACCTGGTAAATTATCCCGGCAGGACATTAGCGTGGTTAATTGATTCTAAGTGCTGTATTTGATGTAAATTTATTACCAACTGCGTATTCCTGGTTAGAATGTTAAGTCTGTCGTTTTTATTTATGGATCGAATTACTTGTGAGCTACGTAAAACTCTCTGTCCTGAGCAGCGCCGTTTCGCTCTGCCTGGCGTCCTCTTTCGCCCACGCTGCCCCGTTAACCCTTGGCGCTTCGCTGCTGTACAGCGAAAGCCCGTACAAAAGCGGCCAGGACCGTTACTATCCGGTCCCGGTAATCAACTACGACGGTGACAGCTTCTATCTTAAGAGCCTGCAGGCGGGCTACTACCTGTGGAAAGATCCGACTAATCAGCTGTCGCTGACGGTGCTGGGTTCGCCGCAGAACTTCGACCCGAACGACGTTGATGATGGCGACATGCGCGAGCTGAACAAGCGCCGCTGGACGCTGATGGGCGGCCTGGCTTATCGGCACAGCGCGGACTGGGGTATCGTGCGCACCACGCTGGTCGGCGATATGCTGGACAACAGCAACGGGATCATCTGGGACTTGACCTACCTGTACCGCTTTGAGTTCGGTCAGTTCAGCCTGACGCCGGGCATCGGTGCGCTGTGGAACAGTTCAAATCAGAACGATTACTACTACGGCGTCTCGTCTGGCGAATCTCAGCGTAGTGGCCTGAACCGCTATGAGGCCGATGACAGCTGGAGCCCCTATCTGGAGCTGACCGGCGCATGGAGCATCAGCGAGCACTGGAATGCCACCGTCTCCGGCCGCTACATGCGCCTGGGCGATGAGATTAAAGACAGCCCGATGGTTGATAAGAGTTCCCAGATGCTGCTGTGGACCGGGATCAGCTACACCTTCTGATACGGCGAGAGATCGTGTCAACATGAAACAGGGCGCTTAATGCGCCCTGTTTTTTTTTGCTGCAGCAGGACAGGCTTTTCAACAGGCCAGCGTTTCAACGCTGACCCGTAACCCCAGGCTCAGTGCCCGGCCATCTGAGGCAGTGCAGCCATCCGATTAGCCCTGTACCGCCGTACGTTTACGCAGGCGGAAGGTCGTCGCCAGCCTGGCGGGTTGTTCACCGGCGCTCTGCAGCGGCTCAGAGATGCGCGCGGTCTCCACGCAGACCATGGTTTTATACCCTTCGTTCGCCATATCCCCCATGCTGCAGGAGAGTTCCGGGCCGGGGTTCCAGGTGACAACGTCACTTTGATAGTGATGATAAACCTCGACAACGCGTTCACCGCGCGCATCGTCAATGATGCTGCAGTCTGCCGGGGCGGTAAAGACACGGTCAATGCGGCCCGGATAGGTCTGACGGCCGTCCGTCGCGGTGCCCGCCGCGCCGTTATTAACCTTGTCCAGATAGTCTGGCCCAAGCCCGCTAACGGTGACGCCGGCGATGTCGGCCACCGCAAAGTAGCTGTGCAGGGCGGCCGTCGCCTGGTAGTCACCGTGGGCTTCCAGTTCAATTTCGCAGTGCTCGCCGAGGCGGAAGCGGGCCAGCAGCGTAAAGTCATGCGGCCACAGCTTTTTGGTCTGCTCGCTGCTTTCCAGGCTGAATGTCAGCATCACACATTCGTCGTTTTCATCATGGGCGGAGAGCGTCCAGGGCAGATTACGCGCAAAGCCGTGCGCCGGCTCGCCTGCCGGGCCAAACCATGGCCAGCAGATCGGCACGCCACCGCGAATTGCCTTGCCCGCGGTCAGCGGGGTCTTCTCACTCAGCCAGATAACCGGCCGTTCGCCGGAGGGTTGCCAGGCGACCAGGTGCGCGCCCTGTAGGGTGACGGCGGCGCGCACCTTCGGATGGGTGACCACCACCACCGGCAGTTCGCCGAGCTGGCGCTGGGAAAGGTAAGGGCTAATCTGATTGATGACCGGCAGTGAAAAAAGGGATTCGTTCATGATGATCCTCAGACGTTAAGCAAAAAAAAAGGGCGACCGTAGTCGCCCTCAGATTTAGTTCACGTCGCTTATTTTTTAGCGATGTGAGCAACCAGGTCCAGGACCTTGTTGGAGTAACCGGTTTCGTTATCGTACCAGGAAACCAGCTTAACGAAAGTGTCGCTCAGTGCAATACCGGCTTTCGCATCGAAGATAGAGGTCAGCGTTTCACCGTTGAAATCGGTAGAAACCACTTCGTCTTCGGTGTAGCCCAGCACGCCTTTCATTTCGCCTTCAGCAGCGTCTTTGATCGCGGCACAAATTTCTTTGTAGGTCGCAGGCTTAGCCAGACGCGCGGTCAGGTCAACCACAGAAACGTTAGGGGTTGGAACGCGGAACGCCATACCGGTCAGTTTGCCGTTCAGCTCAGGGATCACTTTACCTACCGCTTTAGCTGCACCGGTAGAAGAAGGGATGATGTTCTGAGATGCGCCGCGGCCGCCGCGCCAGTCTTTGTGAGACGGGCCATCAACGGTTTTCTGAGTCGCGGTGGTGGCGTGTACGGTGGTCATCAGCGCTTCAACGATGCCGAACTTGTCGTTGATGACTTTAGCCAGCGGTGCCAGGCAGTTGGTGGTACAGGACGCGTTTGACACGATATCCTGGCCGGCGTATGACGCGTGGTTAACGCCCATAACGAACATTGGGGTGTCATCTTTAGACGGGCCAGTCAGAACGACTTTCTTGGCGCCAGCTTCGATGTGTTTACGCGCGGTGTCGTCGGTCAGGAAGATACCGGTGGCTTCAGCAACCACGTCAACGCCCGCTTCGTTCCACTTCAGGTTAGCTGGATCGCGCTCAGCGGTAACACGGATGGTTTTGCCGTTAACAACCAGATGGCCGTCTTTGACTTCCACGGTGCCCTTGAAGCGGCCGTGAGTGGAGTCATATTTCAGCATGTAAGCCATGTACTCGGCGTCGAGCAGATCGTTGATGGCAACGATTTCTACATCAGAACGTTCCTGAGCAGCACGGAAAACGATGCGGCCGATACGGCCAAAACCATTGATACCTACTTTGATAGTCATATATTCCACCAGCTTGTTGATAGTGAATAAAAGGTTGGCAGTAAAATTACAAAAACCGCGCCAGGCGTCAAGCGGAATCGTGTCAATTGTTGCGACAGGTCAAACCTTGAGACAGGAATAATTCAAAAAATGTGCGTTCCTCTGGCGCGTGCCAGTGCTACATATTGGGGCTTTTTCCCGGAAAGAAAGCAACTCTTTCGTCAAAGGGTGATCTGGCTCACACTTCTTCCGAAGAAGCGTTTTCCGCTCACGGGCTGCAAGAAAAATTCACCTGATGTTGTTATGTCTTTGTTAGAATCAGGGTTCAGATTGACAGAATAACCTAGCCAGAGAGCAGACCATGGCCGATAACACTTCCCCTCATTCACCCGAAAACGAACTGACCGAGATGCAGCGCTACGTGACCCAGCAGCACGGCACCGAACCGCCATACTCCGGTAAACTGCTGCACAATAAAAGCGAAGGCCTTTACCACTGCCTGATCTGCAAGGCACCGCTGTTCTATTCGACCACCAAATATGATTCAGGCTGCGGCTGGCCGAGCTTCTATCAGCCCTGTAGCGACGACGCCATTCGTTATCTGGAAGACGATACGCACGGCATGCAGCGCGTTGAGATCCGCTGCGGCAGCTGCGATTCGCACCTGGGGCACGTGTTCCCGGACGGACCGCAGCCGACCGGCGAACGTTACTGCGTCAACTCCGCTTCGCTGAGTTTTACCGATGATGAAGGCAACACCACCCAGGGGTAACGGAGCAGCAATGGAACTTAACGAGATGATTGCCGGCATGACCGAAGAGGTCTATCAGCGGCTGGCCACGGCGGTGGAAACCGGCAAGTGGGCCGACGGCGTGGCGCTGACGCCGGAGCAGAAGGAGAACAGCCTGCAGCTGGTGCTGTTGTGGCAGGCGCAACACAATGATAACCCCCAGCATATGAGCGTGGCGAAGGGCGGTGAGATGGTGATGAAGAGCAAAAAGCAGCTGAAAGAAGAGTTCGGTATCAGCGATCCCGACGTTACCCGCATTCGCCTGCAGTAATTATTCCTGAATCTATTCCTTCAGGAATAATTTTACCTGAAAAGCGCTAAACCTGTTCAGCAGATTGCTGAACAGGTTGGCTGGCCGCCGACGGTGAATTTAGTCCGCCGTCAGCTCACCGCGCAGGTTGGTTTGCATCAGCCTGCGGATCTCATCACTGCTCAGGTCCTGGCTCAGCAGCCAGTGCAGTTTGGTCAGCGTGGCTTCGACGGTCAGATCGGCCCCGCTGATCACCCCGGCGTGCGCCAGCGCGTTGCCGGTGGCATAACCGCCCATATTCACCTTACCGGACATGCACTGCGTCAGGTTGACCACCACAATCCCGCGCGCCGACGCGTCCCGCAGTTCCTGCAGGAACTCTTTGTTCTGCGGCGCGTTACCGACGCCGTAGGAGCGCAGGATCAGCGCCTTCACCGGCTGCTGCAGGAAGTTACGTACCACCTCGGCAGAAATCCCCGGATAAATGGTTACCACGCCGATCGGCTGTGGGGTGATAGGGTGCACGATCAGCTCGCCCTGGCCGGCCGGTGCCGCCGGGGTGTTCAGGCGGCGAATGTGGATGCCGGCTTCCAGCAGCGGCTCCAGGTTCGGGGAGTCAAAGGCGTTGAAGCCATCTGCGTGCGCTTTGGTGGTGCGGTTTCCACGGTACAGGGTGTTATTAAAGAACAGGGTCACTTCGTTAATCGGGTAGTTGGCGGCCACGAACAGCGAGTTCAGCAGGTTCTGCTGACCGTCGGAGCGCAGCTGCTCCAGCGGAATTTGTGACCCGGTCACAATAACCGGTTTAGCCAGGTTCTCCAGCATAAAGGAGAGGGCAGACGCGGTGAAGGCCATGGTGTCGGTGCCGTGCAGGATCACAAAGCCATCATAGCGGTCGTAGTTGTCGCGGATATCATCCGCAATCGATTGCCAGTCCTGCGGCGTCATATCTGATGAGTCGATCAGCGGTTGATACTCATGGATGGTAAAGTCCGGCATCTCCGGGCGGTGGAACTCCGGCATGTTCGCCACCTGCTGCTGCAGGTGGCCGGAAACCGGGATAAAACCCTGTTCGGAACGCTGCATGCCGATGGTTCCGCCGGTATAGGCGACATAAATCGATTTTTTTTGCATGGATAAAAACTCAGGCTTGGCGAAAACGCGCAGTATAAGGGGATTGGCGGGGAAAAACAGCCCGGCAACGCGTTGCCGGGCGGAATAGTGAGTTACTTCACATCACCACAGGTCAGACAGTACGCATAGCGGTTCTGCGGGTCGTTGAGGCTGCCCAGCAGGCCGGGTTGCTTCTTCATCGACGCCATCACGTCATACAGCGGGGCCGGCAGCCATGCCTGCAGCGCGGCGGGCAGAACGGCCTTTGCTGAGGCGTCCATCTGGCTGAACAGCAGGTCGATCATCCCCGGCTGATCCTGATACCAGTTCAGCTCCGGTTGGCTGATTTTCGCCAGCTCGGCGGCCTTAGCCACCGCGTCGTCGAAGTCGCCCAGCGCGTCCACCAGACCGTTGGCTTTGGCATCGCTACCGGTCCACACGTGCCCCTGCGCAATCGCATCAATCTGCTCCGGGGTTTTATGACGCGAGTCCGCCACCAGGCCGAGGAAGTTCTTATAGCCGTACTCAATGCTCAGCTGCATCATCTGCTGCACTTCCGGCGGCAGGGCCTTGGTGGTGGCGATGTCCGCCAGCGGAGAGGTGGCCACGCCGTCGGTATGCACGCCGATGCTGTCCAGCGAGTTCTCCACGGTGTTGATCACCCCGAAGATGCCGATCGAACCGGTCAGGGTGTTCGGGCTGGCGATAATGTAGTTAGCCGGCGTTGAGATCCAGTAGCCGCCGGAGGCCGCCAGGCCGCCCATCGACACCACCACCGGCTTACCGGCCGCTTTCGCCGCCGCCAGCTCTTCACGGATGGTTTCCGACGCGGTCACGCTGCCGCCGGGGCTGTTGACCCGGAGGACGATCGCCTTAATCTCTTTATCCAGACGCGCTTCGCGGATTTCCGCCGCGGTGGTGTCGCCCCCGACGCTGCCCGGTGTCTCTTCACCGTCCATGATCGCGCCGCTGGCCACGATCACCGCAATATTGCCTTTTTTGTCGGCCGTCGCGGTGGGCTTCAGCGGATAGTTGTAAATGCTGGTGCCGGCGTAAGACTTTGCGTCTTTATCCCAGCCGAAGGCCTTCACCAGCTGCTGTTCGGTGGCGGCCGGCCCGGCCAGTTCGTCGACCAGCTTGTTCTCTTTGGCATACTGAGCGGTATCGCCGCCCAGCTTCTGCAGGTTGTCGAGAACCCCCTGCGCGCCCGGGAACACCTGCTGTGCGGTCAGCTGACGGTTAGCGGCCAGCTGGTTCAGGTAGTTCTGCCACAGTTCGCCGACCCAGCGGCTGTCCGCATCGCGTGCCGCCGGTGACATATCGTCACGCAGGAACGGCTCCACCGCCGATTTGTAGGTGCCGACGCGGAACACGTGTGAGCTGACCTTCAGCTTATCCAGCAGCGTTTTGTAGTAGAGACTGTTGGTGGCGAAGCCGTGCAGGTCGACGCCGCCCTGCGGCGACAGATAGATCTTATTCGCGAAGCTGGCGAGATAATACTGCGCCTGGCTGTAGCTCTCCCCGGTGGCGTAGATCGGCTTGCCCGCGTCGCGGAACTCGCGCAGCGCCTTACCGATGTACTGCAGCGAAGGCTGGTCAGCGCCGGCAAAGTTGCGCAGATCCAGCACCATGCCGGTTATCTTATCGTCACTTTTCGCCTGACGAATCGCATCCACCACGTCAAACAGCGAGTTCTCCTGCAGGCGGTCGCTGCCTGCACCCAGCAGCTGGCGGCCAATTTTGCTTAACTTATTGCTGACCGACGGGTCGTCAACCACCACCCCGGTCAGATCGACGGTCAGCGCGCCTTTCTGCACATCTGACGGCGCGTCGCTGCCGTGCAGCTGGACCCAGATCCCGGCACCGACCAGGATCAGCAGGATCAGAAACAGATTGAGGATAAACTCGCGGATAAAATTCAGTACCCGCCAGCTCCATTTAAAAATGCCAGTGACAACTCGCCACAACACGCGCATACGCTCTCCATCGTCGCCATGAATACCCGGCCGCGCCTGCATCAGGGGACGCAGGTCGCAGAGCGGGCAGTAATGCAGACATCCTAATTAGCAGGGGCGGAATTGTCAGCATTAAAAAGCGCAAAGCTGTAACAAATCATCATCCTGTGCTAGTTTCAGCGCAACGTTTCCCAAGTCAGGAGAAAGTGATGGACGCTCTGGAATTACTGGTTAATCGCCGTTCGGCATCACGGTTAGCGGCGCCGGCACCGGCAGGTGAGGCGCTGGACAACATTCTGCGCGCGGGCATGCGCGCCCCGGACCACGGCGCGCTGCAGCCGTGGCGCTTTATCATCGTTGAAAACGACGGCCGCGAGCGCTTCAGCGCCCTGCTGGAGCAGGTGGCCCGCGACGGCGGCCAGGACGATAAGGCGATTGAGAAAGCGCAGCAGGCCCCGTTCCGCGCGCCGATGATCATTACCGTGGTGGCGCACTGCGACGACCATCCGAAGGTGCCGCGCTGGGAGCAGCTGGTCTCTGCCGGCTGTGCGGTGATGGCGATGCAGATGGCCGCCGTGGCCCAGGGCTTTAACGGCATCTGGCGCAGCGGGGCCTGGACGGAAAATCAGGCGGTACGTGAGGCGTTCGGCTGCCGCGATGGGGATGCCATCGTCGGTTTCCTCTATCTCGGCACCCCGCAACTGAAGTCGTCCACCACCGTGCTGCCGGCCGACAGCGCGCCGTTTGTCCGCTATTTCTGAGTGGCAAGCTGAATGCGTCTGTTTATTGCCGAAAAACCGAGCCTGGCCCGTGCCATCGCGGACGTGCTGCCCAAACCCCACCGGCGCGGTGACGGTTATATTGCCTGTGGCAACGACCAGGTGGTCACCTGGTGCGTCGGCCACCTGTTAGAGCAGGCGCAGCCTGACAACTACGACAGCCGCTTTGCCCGCTGGTCGCTCGCCGACCTGCCGATCGTGCCCGAGAAGTGGCAGCTGAAGCCGCGTCCGTCGGTGGCGAAGCAGCTGGGGGTAATTAAAAAGCTGCTGGCGGAGGCCAGCGAGGTGGTGCACGCCGGTGACCCGGACCGTGAAGGCCAGCTGCTGGTGGATGAGGTGCTCGACTACCTGACGCTGCCGGCGGAGAAGCGTAGCCGCGTGCAGCGCTGCCTGATCAACGACCTTAACCCGCAGGCGGTAGAGCGTGCTATCGGCCGCCTGCGCGAAAACCGCGAATTTATCCCGTTGTGCGTCTCGGCGCTGGCCCGCGCGCGCGCCGACTGGCTGTACGGCATCAATATGACCCGCGCCTACACGCTGCTCGGGCGCAACGCCGGCTACGACGGCGTGCTGTCGGTCGGTCGGGTGCAGACGCCGGTGCTCGGGCTGGTGGTGCGTCGTGATGAAGAGATTGAAAACTTTATCCCGCGCGACTACTTCGAGGTCAAAGCGCATATCGTCACGCCGCAGGATGAGCGTTTTGTGGCGCTGTGGCAGCCGAGCGACGCCTGTGAGCCTTATCAGGATGAAGAGGGGCGCTTGCTGCGCCGTGATCTCGCCGATCACGTGGTGGCACGCATCGGTGGCCAGCCCGCCAACGTCACCAGCTATAACGACAAACGCGAAAACGACACCGCGCCGCTGCCGTTCTCCCTCTCCGCGCTGCAGATCGAAGCGGGCAAACGCTTTGGCCTGAGCGCGCAGACGGTACTGGACACCTGCCAGCGGCTTTATGAAACCCACAAGCTGATTACCTACCCGCGTTCGGACAGCCGCTACCTGCCGGACGAGCATTTTGCCGGCCGCCACGCGGTGCTGAACGCCATCAGCGTGCATCAGCCGCAGCTGACGCCGCCGGCCGATTTCGACAGCGATCGCCGCAACCGCTGCTGGGATGACGGCAAGGTCGATGCCCACCACGCGATTATTCCCACCGCGCGCAGCAGCCGCTGCAACCTGAACGAGAACGAGCAGCAGATCTACCGGCTGATCGCCGTGCAGTACCTGATGCAGTTCTGCCCGGACGCGGTGTTCCGCAAGTGCGTGATCGAGCTGGAGATCGCCGGCGGCAAGTTCGTGGCAAAAGCGCGCTTCCTGGCCGAAGCGGGCTGGCGCGCGCTGCTGGGCAGCAAAGAGCGCGACGAGGAGAACGACGGCACGCCGCTGCCGGTGGTGGCGAAGGGCGACCAGCTGCTGTGCGAGCGCGGCGAGGTGCTGGAGAAACAGACCCAGCCGCCGCGGCCGTTTACCGACGCCACGCTGCTGTCGGCGATGACCGGCATCGCCCGCTTTGTGCAGGATAAAGAGCTGAAAAAGGTGCTACGCGCCACCGACGGGCTCGGCACCGAGGCCACCCGCGCCGGTATCATTGAGCTGCTGTTCCGCCGCACCTTCCTGTTTAAGCAGGGGCGCTACATCCACTCCAGCCCGGCGGGACGGGCGCTGATCCACTCGCTGCCGGAGATGGCGGCCCGGCCGGATATGACCGCGCAGTGGGAGTCAACGCTGACCAAAATCAGCGAGAAGCAGTGCCGCTATCAGGACTTTATGCATCCGCTGGTTGAGACGCTGCATAACCTGATTGGCCAGGCCAAACGGCAGCCCGCCGCGCACGCCTTCCGTGGACTGCCGGCACCTGCCGCCGCCGCGAAAAAACCCCGCCGTAAAGCGACCACAGCGAAGAGGAGCCCGACATGAAAGGTGTAGTGAACGCGGTATTATTGCTGGCGACGCTGACGGCAGCGGCCCAGGCGCAGCAGAGCTATATCAGCAGCGGCCATAACGGCCAGCAGGGCGGTGCGGTGGTGGTTGACGTGCCGCCGGAGGTGTTTAACCGCGGCGGCGACAGCGCGGCCCCCTGCCAGCGCTGCTGCATTTATGAGAACCGCAGCTACAGCGAAGGTGCGGTGCTGAAGACGGAAGGGGTACTGCTGCAGTGCGTGCGCGATGAGCAGAGCCTGGGCACCAGTAATCTGATCTGGCGGATAGTGAAATAACCCTGCAATCAGAAGCTGAACTCTGCCCACACCGGCGCATGGTCTGAAGGTTTTTCCATGCTGCGGATCTCATAGTCGATGCCGGTCGCCGTGCAGCGATCGGCCAGCGACTGGCTGGCCAGCAGCAGATCGATGCGCAGGCCGCGGTTGTCGTCAAAGCCCTTCGAACGATAGTCAAACCAGGAGAAACGGTCGTTGACCCCGGCGTTCTGTACCCGCCAGGTATCGACCAGCCCCCAGCCGAGCAGACGGTCCATCCACTCACGCTCTTCCGGCAGGAACGAGCACTTGCCGGTGCGCAGCCAGCGCTTGCGGTTCTCTTCACCAATACCGATGTCGAGGTCGCTGCTGCTGATATTCATATCGCCCATGATCAGCACCGGGTTGCTGGCCTGCTGCTGCTGCAGCAGATAGTCCTGCAGGTCGCGATAAAACTTCTCCTTGGCCGGGAACTTGGTCGGGTGGTCACGGCTTTCGCCCTGCGGGAAGTAGCCGTTAATTACCGTCAGCGGCCCCAGCGGACTGTCGATATCCGCCATGATGATGCGGCGCTGCGCGTCTTCTTCATCGCCGGGAAAACCGCGGCGTACGGCGATCGGCGCGGCTTTGGTCAGCAGCGCCACGCCGTAGTGGCCTTTCTGCCCGTGATAAAACACGTGGTAGCCGAGTTTTGCCACCTCTTCCAGCGGAAACATATCATCGTGGACCTTGGTTTCCTGCAGGCCGATCACGTCCGGCTGGTGCTGTTCTACCAGCGCCTGCAGCTGGTGCGGACGGGCGCGCAGCCCATTGATATTAAAAGAGACAAATTTCATAGTGGCGGCCAGATAGCATTCAATTGAGGCGGGAATGGTAGCAAAATCTGGTCGGAAAATGAATGAGGGCAGAGCGAAAGAGCGGATGACAAAAGCAAGTGAGAAATCAAAGTCGGGTAGGGTGATAACAACAGAACAAGGAGATTAAGGAGAAACAGAGAGATTCAGGTGAAAGAAGGTAACGCAGAGGGCGGTCAGAAATGGTGGTGGGGGAAGGATTCGAACCTTCGAAGTCGATGACGGCAGATTTACAGTCTGCTCCCTTTGGCCGCTCGGGAACCCCACCAGGGGAAGCGTGTTAACTCAGCAACAGCGGTATCAGTGCCTGCTGTCCGTCAGGACTTAAGCGTCTTATCAACCCGGCCCGGGCGATAAATCTGAGAAGCCATCTTCAGCCGCTGGTCAGGTGAAGAAGATGGTGGTGGGGGAAGGATTCGAACCTTCGAAGTCGATGACGGCAGATTTACAGTCTGCTCCCTTTGGCCGCTCGGGAACCCCACCACTACTGGCCTTGCTGCTGTGCGTGTTAAGCGGGGCGCATCATATCAAATGCGATGACGCTGTAAAGCCCCGATTTGCATAAATGAATCCGTTTGCAGGATTTTTGCACATGATGCTGTTTTGTCAGCCAAAACAGCATCATGTGGCTTACAGAATAATGGTGCGGTTACCGTAGACAAACACCCGCTGCGCCAGTACCTGGTACAGCGCACGGCTGAGGGCGTTTTTCTCCACGTCACGACCGGCGCGCATCATATCTTCGGCGGTGTAGGTGTGATCGACGTGGATCACGTCCTGCATGATGATCGGGCCTTCATCCAGATTGTCATTCACGTAGTGCGCGGTGGCACCGATAATCTTCACGCCGCGCTCATATGCCTGGTGATACGGACGCGCACCGATAAACGCCGGCAGGAACGAGTGGTGAATATTGATGATCTGGTTCGGATAACGCTGCACGAAGCCCGGCGTCAGCACGCGCATATATTTTGCCAGCACCACGTAGTCCGGCTGATAGCGGTCAATCTCTGCGGCCATTCTGGTGTCGTGATCGTCGCGGGTCAGACCTTCGTGACTGACCAGCACGAACGGAATATCAAAACGTTCGACCAGCGTGCGCAGCGTTTCGTGGTTGCCGATCACCGCAGCGATCTCCACGTCGAGCCCGCCGTAGGCGCTTTTCATCAGCAGGTCGCCGAGGCAGTGCGCCTCTTTGGTCACCAGAATCACGATGCGGCGGCGGCCGGCAGGCTGCAGCTCACGTACGGAACCGACCGGCAGGGCGCTGTCGAGATCGGCCAGCAGGGTGCTGTCGTTAAAGATGCCTTCCAGCTCGGTGCGCATAAAGAAGCGCCCGGTGCGGTGGTCGACGAATTCATTGTTCTGCACAATGTTCAGTTCGTGCTTGTAACAGATATTGGTGATCTTGGCGATCAGCCCTTTAGCATCCGGGCAGATGGTGCGTAGTACTTTTCGTTGCATGGTTTGCGCTTGCATTGCGATGGTAATCCTGTCGATACAAAAGGGAAATCAGGGGTCAAGACTGACCACAGCACTTCTTATATTTACTGCCGGAACCGCACGGGCAGCGGTCGTTGCGGCCGACCGGCGGGAACACGCCGTCGATATAGTACCAGCGTTGATCCTCACGAAGGAAGCGTGAACGTTCATATATAAAGCGTTTATCTTCTTTTTCGAGGAATTGCGCGCAGAACGTCACGTAGCCCTCGTTGCCGCCGGGCTGCAGGGCGGTTTCAATCACCCGCAAACCCAGCCAGCGCGTCTGCGCGTAGCTCTCTTCGATACTGTCGGCGAAACGGGCGGCGTTACAGCTGGGGTGCCAGCTGGCCACCAGGTAGCCCGTCTGCTGCCTGACATAGGCGCTGTAGCGCGAGCGCATCAGCGCTTCAGGCGTCGCGGGATGGGACGTCCCGTTTAGATACGGCTCGCAACATAGGTTATACTGCGATCCGCTCCCGCATGGACAAGGTTCAGACACGGTTGACTCCGGTGATATGGGTCGTAAAAGTGGATGGCGCATGGTAACTGACGCAATGCGGTGATGTCATTTTTGTTATGTAAGACCAGGGGTGGAATGCGACAGATAAAAATCGGACTGGCGCTGGGCGCGGGCGCGGCCAAGGGCTGGTCACATATCGGGGTGATCCACGCGCTGGAACGCGCCGGCATCCGCATTGACGTCGTCGCCGGCTGCTCGGTTGGCGCGCTGGTCGGGGCGGCGTATGCCTGCCACCGGCTGAAACCACTGGAAAAATGGGTGCGCTCCTTCAGCTACTGGCAGGTGCTAAGGCTGATGGACTTCTCCTGGCAGCGCGGCGGCCTGCTGCGCGGCGAGCGGGTGTTCAGCCACGTGCGCCGGCTGATCGCGGAAGATCAAATTGCCGGCTGCGCATTGCCGTTTGGTGCGGTGACGACTAACCTCAGTACCGGCCGCGAGCTGTGGCTGACCGAAGGCGACCTGCATCAGGCGGTTCGCGCTTCCTGCAGTATGCCGGGGCTGCTGGCTCCGGTCAGCTGGAACGGCTACTGGCTGGTGGATGGCGCGGTGGTTAACCCGGTGCCGGTGTCGCTGACCCGGGCGCTGGGGGCCGACATAGTCATCGCGGTGGATCTGCAGCACGACGCGCACCTGATGCAGCAGGATCTGTTCTCGGTGACGCCGCAGCCCGACGATACGCCACAGGCGAGCAGCTGGGGCGGCCGGCTCCGTCAGCAGCTGGGCCGCATGACCCAGCGCCGCAGCGTGCAGTCGCCGGGTGCGATGGAGATCATGTCGACCTCGATCCAGATCCTTGAGAACCGTCTGAAACGTAGCCGTATGGCCGGCGATCCGCCGGACGTTCAGCTGCAGCCGTTCTGCCCGCAAATCTCGACGCTGGACTTCCACCGCGCGGACGAAGCCATAGAGGCCGGGCGTCTGGCGGTGGAGAAAAAACTGGATGAACTGTTACCTCTGATTCGTGACAGACAATAACGTGGTCAAATGAGACTGTTACTTAGGCCAATTCTGACAGGCACAATGTCAATTTTTGAACCACTATATAGGTATCTGTTATGCCGGGGGGAGCAATGGAAAAACCGTTAAGTGGGAAACGAATTCTAATCGTCGAGGACGAAGCCGTTTTCCGCACCCTGCTGGATAATTTTCTTGTGGCGCTGGGTGCGGTTACCAGCCTGGCTGAAGACGGCTTGCAGGCGCTGGAAAGCCTGAACCATACCGTGCCGGATCTGATGATTTGCGACCTGGCGATGCCGCGTATGAACGGTATGGCGCTGGTCGAGCATCTGCGCAGCTCCGGCAATACTTTACCGATTCTGGTGATCTCGGCCACCGAAAATATGGCTGATATCGCCAAAGTTTTACGGCTGGGCGTGCAGGACGTGCTGCTGAAACCGCTGAAAGATCTGGCTCGCCTGCGGGAAGCGGTGTTCGAGTGCCTCTATCCGTCGATGTTTACCTCGCAGGTTGAAGAAGAGGAGCAGCTGTTCCAGGACTGGGACGCGCTGGTCAGCGATCCCCAGGCGGCGGCTAAGCTGCTGCAACAGCTGCAGCCGCCGGTGCAGCAGACCCTCGCCAGCTGTCGCGTTAATTACCGTCAGCTGACCATGGCCGAGCAGCCGGGGCTGGTGCTTGACGTGGCCGCGCTGTCCGAACGCGATCTGGCATTTTACTGCCTTGACGTCACCCGGGCCGGGGATAACGGCGTGCTGGCCGCGCTGCTACTGCGCGCGCTGTTTAACAGCCTGCTACACGAACAGCTGTCGGGGATGTCGCAGCGGTTGCCGCAGCTGAATACGCTGTTAAGGCAGGTCAACCTGCTGTTGCGGCAGGCTAATCTGCAGGGACAGTTCCCGCTGCTGGTCGGCTATTATCACCGCGAACTGCGCAATCTGATCCTCGTTTCCGCCGGCCTGAACGCCACGCTGACCATTCCCAATCACCAGATCCAGCTCAGCAACGGCGTGCCGCTGGGCACGCTGGGCAGCACCCACCTTAACCAGATCAGCCAGCGCTGTGACGGCTGGCAGTGCCAGGTATGGGGCGCCGGCGGGCGGTTGCGGCTGATGTTGTCTACGGAGTAGGCGGTTCGCCGCCATTTGTCGCGCCGCGGGCAGACAGCGCCTAAGATAACCTTTACAATTGGGTAAAAGTCCTAATTTATGCACAAATGAATATCCAGGATAAATCCGCGTGAATTTGGCTGGTATACTCATTTCGTTTTTAACCAGACAGATCAAGCAATAACTTGAACGGCCTAACGAGAGGTATTTTGATGTCTGCCTATAAGTCTAAAGTAAAAAAAGCGGTTATCCCGGTTGCTGGTTTGGGAACGCGTATGTTGCCTGCTACCAAAGCTATCCCGAAAGAGATGTTGCCTCTGGTGGACAAGCCGTTAATCCAGTACGTGGTTAACGAGTGCATCGCAGCCGGTATCAACGAAATTGTTCTGGTTACCCACTCGTCTAAAAACTCGATCGAAAACCACTTCGATACCAGCTTCGAGCTGGAAGCGATGCTGGAAAAGCGCGTTAAACGTCAGCTGCTGGAAGAGATCCAGTCAATCTGCCCACCGCACGTGACCATCATGCAGGTGCGTCAGGGTCTGGCCAAAGGCCTTGGCCACGCGGTGATGTGTGCCCAGCCGGTGGTTGGCAACGAGCCGTTTGCGGTGATCCTGCCGGACGTGATCCTGGATGAGTACGAATCCGATCTGACCAAAGATAACCTGGCCGACATGATGAAGCGTTTCGATGAGACGGGCCACAGCCAGATTATGGTTGAGCCGGTTGCGGACGTGACCGCTTACGGCGTGGTCGACTGCCAGGGCGCTGAGCTGCAGGCGGGCCAGAGCGCACCGATGGTTGGCGTGGTTGAAAAACCGAAAGCCGATCAGGCTCCCTCTAACCTGGCGGTGGTCGGGCGTTACATTCTCTCTGCCGATATCTGGCCGCTGCTGGCGAAAACCCCTCCGGGCGCCGGTGATGAGATCCAGCTGACCGACTCCATCGCCATGCTGATGGAAAAACAGACCGTCGAAGCCTATCACCTGAAAGGCGTCAGTCACGACTGCGGAAACAAGCTGGGCTACATGCAGGCCTTCGTCGAGTACGGCGTTCGTCACAGCACGCTGGGCGATGATTTCAAGGCGTGGCTGGAAAGCGCCGTCGGCATTAAAAAGTAAGTTTCATTTTAACCGGGACAACTCAATGAAAGTCACCGTATTTGGTATCGGCTATGTCGGTCTGGTTCAGGCTGCGGTTTTAGCCGAAGTCGGCCATGACGTTCTTTGTATCGATGTCGACGCTAACAAGGTCGAGAATCTGAAGAAAGGGATCATTCCAATTTTTGAACCAGGGTTGACGCCGCTGGTTATGCAAAACTATGAGGCCGGTCGCCTCAGGTTTTCCACTAACGCTGAAGAGGGCGTTAACCACGGCGTGATGCAGTTTATCGCCGTGGGCACGCCTCCTGATGAAGACGGCTCTGCGGACCTGAAGTACGTTACCGCCGTCGCCCGTACCATTGCGCAGCATATGCAGGACCACAAAGTGGTGCTGGATAAGTCGACCGTGCCGGTCGGCACCGCTGACCGCGTGCGCAAGGTGATGGAAGAAACGCTGCAGGCGCGTGGTCAGAATCTGACCTTTGACGTGGTGTCTAACCCTGAGTTCCTGAAAGAAGGTGCCGCCGTCAGCGACTGCATGCGTCCTGAGCGCATCGTCATCGGTACGGACAATGACGACGTCGTTGAGTTGTTACGCGAGCTGTATGAGCCGTTTAACCGTAATCACGATCGCATGATCCTGATGGATATCCGCAGCGCCGAGCTGACCAAGTACGCCGCGAACTGCATGCTGGCGACCAAAATCAGCTTTATGAACGAAATCTCCAACCTGGCCGAACGGCTGGGGGCAGATATCGAAAAAGTGCGTCAGGGCATCGGTTCTGACTCACGCATCGGCTACTCGTTTATCTATCCTGGCTGCGGCTACGGTGGATCCTGCTTCCCGAAAGACGTGCAGGCGCTGATCCGCACCGCAGAGCAGATCGGCTACACGCCGCGTCTGCTGCAGGCCGTGGAAGACGTCAACGACGCGCAGAAGAACAAACTGCCGACCTTTATCAAGCATCATTTCGGTGACAATCTGCAGGGCAAAACCTTTGCGCTGTGGGGGCTGTCATTTAAGCCGAATACCGATGACATGCGTGAAGCCTCCAGCCGCGTGCTGATGGAAGCGCTGTGGCAGGCGGGTGCTACGGTGCAGGCGTTCGATCCGGAAGCTATGGATGAAGCCCAGCGCGTCTACGGCCACCGTGACGATCTGAAGCTGATGGGCACCAAAGAAGCGGCGCTGCAGGGCGCAGATGGCCTGGTGATCTGCACCGAATGGCAGAACTTCCGCGCTCCGGACTTTGACGTGATTAAAAATTCACTGAAAGAAGCCGTGATTTTTGACGGTCGTAACCTGTATGATCCGGAAAGAATCAGCAAGCGCGGCTTCGTTTATTATGCAATCGGCCGCGGAGCATCTCTGAACATTGCATAATATTTGAGGCGAGTATGAAATATCTGGTCACCGGCGCAGCAGGTTTTATTGGCTTTCACGTCACGCAACGTCTGCTTGCCGCCGGTCACCAGGTTGTCGGTCTCGACAACCTGAACGACTATTACGACGTTAATCTGAAGACCGCACGCCTGGCATTGATCGCCGACTGTCCCGACTTCATCTTTATTAAAGCCGACCTTGCCGACCGTGAGGGCATTGCGGCGCTGTTTCGTACCCACGCTCCTCAGCGCGTTATCCACCTGGCTGCCCAGGCCGGGGTGCGTTATTCGCTGGAGAATCCGCTGGCCTATGCTGACGCTAATCTGATCGGGCACCTTAATATCCTGGAAGGCTGCCGTCATCAGCGCGTTGAACACCTGCTGTACGCCTCCTCCAGCTCGGTGTATGGCCTGAACCGCAAGCTGCCGTTCTCTACCGACGACACCGTAGACCATCCGGTCTCGCTGTATGCTGCGACCAAAAAAGCCAATGAGCTGATGGCGCACACCTATTCCCATCTGTATGCTATTCCGACCACCGGGCTGCGCTTTTTTACCGTTTACGGCCCGTGGGGACGTCCGGATATGGCGCTGTTCAAATTTACCCGAGCGATGCTGGCGGGCGATGCTATCGACGTCTATAACAACGGCGAAATGCAGCGCGACTTTACCTATATCGATGATATTGCCGAGGCGATTATGCGCCTGCAGGACGTTATTCCCGCAGCGGATAATAACTGGACGGTAGAGAGCGGCAGCCCGGCGACCAGTTCTGCACCTTACCGCGTCTATAATATCGGTAACAGTCAGCCGGTGAAGCTGATGGACTATATTCAGGCGCTGGAGAAAGCGCTCGGTATCGTGGCGGTAAAAAATATGCTGCCGATGCAGCCGGGGGACGTGCTGGACACCAGCGCCGATACCCGTGCGCTGTATCAGGCGATCGGATTTAAACCCGCCACCGACGTTGAGCAGGGTGTGGCACGCTTTGTCGACTGGTACCGTGATTTTTACCGGGTCTGATGCCGAAAAGATGCCATAGAAAAAAGGAAGCCTGAGCTTCCTTTTTTTGCGCCTGGATAAAAATCAAAACAAAAATGGGACCAAATCCCCATCCGGGACGGGGATAATAAGCAGGCCCTGAGCGGTTTACCGCCAATTACAGCAGGAAGTCTTCCAGCTGTTTACCTTGTTCTTCGATCGCTTTTTTAATCACGGCTGGGGTACGGCCCTGGCCGGTCCAGGTTTTCACTTCGCCGTTCTCTTCGGTGTACTGATATTTAGCCGGACGCGCAGCACGTTTCGCTTTACCCGGAGCTTTCGCAACGGTCAGGCTGTTCAGCAATTCGTTAGGGTCGATACCGTCGGCCAGCAGCATTTCGCGGTACTGCTGCAGTTTACGGGTGCGTTCTTCAACTTCAGCCTGGGCGTGGCTGTCTTCCTCACGACGCTCGTTAACCACCACTTCCAGTTTCTCAAGCATCTCTTCCAGGGTTTCCAGGCTGCATTCTCTTGCCTGCGCACGCAGGGTGCGGATATTGTTTAATACTTTAAGCGCTTCGCTCATGGGCCAATTCTCTTAATAATATTGATGGGGATCGTTCTGTCCTGGCAATAATAGTGATGGCGTTTGCGAACTGCAATAGATAATTTTGTAAGAAGTTAAAAACTGCTAATTTCCAGGCATTTTCCCGGTTATGGCAATGCTAAATAGTCACAGACTATAAATAGCGGGCACGGAAGATGTCCACGGCGCCTCGCCGGCAGACAATAAACCAAAAGTGGTGCATCCACCTTCGCCGCGGCTTCATGATACACTGGCGGCCTACAGTTGACTTCCGGAGTGGGGCTTGATGGCTCAGCTATATTTCTATTACTCGGCGATGAATGCCGGTAAATCCACCGCATTACTGCAATCTTCCTATAATTATCAGGAGAGGGGGATGCGTACGCTGGTGTATACCGCAGAAATTGATAACCGCTACGGCGTGGGGACGGTCAGTTCGCGGATTGGCCTTTCTTCTCCAGCCCGGCTTTATAATAACAGCAGTGCATTATTTGACGAAATTAGTCAGCAGCATCAGCTGGAACCGGTTCACTGCGTGCTGGTGGATGAAAGTCAGTTTCTGACCCGTGAACAGGTCAGGGCGCTGGCAGATGTGGTGGATATTCTGGATATACCTGTACTTTGTTACGGCCTGCGTACAGATTTTCGCGGTGAGTTATTCACCGGCAGCCAGTATCTTCTGGCCTGGTCAGATAAGCTGGTGGAGCTGAAAACCATTTGCCACTGCGGCAGGAAAGCCAGCATGGTGCTGCGCCTCGATGAAAAGGGTAAGCCCTTTAACGAAGGGGAGCAGGTACAAATTGGCGGGAATGAACGTTACGTTTCGGTGTGCCGTAAACATTATACCGAAGCACTGAACGGCGGTTCAACGCAGGCCATTTTCGGCGGCAAAAAAACCTGATTCTGGAATAATTCCCAACCGTCCACCGGCGTATCGATCCGGCAGGGTGGTCTTTAGTTGATTAGCGCAGCTAACGAATTAAAAAAACAAACCCGCCGCATGGCGGGTTTATTCGGCTTACGGCGCGATTATCTTCTCGCTTTTTTTAATGCTTTGACGTTGCTTTCAGCGTCAGCCAGCGCCTCTTCAGGCTTAACCCCTTCGCTAAACTTGCGGCCGTAATAGCTGTCCAGCAGGATCTGTTTCAGCTCGGCAATCAGCGGATAACGTGGATTGGCCCCGGTACACTGGTCGTCAAAGGCGTTTTCCGCCAGCTGATCCACCTTCGCCAGGAAATCGGCCTCCTGTACGCCAGCCTCGCGAATCGACGCTGGAATATCCAGCTGTACTTTCAGCTCGTCCAGCCACGCCAGCAGCTTTTCAATTTTCTGCGCGGTGCGGTCGCCCGGTGCGCTGAGGTTCAGATGGTCAGCGACCTCGGCGTAACGACGGCGCGCCTGCGGGCGGTCGTACTGGCTGAACGCGGTCTGCTTGGTCGGGTTATCGTTGGCGTTATAACGAATGACGTTACACAGCAGCAGGGCGTTGGAGAGGCCGTGCGGAATATGGAACTCTGAGCCCAGCTTGTGTGCCATCGAGTGGCAGACGCCGAGGAAGGCGTTGGCAAACGCGATGCCGGCGATGGTCGCGGCATTGTGCACCCGCTCCCTGGCCTGCGGATTTTTCGCCCCTTCACGGTAGCTAGCCGGCAGGTTTTCCTGCAGCAGTTTCAGCGCCTGCAGCGCCTGGCCGTCTGAAAACTCGTTGGCCAGTACCGACACGTAGGCTTCCAGCGAGTGGGTAACCGCATCAATACCGCCGAAGGCACAGAGTGATTTCGGCATATCCATCACCAGGTTGGCATCGACAATCGCCATATTCGGGGTCAGCGCATAGTCGGCCAGCGGGTATTTCTGCCCGGTGGCATCGTCGGTCACCACCGCAAACGGCGTCACTTCAGAACCGGTGCCCGAGGTAGTGGCAATCGCCACCATTTTGGCTTTCACGCCCATTTTGGGGAATTTATGGATGCGCTTACGGATGTCCATAAAGCGCAGCGCCAGCTCTTCGAAATGGGTTTCCGGGTGCTCGTACATGACCCACATGATTTTCGCCGCATCCATCGGGGAACCGCCGCCGAGGGCGATAATCACGTCAGGTTTAAAGGCGTGCATCTGTTCTGCGCCTTTGCGCACCGTGGTCAGCGTCGGGTCGGCTTCCACTTCGAAGAACACGTCCGTTTCCACGCCGTGTGACTTCAGCACGCGGGTCACCTGCTCGGTATAGCCGTTGTTAAACAGGAAACGGTCGGTAACGATAAACGCGCGTTTTGCGCCGTCGCTGGCCACTTCATCCAGCGCGATGGGCAGGGAGCCGCGGCGGAAGTAGATGGATTCAGGAAGCTTGTGCCACAACATATTTTCTGCTCGCTTAGCCACGGTTTTTCTGTTGATCAGATGTTTCGGGCCAACGTTCTCAGAGATTGAGTTGCCCCCCCATGAGCCACAGCCCAGCGTCAGCGACGGTGCCAGCTTGAAGTTGTACAGATCGCCGATACCACCCTGGGACGCTGGCGTGTTGATCAGGATACGCGCCGTTTTCATCCGCTCGCCGAACAGGCCCACGCGCTCGCGCTGGTTATCCTGGTCGGTATACAGGCAGGAGGTGTGGCCGATGCCGCCCATCGCCACCAGCTGTTCGGCTTTGCCGACCGCATCGCTGAAGTCTTTCGCCCGGTACATCGCCAGCAGCGGCGACAGTTTTTCGTGGGCAAAAGGTTCAGACTCATCAATCAGCTGTACTTCACCGATCAGAATTTTGGTGCCGGCCGGCACGCTGATGCCGGCTAAGGCAGCAATCTGCTCCGCCGACTGGCCGACGATCGCCGCGTTCAGCGCGCCGTTTTTCAGGATCACCGCCTGCACCGCCTTTAAGGCTTCGCCCTGCAGCAGGTAGCCGCCGTGGCTGGCAAAACGTTCGCGCACCGCATCATAAACGCTGGCGACCACGATCACCGACTGCTCGGAGGCGCAGATCACGCCGTTGTCGAAGGTTTTTGACATCAGAATCGACGCCACGGCACGTTTGATATCGGCGGTTTCATCAATCACCACCGGCGTGTTACCCGCGCCGACGCCGATGGCCGGTTTACCGGAGCTGTAGGCGGCTTTCACCATCCCCGGGCCACCGGTAGCGAGGATCAGGTTGATATCCGGGTGGTGCATTAACTGATTAGAGAGATCCACGGTGGGCGCATCGATCCAGCCGATAATATCCGCCGGGGCTCCGGCCGCCACGGCGGCACGCAGCACGATTTCAGCGGCTTTATTGGTGGCATCTTTGGCACGCGGGTGCGGGGAGAAGATGATGCCGTTGCGGGTTTTCAGGCTGATTAGCGCTTTAAAGATCGCGGTGGAGGTTGGGTTAGTCGTCGGCACGATGCCGCAGATCAGCCCGACGGGTTCGGCAATAATCATGGTGCCAAAGGTGTCATCGGTGCTCAGTACGCCGCAGGTCTGTTCATCCTTATAGGCGTTATAAATATACTCTGAGGCGAAGTGGTTTTTGATCACCTTATCTTCAACGATGCCCATGCCCGACTCGGCAACCGCCAGTTTGGCCAGCGGAATACGCGCATCGGCGGCGGCGAGGGCGGCAGCGCGGAAAATCTTGTCTACCTGAGACTGGGTGAAGCTGGCGTACTGCTGCTGAGCCAGTTTGACCCGGGCGACGAGCGCATTCAGTTCAGCGACATTAGTAACGGCCATAATAGCTCTCCTGATGGAAGTTTAAACTCTGTTAGTAAACCGGCTGCTGCCCGAGAGAGGGAAAGGCCATTCGGTTCAGACAAGGTCTGCGAAATGGCGTCAGGGCGGTTTACTAACAGCGTCTTTGTGGCTCTCCTCAGTGCCTGTATTCCGTGTCGAGGTTAGATTTATCTGATGCCTAAGCATAGTCACTGCCACCCGGAGAAATACTGATGCAGATCATGAAAAGTGCAAGCTGACACCATTCAGCATGGATAAAAAACGATCCGGATCAATAACGCCCACCCGTCAGCGGCGTGCAGCGGGCCTGGGCGCTGCACGCCGAGAGCTGGCAGCAGCAGGCATGGTGAGAAAATGCGTTATTTCAATAAATTGCAGGATAACTGACGGTGTCGTCCCTGCTTCAGATATACTTTACGCCAGCGCGTTACCTCATTTTATTACGTTTGTTCAGGAGCTGCCGTGAACCCTGCTATTTCAGACCTCTCCGTCTATATCAAATTCTTTATCGGCCTGTTTGCCCTGGTCAACCCGATCGGCATCATCCCGGTGTTTATCAGTATGACCAGCTATCAACCGCCTGCCGCCAGAAATAAAACCAACCTGACCGCCAACCTGTCGGTGGCGATCATTCTGTGGACCTCGCTGTTCCTCGGCGACGCCATTCTGCGCGTATTCGGTATCTCCATCGACTCGTTCCGTATTGCCGGCGGCATCCTGGTGGTGACCATTGCCATGTCGATGATCAGCGGCAAGCTGGGGGAGGATAAACAGAATAAACAGGAGAAGTCGGAGACGGCGATCCGCGAAAGTATCGGCGTGGTGCCGCTGGCGCTGCCGCTGATGGCCGGGCCGGGTGCCATCAGCTCGACCATCGTCTGGAGCAGCCGTTATCACAACTGGCAGAACCTGCTGGGCTTCAGCCTGGCGATCGCGCTATTTGCCTTCTGCTGCTGGCTGGTGTTCCGTGCCGCCCCCTTAATGGTGCGGCTGCTGGGGCAGACCGGCATCAACGTGGTGACGCGCATAATGGGGTTACTGCTTATGGCTCTGGGGATTGAGTTTGTCGTCACCGGGGTGAAGGCGCTGTTCCCCGGCCTGTCAGCCTGAACGGATTATCCTGTGTAAGATGTAAAAGGCGCATAATATGCGCTTTTTTTTTTATGCGTTGAATTTGATGCACCATAACGGTGCATAAAAGGGATTATTTGCACCATTTTAGGATCGTTATCTGATTTTCTTATTTAACCCACCTCTGAATTAGTTGTTTTAATGAAAATGACTTTTCATCGCAGGTCGTTATGGCGGCATGTGATCTCTCTCACCTTTTTGTTATTCCTTAAAAATTCACAAATGCAGCATTATTGTCTGGTTAAAAATAGCAATGCTGATTTTTGCGCTGTTTTGCACTTCTCTGGCGATGTTGAATAAATTTTTCCCTTGAATTAGTCTTTCTGCGGTAAAAATGCACTTCATTATGTTTTTGTTATTACATATCAATGAGTTATATGATATTTTCCGTCAAAAAATAAGTAAGTGTCCCCGGCATTGATGCGGATAAAAGAGAAATGGTTAACATTTTTGTTAAATGGTCTTAGGGAAAAGGCCTCCGCTCTGCTAGTTTTTTCCAAAAGGTGCAACAACTGGCACCGGATGTGCAGTATCACAACGGACTCGGCTGCCAAAGCCTGAGGTAAGTCGATGGAGGGATTCATAATGAACCAGTTTTTGTCAGCCGGTGCCGCAGGCAGCGGTGTGCTGCTGCTGGCGTCCGCTGCGCTGCCGGTGACGGCGGCGCAGGTTCCCGCCGGGGTCACGCTTAACCCTGCACAGCAGATGGTGATCAATAACGGCACCGAGGTGGCGACCCTCGACCCGCAAAAGAATCAGGGCGTGCCCGAGAGTAACGTGATGGTTAACCTGCTGGAGTCGCTGGTCGGCACCGACAATCAGGGGCGGCTGGTGCCGGGCGTGGCGGAGAGCTGGCAACAGCAGCAGTTTAAAGTCTGGACTTTTACGCTGCGCGACGATGCTAAATGGAGCAACGGCGACCCGGTCACCGCCGCCGACTTCGTCTGGAGCTGGCAGCGCCTCGGCGATCCTAAAACCGCCTCGCCCTATGCCAGCCTGCTGCATGACGCGCATCTGCTGAACGCCGACGCGGTCATCGCCGGCAAGCTGCCGGTCAGCGAGCTGGGGATGAAGGCGCTGGACGACCGCCACCTGCAGGTAACCCTGAGTGCGCCGGTGCCCTGGTTCCTGGCGATGGCGGCCAACACCGCGCTCAGCCCGGTACACCGTAAAACCGTGGAGCAGTGGGGCGATAAGTGGACGCTGCCTGAGCATTACGTTGGCAATGGTGCCTACCGGCTCAGCCAGTGGGTGGTTAACGAAAAAATCGTGGTGACCCGCAACCCCCACTACTGGAACAACGCCACTACGGTAATTGAGCAGGGCACCTTTCTGCCGATCGCCTCATCATCCAGCGCCATTAACCGCTACCTGAGCGGTGAAATCGACATGACCGAAGGGGCGCAGCCGCCGGAGCGCTTTGCACAGCTGAAAAAAGATCTCGGTAGCCAGGTACACGTCAATCCGCTGCTCTGCACTTTCCTCTATCAGCTGAACAGCGGCCGGCCACCGTTTAACGACCAACGGGTACGTACGGCGGTGAAGATGACGCTGGATCGCGACGTTATCGCCAACAGGATTATGGGCCAGGGGCAGATCCCGGCGTACTCGCTGACGCCGCCGTTCACCCGCGGCGCCAGCCTAAGCCCGCCGGCCTGGTTCGGGCTGAGCCAGGCAGAGCGTAATCAGCAGGCGCGTGCGCTGCTGGCGGAAGCCGGCTACGGCGCGGCCAATCCGCTGCGCTTCTCGCTGCTTTACAACACCTCCGACGTGAATCAGAAGCAGGCGATTGCGGCGGCCTCGATGTGGAAAAAGAACCTCGGCGCCGAGGTCACGCTGCAGAACCAGGAGTGGAAAACCTCGCTGGACACCGTGCGACAGGGGCAGTATGACGCGGCGCGCGCCACCTGGTGCGGCGACTATAACGACCCCGCCAGCTTTCTGACCATGATGCTCAGCCACTCGTCCAGCAACACCTTTTTCTATCGCAGCCCGGCGTTTGACCAGCTGATGCAGCAGTCGCTGACCGCCGGCGATGACGCCGCCCGTGCGGCGATCTACCAGCAGGCCGAACGCCAGCTGGATAACGACTCTGCGCTGGTGCCGGTCTACTACCGGGTCAGCGCACGGCTGATTAAACCCTGGGTCGGCGGCTTTACCGGCCGCGACCCGGCCGATCTGACCAACCTGAAATACTATTATCTGACCCAACACTGACCCTGGGGCGTTGCCGTGGGGCGGGGTGATAGCAGCAGTACCACAATAATAAGCAGTAACACGATAACAGGAAGCACCGGGCGGCATCGTTCGTCGCCCGCAGACAGTATCCCGCTAAGGGGGCCGTTCGACGCCCTCACGGGTCATGACCATAACTGGAGTAGGACAATGATCAACATCACGAAAAAAAGTCTGATTGCGGCAGGCATCCTTACCGCGCTGGCGGGCACGGCGGCGCAGGCGGCGGTCGTACCGGCAGGAGTACAGCTGGCGGAAAAGCAGGAGCTGGTCAGGGGTAACGGCGCCGAAATCCAGTCGATGGATCCGCATAAAATTGAGGGCGTGCCGGAGTCAAACGTCAGCCGCGACGTGCTGGAAGGGCTGGTGATTACCGATGAAAGCGGCAAGCTGGCACCGGGCGTGGCCGAAAGCTGGGAGAGCAAAGAGGGCGGCAAGGTGTGGATTTTCCACCTGCGCAACACCGCCAAATGGTCAAACGGCGAGCCGGTGACCGCGAAAGACTTTGTCTACAGCTGGCGACGACTGGCCGACCCGAAAACCGCCTCGCCTTACGCCAGCTACCTGCAGTACGGTCACCTGCTGAACGTCGATCAGATTATTGATGGTAAAGCTGCCCCGGATACGCTGGGCGTAAAAGCGCTGGATGACCATACGCTGGAAGTGACGCTGAGCGAAGCGGTGCCGTACTTCGACAAGCTGGTGATCCACCCGCCGATGTCACCGCTGTATCAGCCGGTGATCGACAAGTTCGGTGAGAAGTGGACCCAGCCGGCTAATTTCGTCGGCAACGGCGCGTTTAAACCAAAAGAGTGGGTGGTGAATGAGCGCATCGTGCTGGAGCGCAATCCGCAGTACTGGGATAACGCCCACACTGTGCTGAATAAAGTCACCTTCCTGCCGATCCCGTCTGAGGTTACCGACACCAACCGCTACCGCAGCGGCAGCAGCGATATGACCTACAACTACCTGCCCATTGAGCTGTACCAGAAGCTGAAAAAAGAGATCCCGCAGGAGATCCGCGCCGAGCCTTACCTCTGCACCTACTACTATGAGATCAACAACCAGAAGCCACCGTTTAACGACGTGCGCGTGCGTACCGCGCTGAAGCTGGGCCTGGATCGCGACATCATGGTCAAGAAGGTCAAGGCGCAGGATGAAGATCCGGCCTGGAGCTTCACCCCGCCGTACATTGACGACATCAAGCTGCAGGCGCCGGAGTGGACCACCTGGACCCAGGAAAAACGTAACGAGGAAGCGAAAAAGCTGCTGGCCGAAGCGGGTTATACGGCGGATAAACCGCTGACCTTCGACCTGCTGTACAACACCTCCGATCTGCATAAAAAGCTGGCGATCGCCGCCGCCTCGATCTGGAAAAAGAACCTCGGCGTCAACGTTAAGCTACAGAACCAGGAGTGGAAAACCTTCCTCGATACCCGCCATCAGGGCAACTTTGACGTCGCGCGTGCCGCCTGGTGTGCCGACTACAACGAACCGAGCACCTTCCTGAACATCATGCAGTCGGACAGCAGCAGTAACACCTCGCACTATAAGAGCGCGGAGTTTGACAAAACGCTGGCCGAAGCGCTGACGGTGGCGGACGAAGGCAAGCGTGCTGAAGTCTATGCCCGCGCCGAGAAAATTCTCGATAACGACTCTGCGATTGCCCCGGTCTATTACTACAAAAACATCCGCCTGGTGAAACCGTACGTCGGTGGCTACACCGGTAAAGATCCGCTGGATAATATCCGCGATAAGAATCTGTACATCATTAAACATTAAGAAGCGCGGGTAACCGGGTTGCCCCTTTTAAGCAATGTCGCCGCAGCGCCTGTGCGCTGCGGCATCAGCCAGCAGGTACGGCAATGTTAAAATTTATTCTACGACGCTTCCTTGAAGCGATCCCGACGCTGTTTATTCTGATCACCATCTCGTTCTTTATGATGCGGCTGGCACCCGGCAGCCCGTTTACCGGCGAGCGGGTGCTCAGCCCGGAGGTGATGGCCAACATCGAGGCCAAATACCACCTCAACGATCCGATGTGGAAGCAGTACCTCAGCTACCTCGGCCAGCTGGCCCACGGCGACTTTGGCCCGTCGTTTAAGTACAAAGACTATTCGGTCAACGATCTGCTTGCCACCTCGTTCCCGGTGTCCGCTAAACTCGGTGCGGCGGCCTTCCTGTTTGCGCTGGTGATCGGCGTGACCGCAGGCACCATTGCGGCGCTGAAGCAGAACACCCGCTGGGACTACGCGGTGATGGGGGTCGCCATGACCGGCATCGTCATTCCCGGCTTTGTGGTAGCACCACTGCTGGTGCTGCTGTTCTCGATTACCCTCAAGTGGCTGCCCGGCGGCGGCTGGAATGGCGGGGCGCTGAAATATATGATCCTGCCGATGGTAGCGCTGTCGCTGGCCTATATTGCCAGCATCGCCCGTATCACCCGCGGGTCGATGATTGAGGTGCTGCACTCCAACTTTATCCGCACCGCGCGCGCCAAGGGGCTGCCGATGCGCCGCATCATCCTGCGCCACGCGCTGAAGCCGGCGCTGCTGCCGGTGCTCTCCTATCTCGGCCCGGCCTTTGTCGGCATCATTACCGGCTCGATGGTGATTGAAACCATCTACGGCCTGCCGGGCATCGGCCAGCTGTTCGTTAACGGCGCGCTGAACCGGGACTATTCGCTGGTACTCAGCCTGACCATCCTGGTCGGGGGGCTGACTATCCTGTTTAACGCGATTGTTGACGTGCTGTACGCCGTGATCGATCCGAAAATCCGTTACTGAGCAGGGGGCGGATAATGATTTTAAGTAAAAAAAACAGCCAGACCATGGAGAACTTCAGCGAAAAGCTGGAGGTGGAAGGGCGCAGCCTGTGGCAGGACGCCCGCCGGCGCTTTATGCACAACCGCGCGGCGATCGCCAGCCTGGTCCTGCTGCTGCTGATCGCGCTGTTCGTAGTACTGGCCCCGCTGCTGTCGCCGTTCACCTACGATGATACCGACTGGGTGATGATGTCGGCCGCGCCGGATCTCAGCAGCGGCCACTATTTTGGCACCGACTCCTCGGGGCGCGACCTGCTGGTGCGGGTGGCGATCGGCGGACGCATCTCGCTGATGGTCGGCCTCGCCGCCGCGCTGGTGGCGGTGGTGGTCGGCACCCTGTACGGCACGCTGGCGGGCTACCTCGGCGGTAAAACCGACGCGGTGATGATGCGCCTGCTGGAGATCCTCAACTCCTTCCCGTTTATGTTCTTTGTGATCCTGCTGGTGACGCTGTTTGGTCAGAACATCCTGCTGATATTTATCGCCATCGGCATGGTGTCGTGGCTGGATATGGCGCGTATCGTGCGCGGGCAGACGCTGAGCCTGAAGCGCAAAGAGTTTATCGAAGCGGCCGAAGTCGGCGGCGTCTCCACCTTTGCCATCGTGATGCGCCACATCGTGCCTAACGTGCTTGGCGTGGTAGTGGTTTACGCCTCGCTGCTGGTGCCGGGGATGATCCTGTTTGAGTCTTTCCTCAGCTTCCTCGGCCTTGGCACCCAGGAGCCGCTGAGCAGCTGGGGCGCGCTGCTCAGCGACGGCGCCAACTCGATGGAGGTCTCGCCGTGGCTGCTGCTCTGGCCTGCCGGCTTCCTGGTGGTGACATTGTTTTGTTTCAACTTTATCGGCGATGGCCTGCGTGATGCCCTCGACCCGAAAGATCGTTAAGGAAAGTGCTGATGAACAACACAGAAACGACGGCGGCTGAACCCCGCCTGCTGGAAGTCAGCGACCTGCGCGTCACCTTCCGTACCCCGGACGGTGACGTCACCGCCGTTAACGACCTGAACTTCAGCCTCAGCGCCGGTGAGACGCTGGGCATCGTCGGCGAGTCCGGCTCCGGCAAATCGCAGACCGCCTTTGCGCTGATGGGGCTGCTGGCCGCCAACGGCGTCACCGGCGGCTCGGCGCGCTTTAACGGCCAGCAGATCCTCAACCTGCCGGAAAAGCAGCTGAATACGCTGCGCGCGCAGCAGATGGCGATGATCTTCCAGGACCCGATGACCTCGCTGAATCCTTACATGCGCGTCGGCGAACAGCTGATGGAGGTACTGAAGCTACACAACGGCCTCAGCAGCGCGCAGGCGTTTGAAGAGTCGGTACGCATGCTGGATGCGGTGAAAATGCCGGAAGCCCGCAAGCGCATGCGCATGTTCCCGCACGAATTCTCCGGCGGCATGCGCCAGCGCGTGATGATCGCCATGGCGCTGCTGTGCCGGCCAAAGCTGCTGATCGCCGATGAACCGACCACCGCGCTGGACGTCACCGTCCAGGCGCAGATTATGACCCTGCTGAACGAACTGAAGCGCGAGTTCAACACCGCGATTATTATGATCACCCACGATCTGGGGGTGGTGGCCGGGATCTGCGATCGGGTGCTGGTAATGTACGCCGGGCGCACCATGGAGTACGGCAGCGCGCGCGACGTGTTCTATCAGCCGTCGCACCCTTACTCGATCGGCCTGCTTAACGCGGTGCCGCGGCTGGACGCCGACGAAAACGACACGCTGGTGACTATTCCAGGTAACCCGCCCAACCTGCTGCGCCTGCCGAAAGGCTGCCCGTTCCAGCCGCGCTGCGCCCACGCCACCGAGCGCTGTGCCGACACGCCGCCGCTCAGCCCGTTTGGTCAGGGCCGCCTGCGCGCCTGCTTTAAATCACCGGAGGCACTGGTATGACGCTGCCTGCTGAGAAGAAGGTGCTGCTGGAGATCGCCGATCTGAAGGTGCACTTTGAGATAAAAGACGGGCGCCAGTGGTTCTGGCAGCCGCCGAAAACGCTTAAGGCGGTCGACGGCGTCAGCCTGCGGCTCTACGAGGGCGAAACCCTCGGCGTGGTCGGCGAGTCCGGCTGCGGCAAGTCGACGCTGGCGCGGGCGATCATCGGGCTGGTCAAGGCGACCGAAGGGCGGGTGGCCTGGCTGGGGCGCGATCTGCTGGGGCAGAGCGCGGAGCAGTGGCGCGAGGCGCGCAGCGATATCCAGATGATTTTCCAGGATCCGCTGGCTTCGCTCAACCCGCGCATGACCATCGGTGACATCATCGCCGAGCCGCTGCGCACCTACCACCCGGAGCTGACCCGGGCGCAGGTGACGGAGAAGGTGCGCACCATGATGCAGAAGGTCGGCCTGCTGCCCAACCTCGTCAACCGCTACCCGCACGAGTTCTCCGGCGGCCAGTGTCAGCGCATCGGCATCGCCCGCGCGCTGATCCTTGAGCCGAAGCTGATTATCTGCGATGAACCGGTCTCGGCGCTCGACGTATCGATCCAGGCGCAGGTGGTTAACCTGCTGCAAAAGCTGCAGCGCGAGATGGGCCTGTCGCTGATCTTCATCGCCCACGATCTGGCGGTGGTGAAGCATATCTCCGACCGCGTGCTGGTGATGTACCTTGGCCACGCGGTGGAGCTCGGCACCTACAGCGAGGTGTACCAGAACCCGCAGCACCCTTATACCCGGGCGCTGATGTCGGCGGTGCCGGTGCCGGATCCGGATCGGGAGCGGAATAAAACCCTGCAGCTGCTGGAGGGGGAGCTGCCTTCGCCGATCAACCCGCCGTCCGGCTGCGTGTTCCGCACCCGCTGCCCGGTGGCCGGGCCGGAGTGCGCCATCACCCGGCCGCTGCTCGAGGGCAGCTTCCGTCACGCGGTCTCCTGCCTGAAGGTCGACCCGCTGTAATACCGCGCCAGGCGGGTGGTGGCGTCTGTCACCACCCGCTTCAACGGGCATCTGTTTTGCTGCGCGACAGGCAATAAAAAACGGCTACCGTTGTCCGGTAGCCGTTTTTTAATCGTCTGGCAGAGAGGGTGAGACCGTCGGTTACATCCTGCAGACAGCCTGCCTCACTGCTCTGGCAGCGGCCTACTCACGCCACAGAATATGGCACAGCTTGTGGTCTTTCTCGCGGCACAGCAGCACGCGGGCAAACACGTCGGTGATCGGCTCACCGTCGGCTTCACCCAGCCCAATCACCACTTCGGCGAAGAAGTCCGGGTTGAGATCGAAATCAACGTGCTCGGCCCAGTCTTCGGCCGGGTCAAACAGCTCCGCGCCGCCGCGCTCCTCAAACTGCAGGTTGAACAGAATCACATCGGCCGGATCGAGGTTATCGACGGCCAGCTCAAGAAAAATATCGTAAGCCTGTTCCAGCGTTTCATCTTCGGTAAGGCGGTTGTTTAAATCCATAACATTTCCTGTAAGCCCGCGGGCTGGTGAACAACTTCGCCCGTTTTACAGCAAAGGGCTGAAGAAGTAAAACAGACGTTCGACGATGCGCTGCCACCATGCGCGGCGGTTCCAGCGGCTGGCGTCCAACAGCCGGGAGCGGGCGATATAATCGGCCTGCACGCAGGCCAGATCGGTTCCGAAACCATCATCGTCCACCACCAGCGTCACCTCAAAGTTCAGCCACAGGCTGCGCATATCGAGGTTGACGGTGCCGACCAGGCTGAGCTGGCCGTCGACCAGCACGCTTTTAGTGTGCAGCAACCCGCCCTCAAACTGATAGATCTTCACCCCGGCCTCCAGCAGCTCGGCGAAGAAGGCGCGGCTGGCCCAGCCGACCAGCAGCGAGTCGTTGTGGCGCGGTACGATAATGCTCACCTCGACGCCGCGCCAGGCGGCGGTGCAGATGGCGTGCAGCAGATCGTCGCTGGGCACGAAGTAGGGGGTGGTCATAATCAGCTGTTCGCGCGCCGAATAGATGGCGGTCAGCAGCGCCTGGTGGATCATATCCTCGGGGAAGCCCGGCCCGGAGGCGATGGTCTGGGTGGTATGGCCGCTTTCGGCTTCAAACGGCATCATATTGGCGTCCGGCGGCGGCGGCAGGATACGCTTGCCGGTTTCAATCTCCCAGTCACAGGCGTAGATAATGCCCATGGTGGTGGTCACCGGGCCTTCCATACGCGCCATCAGATCCACCCACTGGCCGACGCCCGCGTCCTGTTTAAAGAAGCGCGGGTCAACCATATTCATGCTGCCGGTGTAGGAGATGGCGTTGTCGATCAGCACCATCTTACGGTGCTGGCGCAGGTCCATACGGCGCAGGAACACGCGCAGCAGGCTGACCTTCAGCGCTTCCACCACGTCGACGCCGGCGTTCCGCATCATCGCCGCCCACGGGCTGCGGAAAAAGGCCACGCTGCCGGCCGAGTCCAGCATCAGGCGGCAGTGCACGCCGCGCCGGGCGGCGGCCATCAGCGCTTCGGCCACCTCATCCGCCAGACCGCCCGGATTCCAGATGTAAAACACCATCTCGATGTTGTGCCGCGCCAGCCGGATATCGCGGATCAGCGCCTGCAGCGTCTCATCGGTGCTGGTCAGCAGCTGCAGCTGGTTGCCCTTAACCCCGCCAATGCCCTGGCGGTGTTCACACAGCTGAAACAGCGGGCGGGCTACATCGCTGTTGCCCTCGGCAAAAATCGCCCGGGTTGACTTCAGCTCGTTGAGCCAGCGGGCGGTAAACGGCCACATGGTGCGGGCACGTTCGGCCCGGCGCTTGCCAAGATGCAGTTCGCCAAACGACAGATAGGCGATAATGCCGACCAGCGGCAGAATGTAGATTACCAGCAGCCAGGCCATCGCCGAGGTCACGGCGCGGCGTTTCATCAGGATGCGCAGCGTCACGCTGGCGATCAGCAGCCAGTATCCGAAAACCAGCAGCCAGCTCATCACGGTGTAAAAAGTGGTCATTAAGTGGAAATCCTGTTCGCGCCCGGGTGCTCAGAGTTTACGTGCAGATGACAGCGCAGGGAACCTTTTCGAAAGTATTCACCGATTTAACAGGTCTGATTGGGTACGGCGGAAAAAAAGGCTATACTCGCGCCGCAGGTTTTGCCGGTCCACAAATCCGAGAGAGGGTGTCATGAGGAAGAGCAGGAATGAAGTCGCGCGCTGGCGCATGATGCGGCAGGTGCACCGCCGCCGGTCGCGCTGGTTAGAAGGGCAGTCCCGCCGCTATGGCCGTATGCACTCCTTCCGCCACCAGGTGGCCCAGCAGCAGCGCCGTTCGATCCTGTTTATTACCCAGATCCCCTGAGCGTGAGTGACCGGGCGACAGACGCGCCCGGTTGACCCGATGGGTGAGCGTGGGCGGCAAAGCCGACCGCGCGCCACGGGTCAGAACACCCGTTTGAAGAGCTTAACAAGCCGTTTCGTTCAGATTCCCTTCGTGTGCTTCTGTAACCTTGCCACCCTTCATATTCAGTTGCTTATCAGGCTCCCTGCCTAATTCTGCCACCTACTGTTACCTTTCGTGTATCTTTGTCCATGAGTTTTTGTGTACTCTTTTGCGCACCCAAGAGATAAAAGTGTACCCAGGATGCTCACTGATACGAAACTGAGAAAGGCGCTAGGGCGAGAGCGTGAGACTGAAGAGATTATATCGGATTCCCACGGCCTGAATGCGAAAATATCGAAGACAGGGAAGATCAGCTTCATTTACCGTTACCGCTGGCGCGACAAGCCGGTCAAGCTGACCATCGGCAACTACCCCGCAATGTCGATCTTGCAAGCCAGAGAGAAGAGACAGACGCTACGCAACTGGATTGAGAATGGTTTCGATCCGCGCGAGAAGCTAAAACTTCAACTGATTTCAAGAACTGAGGCTCTAACCGTCAGTGAGGCTTTCGAGTACTGGATCGAGCGATACTGCGTGCCTGCGGGAATCGTGAAGGTAGCATACAACCGTCAAATTTTTGCCAAGCATATAGCCCCGATCCTGGGGGATGTGAAAATTGACAATACCACTCGGGAGCACTGGGTAAACCTCTTCGACAAAATGGAAAGTCGTGTGATGGCCCATCATATCTTCTCTCTTTGTAAGAGGGCCTTCCGATTTTGCCTCAACAGGGATGCAATAAAAGCCAACCCACTTGAAAAATTAAACCCCCGCGATGTAGGCCAAAAGCCCAGAATAAAAGACAGAATGCTGGAACCGGGTGAGTTAAAAACCATCTATGACTGGTTACGTTTCAGGCAGACGGAGGAGGCAAAATTCCTGGTCAAATTTGTCATGCTGACCGGGTGTAGAACTGCGGAAATCAGACAGGCCACATGGGATTGGTTCGATATGGAAGGCGGGGTATGGACGGTTCCTTCAGCCCACTATAAAACCAGAAAATCGGTCCGGCGGGCACTTTGCCCGGCAGCTGTGAAAATGCTTCAAAAAAGACGCAAATCTGTCGATACAGCGCACGTTCTGACCTCTCCGAGAGTATTCGCAGGTCGAGAAAGTGACCGTCCGTTAAACGCCCAGGTTGCAGCGAATTATGCCAAAAGCATCAAAATGGGGGCAAAAATGGAAGAATGGTCGCTCCACGACTTAAGGCGGACATTAGCAACCATGATGTCTGCGCTGGGTTGTCCGCCTTACGTCGTCGAAAAGTTACTCGGTCATCAGATGGCTGGCGTGATGGTGCACTATAACCTGCACGACTACATGGATGACCAGAAGCACTGGGTGAAGGTTTGGGAGGATAAGTTGTCGGAGATTGTTGGAGAGGAGTTTGGTCAATGATTTGAGATGCTTTTATTCTCCCATGCCTCAATTGTTGATGACCTCCAGCGGTTCGGGTTTCCTGGCAAATCCGGTTCAGGGAATGGGCAAATGAAACTCTTTGGCATCTTGTCGCTGTGCCGCCACTGAAATAGTGTCTTTCTGGAGATCTTAAACCTCTTCAAAACATCGGGGGTAAGCATGTAATGGTCTTGCATAGTTTATCCTCATGCAGCTGTTAATTTTTTCATACAAAGCTCTGGCAGGTTGGCCCGCACCAGCGCCTCGGCGAACTGCGGCGGCACGGCGTTGCCGCAGCGCGCTACCTGCTTATCCTTCGAATACGTGTTGCCGCGGTAATCGCGGTCGATGACATACCAGGACGGGAAGCCCTGCGCGGCGTAGAGCTCTTTCGGCTGCAGCATGCGCATACCAATGTCGACGATCCGGTATGTCACGCCCTCCACCTGAACAAACTCGCTCATGCCGTGCTGGTGCAGGAACTCCGCCGCCAGCGCCGCACGCTCCTCGTCGTAGTCGTGAACCGCCAGGCAGGTGCGTACCTCGCCGACGTGCTGGCCGCCGGCCGTAATGGTTGGCATCGGCTGGTCGGTGCGCTGGCCGTCTTTGCAGGTGCCGCGCAGCTTTACCAGGTGAGAGGTCACTACCGCGCTGTCAGCCTTCGCCGTGACGGTCTGCAGTGGCTCGGATGCATCGCGCGGTCGGCTTTGCCCGGCCCGGCCACCGCAACCGATAATCTGCGCCGTCACCAGTGCGTGGTGATCCGTGGTGGTGACCGTGTGGGCCGGGCCGTCCAGCGGTGCGCCGGGGCCGGTGTAGTTCCCGCCGAAATGTTTGGCCAGAAACGCGCTGGCGATGGCAAACTTATTGCCGCCGGCGGTTACCGTGCCCACAGGCTTATGGATATCCAGCACCCGGGGTGCCTGTCCCAGCCGTTCGCCGTAGCCCATCTGGATCAGCGTCGGGCTGACCAGCTGGCTCTTGCCGCCGCCGCCTGCGGTAATGGTGCCGCTGGGCTGATCCACCGCGTGACCGATGCTGCTGCCGAACTGCCGGGCAACCAGCGGGGCCAGTAACGGGCAGATGACATTGGTACGGTTCTGCGTCATCAACGTGAAAAAGGGCTTATCTACTGGGCGCGGCTTCATCTGAAAAGCTGAACCGCCCGTGCCAGCGAATACCGGAGCGATGACTGGCGAAGCGACCGCAAAGCCGTGTGTTTTGGTAATGGTGTGCAGCGGGTCATAAAGCGACTGGCCCCGGAAGCATTCGTATTTGGTTCGGTTGCTGGTGTGATTGCACTTCACGATAAACGGCGTCGGGTTGTCGATCACGAAGCGCTGGATGCCGCGGGCGATGCGCCGCATGGTGTTCTCCGCCAGCGACTTCTTACGGCCAAAGATGGACGGGCAGGGGATTTCCCAGTCAATACACTCCGCCGCGGTGCGCCAGGGTTTGAGCTGGCCGCTCTGCACCGCAAGGCTTTTCGGATCGCCGTGGGTAGCGTCCGGCCACACCACCGGCCGCCCGTCGCAGCGCATCACCATGAAGAAGCGTTTGCGGATCGTCGGCGCGCCGTAATCGCAAGCGCGCAGCTCGCGGTGTTCGACTGTGTAACCGAGACCGGCGGTCAGCCGCTGCGCCTCCGGCCCGTTCCTGTCAATCTGCAGGAAGTGGCACGCCTCATCGAGCGCCGGATGGTCAACTGGCACGCCGGTGCTGAGCATACCGACAAATGCGGTGAAGGTTTCGCTGAAGCGCGCGGGGTCTGGACGGCTATAACCGGGGTAGACCGGGCCGATAAAATTAGTAATCAGCCCCTCAGGCAGGTCTGGTTTAGGCGGGAATTCGATTAAAGGTCCCCAGCCTTTGAACTCCTCAACATTTTCCAGTTTTATCACCCGCGGCCGTGTTGCCAGCGCCCAGCGCAGTACGATCCACGCCAGCCCTCTGATTTCCTTCTTCACCGGGGTGCTGCCTTTGGCCTTGCTGAAGTGCCGGCAGTCCGGCGAGAACCATGCGAGCGCGACCGGCGCGCCGGCGGTGGCCGTCACCGGGTTGATGTCAAAGACCGATTCGCAGTAGTGCAGCGTCTCCGGGTGGTTGGTGCTGTGCATGGCAATCGCGTTCGGGTCGTGGTTGATGGCGATATCCACGCTGCGGCCAATTGCCGCCTCGATGCCGGTACTGGCACCGCCGCCGCCGGCGAAGTTGTCGACGATAATTTCTCTCATGCTGGAATGTTCCCGAAAGTGTTGGTGAGGGCCTGCGCGGTAGCGGTGATTACGCCGGATGGCGCACGCTCGAGCAGCAGGGTGTTGATGTGGTGCTTCACTTTGCGCTGGTGCTCCGGCTCCAGATCGGCAAGATGCTCAATTTGTCCGGCCAGGCGGTTGACTTCGATCGGCCACACGTCATTCTCCGCTGCTGGCGCTGCTGGCGCTGCTGGCGCTGCTGGCGCTGCTGGCGCTGCTGGGTGACTGCAGGAGGCACACAACTCTGCAGGCGGTGCAGGAGTGGCTGCCACCGGCAGGTGCAGGCGCGCCGCTGCCAGTTCTATCTGTCGCTGGAGAACCGCGCCGCGCTCTTCCAGCTCGTCCCGGCTGGTGTAGCCGAACCGTTCGCCCCGCCAGGTCTTATCGAACACGGCGATCGCCGCACCGAACCCTGCCGATGATTCCGACGGCTGGCCGGGCGCTGGCCGGTACCACTCCGGCAGGTCAAAGCTGATACGCCCGCGGATAAACGAAACGTGATCCGCATTCTCCGGCCACCACACCTCGCCGGTGGCGGCCTTAATCAGAAACACGTACCGGCCGCCCAGCTCGCGCATCGCCAGCGTGTGCGCCATGATTTGCCGCATGCCGGTGATGTACTGGCCTTCGTGCTGGCTGGCGCGGGAATAGGGCGGGTTGGCATAGGCCGCACCGCGCAGCTCCGCCAGGCGAGCGCTCCAGTCCTGCGTGAGCGCATTATCCTCGGCGCTGTAGAACGCCTCGCACTTCGCGTTGCTGGCGTCGGCGAACAGGTCGAGCACGAAAGGGCCGAACATCGCGTTGATGCCCCACCAGATAGCCTCCGGCGATCGCCACTGGTCGCCGACTTCCTTCAGCTTGTGCGTGGGGTCTGCGCGCAGGGCATCCAGCGCCGCGCAGTAAGGGTTAATGGTGTGATCGGTCATTTTATTGGTGCCTCGGAGGTCAGTGCTTTGGTCTGCGGGAAATGGTGATCTGGTAGTAGGAGCAAAAGTCTAAAACGTAGGGGCACTCGGCTGGCGCTTCGGTCTCGTTTACAACGTCACACCCGCCAGCATGGAGGCAGTTGCACTGCATGCAGCTGAGCCGGTTTTCAAAGCAGTTCTTCGCCATGTGGTAGCCATTGCAGCCGCCACCGCCGAACCGGTGCGGGAAGTCATACGCGGGACAGTTGCATGTAACCTGCCTGCCGTCCCAGTACGCTTTCCCGCATGAGTTTGTGTTTTCATGACCTTGCCTTACTGGAGATAAATCTCCGCAGTTAACGCCGCTATAAGCAGCAGGATCAGCACGGCCGCCGGGCGGATGCTGGCATAGAAGATTTGGTGGCGGGAGAAGTGCCGCCGGAGTCTGGTTTTCATGGGGAGAGGGCAAAAAAAACCGCCAATTTGGCGGCGGTATGAATCTCTAACTATCAGTGTTTTATGAGCTCTTTTTCTATATTTTCGGTGGGGATATTTGAGTGGCAGAGAGCAATATAATGATATTTTTCACCGAGAGTATACTTTTCAATAGGCATTCCCATACTTGAAATGCTGCCATTCTCACCACCGATATTTATCGTAAGATAATTTAAGTTTTCCTCAACGAAAAAAACCTCTACCTTGTCATGCGGTAAGAACGCTATAACTTTTTTGCTCATCTAATTAGTCCCTATTTTAACTGTCGTGACATGTCACAATAGTTATATCACTAGTTTCAACCCCTGCCACCCGTTTGTTACCCAGCACGCCGAGTCGCCGGCGCACGGACAGCTGATAACCGGTGCTTTGTCGCCACATTTGCCGCAGTTACCTACCATTTTTAGTAGGTCTTGCAGCTCTGCGTTATCCCTGCGGATCAGCATGGTCAAGTACTCGCTCAACTCATACGGTTCGCGACCGGGCCGCCGGGCGGCGCAGTTCTGCTCCAGCATTACTAGCTCCTGCTGGTCGAGTTGCAGCTCAATTTTCCGGGTGCCGCTGGCCGACTGGCGGGCGCGCTGTGCGGCTTTACGTTCTGCTGGGGATTTAGGCATCAGTCGTCATCCTCATCCCAATCGTCGTCATCATCGCCGCCGGACAGCAGCGGGTTCATGGCAAACTCGACCTGCTCGGCATAACCGTTACGACCAAGGTTGTGAAGCACCCCGTAAACCGAGAACATCTGCGTGCGTTCGGGGCCAACATCGATCGAGCAGGCGTGCTCATGGCATGCTGTAGCCAGCTGGGCGATTTGATCGAAAATCTGCTGTTTAGTTTGCATCACTACCTCCCGGAATTGGCGCAGCTGCCAACATGGCTTTATGCATGGCATCGTAACCGTCTTCCTCGATGCACTTGGCCGCGTCAATCATTTTCCTTGTCGCGTCAACCGGCACCAGCTTCCAACCATCCGGCGCGCTGGTCGCTGGCGCACCGTACAGAACCCGACGACCCCAGCCTTCATAGTTGACGCTGGCGTGATACTCACCTTCATCGACCTCTTCCCACTGCTGCCACTCTTCGCTGCCGTCGAGCTTACGTATCTGGTAAATTTTGCCGGGTGCGTTCTGTAGCGCCAGCACGATTTCTGCAAACGTTTCCTGCTCGGATACCGTAGCCCGGCAGTCTTCGTCATCAATCAACGCCTCCAGCCGCTCCCGGCTGAACTGCCCAATCATATTTTTCACTGCTTCACCTCTTTGCAGTAAGAGGCCGCCGGCGCGCGAGGGGAATCGTCGCTCCAGCTGCCGGTGTGCGAGCGAACATCCGCCAGCACCTGCTGGCAGACGGCCATAGACGGCATAGGTGTGATGCTCCAGGCGCTGCCGTCGCGCACCGGGGAGGCCAGAATCAGGTAAACAAAGGTGAGGGTGGTCATGCTGCCTCCTCCTTAATGAAAGCGATCCAGTGCGTGTTGGCGCGCTTGCCCGACGGGTGCCCAAAGGCCGGTTTCTCTGGCGTCAGAGCCAGAATTTCCCGCGTAGCAATCTGCGTTTCGTTCCACTTAAAGATGAGCGTACCGCCGGGGCGCAGCACTCGGAAGGCTTCGCGAAAACCAGCAGCGAGGTCGTCGCGCCAGGTGGCTTTGTTCAGCACGCCATATTTAGCGCGTAGCCAGCTTGTTTCACCGGCATACTCCAGATGCGGTGGGTCGAACACCACCAGGTTAAACGTCTCATGCTCAAACGGCAGGTCACGGAAGTCGGCGATCATGTCGGGGTCGATAACTAACCCGCGACCGTCGCATAAGATGTGCTGCTCTCGGCGTATGTCGCAGAACATTACACGGGGATCAGCGCGGTCGAACCAAAACATGCGGCTGCCGCAGCACATATCGAGGATGGTTTTCTGCATGGCTACGGCGTCCAGTAGGTAAGTTCTTCGGCTACGTGCCAGTTAGCATCGTATTGATCCTCAAAGGCAGGCTCACCGCTGCGCTGTCGCTCCTCAACGGTGATTGCAGCGTTGTGGCGACAGAACGCTTTCCACTCTTTTCGGCCACACTTCCAGCCGGTATGCCAGCCGAGGTCTTTCGTTTCGGTTCGCCAGGCGCGGTTGGCCAATTTCATTTGTGATTTAGGCATCCGGCACCTCCGCCGTGAACGCAGCTCGCACTTTCGGCTGATAGTAGTGATGGAAGGCGAATACCAGCCCAAGTTTGGTTGCCGCCTGGGTCCTCATGGAGAGCAGTCCGAGGTTCATGCAGATTGTGGTCGCCGTCCAGCCAGAGTGGTAGCCGGCGGCACGCTTCAGGACAGTTTCAGCCAGGATAGTGCGATAGTCAGTGCGGCCAAAATTACAGCCCCCAAACGCTGCGACAATCACTTCGTCGGTTAAGTGGGCATCAGGTGCGTTAGACATCTGGTACCTCCCCGGCGCGGATGCGGGCGGCGAAGTTAGCGGCTAAGTATGCGTAAGCATGATTTTTATTCTCACCGCTTTCTATGGCTTTTCTGGTCAAATGCTCAGCATACATGTCCACCCCCTGCGCCCGCACTTCGTTCAGGGTGGCTTCGGTGGCTGGGGTTTCTACGTTTGGCCGATACTCAGTGTCCGGGGTCTGCATCCACCCAACTACCCAGTCCTTGGTGTAATAGGTGCCGTCATTGGTGCTATAATCGTGGGAATATTTTTCCGGCAATGCTTTCAACGCGGCGAACTGACCATTTTTCAGCTTGGCAATAAACCACTCGCTTTCGTAAAACCCATGTGGGGGCCGACCGTCTTGTAGAGTACGCACTGAAGAATTTATCAGAGCCACATTATCCGCCGCCAGCGCCCGCACCTGCTCATTCAGCCGCGCCACCTCTGCATGCAGCCCTGCGTTGATTTCGCCGAGTTGTCCCAGCGTCAAGCCTTCGGTATTTTTGCTCATATCTCTCTCCTGCCGACCGTAGTCAGCCAGTGCCGACCGTAGTCAGCCAGTGCCGACCCGGTGGCCGGCAGTTGAATTTCGGTTACTCCGCCGCAGTCATTTCATCGGTGCGGATGTTGTAAATGTCGGTGGCCTTGTCCAGAAGGTCGGTGTTTGCAGCCAGTTTATGGGCGGCGTAACGGTAGGCCTTATCCAGATCAGCTGTGCTCTTTGCATTGCCTGCAGCCACGGTAAAATCGGCCAGCAGCTCATCCAGCGATCGGGATTCAAGAGGCGTTGATTCGGTGGTCGTGCCGACTACCTCGTTTTCGCTTGGCTTCTGGTTGATAAGGTTGTTGAGCTCCTGCCGGGTGCGGGCAGGTGTGACATCGCGCTCGGAACGCTGCTGGTCGAACTCGTCCGGGGTGTAGACGCCGAGAATGACGTCGGGGCAATACAGGCGCGCCCAGTACTTCACGGCCAGATATGCCAGTTGCTGCTTCGGTGCCGTTTTCCAGAGCGGGGAGTTACGGGTGGTGACGAACTCCATGTAAAGCCATTCGCCCCAGGTGATTTCCGTTTCACCGCGCAGCACTGCGCCCACACGAACGCACAGGCCTTTTTCACCACTCGCGTTTTTGTCTCCGGGCCGGAAGGTTTCCCAGCTGCCGCCGTACTCATACTTGAAGCGCCCCTGCACAGCGGTGGAGCTGGTGATCACCGCATTCACCAGCTGCGCCTCGTAACCCAGCGTGCCGTTGACCAGATGTGTTTTCTGCGCCACGGCGTAGGGATTCATTCCCCACTGAGCCGCCTGCAGCGCGATAGCCAGGCAATCAGCTGGCTTGCCAGACAGGTGTGCCGGAACGGTAGCTTTGCCCTGAGCCATGATTTCAGCAAATGCCTGCAGCTTCTGCAGGCCGGACGGGCTGAAGATGGCCGCTTTCGTGTCGGCTTCGCCCTGGCTGTGATGGGTGATCTCGGTGGTCATAATCAGTCCTTTTTCTTCGCCCAGGCGGGGCGGGTGATTTCTTCGATACCGCCCCAGCTGTCGCTGACCCGGCATTCGTGATAGGTGTTCAGGCTGCTGCGGAACAGCTCATAACCCGCGTCGGTATCTTCCGGTTTGATTTGGAAAGTGCGCACCGGGTAGCGACCGCAGTCGATGGTTTCGCTGACGCAGAGGAAAATAAACATCGGGTCTTCGCCGAAGTGCCGCAGGTATCCTTCGCGGTACATGGCATCCTGCATGTGATAGCGGAACTCTTCGATGTGGCGCGGGAAGCGATCCATGTCGGCCACTTTTTTCACGTCGACGATGATCGGCTGACCAGTCAGGAATTTGTCTGGCCGGATGCGGCACAGCTCTTCGGTTTCGGCATCCTTCCAGTAAATGGAACCTTCACAGTGGCCGTCTGCTTCCAGCAACCACCGGGCTGCCGGGTGCGCCAGCGCGCTCTCACGCATCAGCTTTAGCTTTCGATCCTGCTCGGCGTCCATCACCGTCATGCCGATGCCTTCACAGTCTTTCAGGAAACGCGCTTCATCCTCTTTCCCGGCGTTGGTGCGACGGTTGAATTCAGGCGCAACAATAAAGCGTTTATCGAACTCCAGCGGCTCAAGCAGCAGGCAGTGCAGGGCGGTGCCCATGTCCAGCGCTTTCAGCTTTTCGGTATCGACCGGGGCAGCTTTGCGCCATTTGAAGATCGCCGGGTTTGTGGCGATGTCGTCCAGCTGTGATTTACTGACGCCAGCGCCAGCGTGATAATCTTCGTTGCTGATATCCAGATACAGTCCGGGTTCCATCAGGCCACCTCACCTAAAAAATATTTATCGCTGTAAAGTTTCTCCGCCTGAGCCAGGCAGACCGTTTCGACGAATACCGCGTAGGCATCCTGTGCTTTGTCGGTGTGCAGACCAACGTCATAGGGGGACATGGCCAGGGAGGTGCGATAAAAGTCCATCGCGCACTCCGGGAACTGGCGGGCCAGCTGATCCGCTTTGTCGCAAATCCACTCTTTGCGCTTAGCATCGACTGCAGCGGCATCGTTGCGTAGCTGTTCCACGCGGTCAAAATTAAGGAATCGCCTCATGGCTGAATACTCCGGTTCAGAAACTCGATCAGTCGCTGCCACGGTGATTTCGGTGGCGGCGGCGAAAAGCTGGCGCCGGTCAGTATGTTGGCAGGGTGAAACTGGATAGATTTAAACGCGTCAAAGCCGGAGCCACCCACGCGGGCAGCCCCTGCAGTTGCTAATTGCATGGGTGTTTCCTCAGTTTGAATTAGTAGGTGATGCTGGCGTGCGGGATGCGGTTGTCTTTCAGGGCTGTCAGGGTGGCGATAGCCTGTTCACGGGTGAGGCCGGCATTCGACATCAGGGCGTTTACCACCGCAGTGCCGATCTGCTTACGGTGCGTTTCGTTCGCTGCACGCTCAGCTGCTTCATCGGCGATCCGCTTCTCTTCCGCCAGGCGGGCAGCTTCGGCCTGTTCAGCACGAAGACGTTCGGCGGCGATAGCTTCCTGCTTCTCACGCTCTGCCTGCTCACGCGCCTGCTGCGCCAGCAGGGCGGTACGCTCCAGCGCTTCGCGGGCTTCACGCTCTGCGCGTTCCTGAGCTGCCACACGGTCACGCTCGGCCTGCTCCTTCTGAGCTATTAACGCTGCCTCACGGTGGGCAGCTGCTTCACGCTCGATGCGCTGCGCCTCTTCGGCTTCCTTGCGGGCCTGCTCTGCTGCCTGACGCGCGATTTCCTGCTCATGGGCAACGCGCTGGCGCTCGGCCTCCGCTTTCTTCTCGGCTGCATCCCGGTCGAACTTATCGTTCAGCAGCAGGGCAATTTCGTGATCGGATTCGAAGCGCTCGGCAAGCGTCTTATCCCACGCCTCGTTATCGGCCAGAGCTTCGGTGTGCCAGTCCAGCATCTGCTGTTCAGCTTTAATGCGGTCCTGCTCTGCCTCCCAGTCAGTGACCGGCTTACGAACCTCTATCGTCAGCTCGTCCAGAGCCTCGCGAATTTTCCGGCGGCTGGCATCGACCAGGGCAGGGCGCTTTTTCATCTCAGCGACCAGGTTCTTCCCGGCATCGTCAATCGCAACCTTTGAGCTGCGAATGCTGGCCGCCAGACTGATGTAAACTTTCCGACCTTTAACCGTGTTCAGGTCGCCAACCACCGATTTTGATTTGGCGCGAATGCTCTCGATCAGCCGATCAACGTAATCGTCGCTGATGAATGCCGCTTCCAGCTCAGCCGGTGCCGATGGCAGGCTGTAAAGCGCTAACTCCGTGCTTTCTTCGCTCATTTCCTCTCCTTACTCAGGGCATAAAAAAGCCCTCCGGAGAGGGCGAATCACTTCACTCATGGATGACTAACATCGTCATGCCGTCACGTATAACGGCATTGCGGTGTCACTCAATGTCATGGACATACTCAAAATCACCACAAGAGCTGCCCCCGTCCGTCAAATCAGATAGCACCGGTGCTCTTACCAGAACCGCGTCCATGCCGCCCCAGTCTCGCCTCAACTTCCATGCCTGCGGCAGCGTTCTTCCCAGCGCTTCGAAAACTGCTGCACGCTCAGTATCAAATCCGGCTCGTGCGTCCATAACGAAATACTCAAATTCCTGCCCCATAAATCCCCCAATAAACACCCATCCCCACACCCAACCAAAACAGGCAGCTGATAACCAACATCGCCAGCCATACACGACCCCGATAGCTCATGGTGTGCCCCAATAAAAAAGGCCGCCTGAGCGACCTGATTGATGTATGTGCCGGGATATTTAGCCACGCCCGGCGCGTGGTTTCCCTGCTTTCCACAGACAAAGGAAACTGATAATTTGGTCATTCCACAGACAATTAGGAATTGCCATGTCAGAGAAAATTCGTATCCAGTTTTCCTGCCCGGATTGCGGCAGTGAATCGTTCGTATTTAGTGCCAAGCCGTACACGATGGACAATGTTGAATCCTGCGCCGATTGCAGCAGACCCATCAGCAAAGACGATATCATTGAGCACAGCAGGCAGGTGACTATTAAGCGCGCTGACGAGATTATCAGGGATACATTCAAAGGATTTAAGTAAACACCCCAGCTGCGACAGCTGACTCATTAACTCGGTGGTGTCCAATTCAATCGACACCACTAATTTTCCGGTTTCACTCATCAATCCCTCACTTAACAATGTGGGCTGCGCCTTTACGGCCAGTGCGATGCCCGGCTGCGAAAATCGCCACTTCGGGCAGGCACATTGCACCTTCCAGCACCGGTTTCCGTTTGAACTCATGGTTAAACAGGTAGGTGGCGCGGATGATCTGGTTTCGATACTCCTTCACCTGCTTAGCCGCTTTGGTTGCCACCGCATTAAGGGTTGATGGCGTGTAGTCAGCGCGCTTTAAGCTGAGCGTTACCCGGCTTGGAGTAGGGCGGTGCAATACTTCTGAGCTGATGCTGGCCTCACTCTGCAGATGAGCGCGACGCTCACGGCGGCGGCCAGCTGCGGAACCTGCAAATACCGTTCTGCGTGTCATAGATACCTCCTGAGTGAATTTTGGTGATGGCGGCCTGACCTATTTCAAGTCAGGCGCTCTCGCTAAGCTTCTCAGTCCAGCGGCATTACCCGGTCCTTGGCTCCACTTAGTCGCCATCCCAAAACTCACGCTTTGGTACTAATCTGGCTTTTCAGCCACGTAGGTGATCCATCACCGTTGTAGGTACTGCTGATCTCCGTTTCGTGTTGCTCCAGCTTCCTGCCGTAGAATCAAATTACAATAAAGTTTGTAATCAGTAAACAATTTATATTGTAATTTAATGCATGAATTACTCACTTGTTTGTTTTTAAAGGTGATTTATTTTTCCGCGAGCTTGAGCCTGGCACGTTTGTTAGTATGAATTTTCAACAAAGGAGTGGTTATGTCTACAGAATCAGATGAACTGTACGATGAGATGTGCAGGGTGGTAGGTGATATGATGTTCACGCTGCATGATTTTGGTGTGGAGTAGAAGCAGGTGGTGATAGCGGATGCATTACGAACGGCACTGGCTGGTAATAGCCCTGAGCATTCAGAGCTGTTGGTGAAACCGATGGAGGCTGCAGTTAAGATGCTGGATCAGTAGGCACAAAAAAGCCCGCGAATGACGCTGGCGGGCTCAAATTTAACGAGTTAAATTTTTTTAATTCTTTAAGAGCAATAGTAGAAGTTTATGCTTCACCACGCTCGATGCACTTGACTTTTTCATCATTCATTTTATAGAAAGGAACCCTAATAGGTGACAGGCCAGCTCGACTACAAGATGATTGTACGAATTCTCTCCAGTAAGGCCAGATGTGATAACCTACATTGTTTTGAGAAAATGCATCAAGTTGATCTTTTGTTACTTCATGTTTTGATAAATAACAAGCGTCAAATTCAGCCTCTATAACAACTAATGATTCGGAGCTTTCATTATCTTTATCTTCCTCCCGGATTAGCCTGATACCAAGAGCATATGTAAAGATGTAATGGTATCGTTTATTAGACCCATCCTCAGCTGATATCGCGATCTCTTCAATCTTCACCATTGAACGATAAGATTGTAGAATTTTCTTTATCTTGCTGATTGACATGAAATTTTCATCGGCATGAATTTTTAGCAATGCCTCACGCGTATGAACTTCAGATATATTAAGTAGCCGTTGGGCCTCTTTCAAATCTTCATTCATTAAGCTGCAACCTTCTGCCAGTGAGCTTTTTCAGTTTTATAAATCACGTTGGATTTTGTAACGACATCGGATGCAGTATCGCTCATAGTGTCTCGGTCATCCAAGGTAAAATATTCTTGCCAATCACAATTAAACAGCCTTGCGGACATATTGTCAGAGATAATATCTTCATTATTATCTTGAAAGTGTACAGCTGGTTTTATTCCAATTGCATGGCACACATCTGATAAAGTTCTCAAGGTCATGTTCTTGGAACCACTCAGAAGCTGAGAAACATATGCTTTAGTTTTTCCAAGTTTATCTGCAAGTTCTTTTTTCGAGATATCCTTATCTTCCATAATTATAAGGATATCTTCAGTAACATCGAACGTGAGCTCTTCGCCAGCAGCAACCCGAGCATGGTCATCCGTAGATGATTCAACTTCAGTAAAGTATAGGCTTTCATTTCTCATCGCCGTTTACCTCTATTCTTGTCCAATTAGCTTGAACGATTGTGGTGTCACTTTTAGATAACTTTCCGGTGTTTTTGTAAGTGTAGTGACTGATAAAAAATTTTCTTGGCTTCGTTTCCGAAAACCAACCATAAGCTCTGATCGGTATCTTTTTAAAAGCATAAAATTGCTTTGAAGGCCTGCCAGCTAAGCTTGGAAGGGGGCCTTCAGGAGGAAAAGAGTCTTTAGATAGTCTTGAACCATTCGATAGACGCTTAACCAGCGAATCCATCTGGTGCTTAATCGACTCTCTCCTAGAGACCTTTACACTGTTTAGAGATTCAGTAAAAGTATCCCAAGCCCCAAGGCAGTGAACAATTGTTAGCTTTTGACCAGTAATCTCGTTAGGGCAAACTACATCCTCAGTAGATGGCTCCAATCTTCACCTCGGCGGTTAATATATATGTTAACTTAATCATGTCAAGACGCAAGTTGCATCCAAAGTCAAAAGCACGTTATGCACAAACCAACTGCCACAAAAAGCTCATTTTATACGCTAAACCAGCCTCAGCTTAGTTTCAATCGCCACACCAATAATCTTGCAGTTACCGTTGATCGGCACCATAGGCCACTGCGGGTTTAGCCCGCGCAGGTACTTCTGGCTGCCGTCGATCACCAGCTTCTTAAACGTGGCTTCGTTGTCATCGATCAGCTTCGCAACCACCAGGCTGCCGTTCACCGGCTCACGTCCCGTATCGAAAAGCACGAAAGTGCCTTCCGGGATGCTGAGACCGACTGGCGAGGTCATCGATTCACCATCTACCAGCAGCCAGAAAGCTTCACCTTGCGTGTGAGCGTCGGACTCAAGCCATAAATCAATATCTTTTAGCGTGTAGGGTTCACATGCTTCAGCCCATGACCCAGCTTGAACGCGACTGATTACCGGGTATTTGTTGCCTGGGGTGTAAGGGCGATAACCCCCAACGTTATCGCCAATGATGGCTTCTTTCCCGTCGAGTAACCAGTCGATATCGCAACCCAATACCTTGGCCAGTTCCGGCAGGTAGCGTGGGCGTTTGGTTTTACCGCTCTCAAGCTGGACAATCGCCTGCTGCGTCGTCCCTGTTCTCTCTGCCAGTTCTGTCTGGGTTAAACCCAGCTCAGTTCTCTTGGCTAACACACGGGCTGCTATCGTCATTTCTCACCTCATTTACTGAGATGTTTACAAGAAAAGCTGTATTTGACAAACAAACTAAATTGTATTTAAAATACAAGAAAGTTTGTCAAGGAGGCTATATGCAAACTATCTCTGACCGCCTGAAACAGAAGCGTTCCGAACTGAATCTAACTCAGTCGGAGCTCGCAACCAGAGCTGGGGTGAAACAGCAGTCAATTCAGCAGATTGAAGCAGGCATTACCAAACGCCCACGCTTCCTGTTTGAGATCGCCAAAGCTCTTCACTGTGATCCTGTCTGGCTGCAATACGGCAGCGGCAGTACACACGCCGCATAATCAACACCCGCTCTCTAAAACGGCACCCGCCTACGTCGCTGAAAAGCGAATTTCATAAAAAACCATTACTAAACGTGGCACTCGCTACGGCTTTGTCACGTCTAAATAACTAATCAATAAGGACAAGTGTTAACTATGGAAACTGCAAACAACAGCAAGTTGATTAACCAGGTGGAAACCGAACTGCGTTCACGCCTGACCCACAAAGGGCAGCGCGTTCTGGCCGCTGAAGCTGGCTGGCACGAATCGAAGGTTAGCCGCCTGAACCTGCGAGATATGGCGACGGTTTTCGTGCTGCTGGAGAAGGTGTGGGAGACCAGCCTGATCGCCGAAGTGGCCCGCCAGGCGGTTGAGGCGGTAATGACCAAAGAAAAGGCCCCGAGCTGCGCGAACAGCTTCGAGGCCTGATTGCGAAAAGACTGGATCAATTCACAGGGGTAATTATGACAACGCTTTCCCAGCGGTACAAGCAAAAAGACAAAATCGGCAGCGACATGACCACCAAAAAAACCTACATGGTGCCGATTGGTGAGATTTTCCTGGAAGAGGGCAGCAACATCCGTTCCGTTGACCAGGAGCACGCAGAATACATGCGTGACTGCTGGATTGACGGGTCTGATTTGCCGCCGCTGTCGGTTGAAGTGACGGAGAAGGGCATCAAGGTGATCGACGGCCAGCACCGCTTTATCGGCGCGCAGCTGGCTATCGCTATGGGGCACAGCATCCCGCGTATCGAGTGCAAAGACTTCGTGGGTACCGAGCTGGATAAGCTGGCCCACATGGCGAAATCGTCACAGGGTAAGCCGATCACGCCAATTCAGCGCGCCGGCGCATACAACCGTGCCCGCAACCAGGGGCACACCTCAGCGGAAATCGCTAAGGCGTTCGGACGTTCGGTTGCTGATGTTGAATCGCACCTGCAGCTGCTGTCGTCTGGAGAGGTGTTGATCGGCATGGTTGAGTCTGGCGAAGTGGCCGCAAGTACCGCCGTCGCGCTGTCGCGTGAGCACGGTCCCAAAGCTGCCTCAGTGGCTGCAGAGGGGCTGGCAAAAGCCAAAGCTGCCGGCAAGTCGAAGCTGACCAAATCCGCGGCCATGCAGCAGTTCAGCGCCCGTAAAGCTCGGCGTCTGGTGGAGTTGCTGGTTGACTCGGAATTTCACCGTGATGGCGATGGCGATCATCTGCTGCTGTACATGGATACTTCTGAAGAAATAAACAGCATTCTCGCTGAATACCGTTCTGGCATCAGCACCAATGCAGACGGGGGAGAATCATGAACCTCGCCTATGACAACGTAACACCCTTAAGGCCCGATCTCCGGGCCGTGGAGCAACGCGTGGCCGATACCGATGATGGTTTCATGCGCGTAGCCAATGAGCTTACAGACAGCATCCTGATGGCGGATTTAACCATCCGCCAGATGAAAATAATGCTGGCTGTCATGCGTAAAACCTACGGATTTAACAAGCCAATGGATCGCATTACAAACACGCAGATAGCGGCGATGACAGGGATTCATCACACTCACGTTTGCTCGGCTAAGCGCCAGCTTATCGACCGGGGGCTTTTGGTGAGCAACGGGTCGAAAATTGGCATCAATAAACACGTCTCAATGTGGGATGAAAAGGAGGTTAGCCAAATTAGCGAAACATTAGCTGAACCAGCTAAACAAACATTAGCCAGGTCAGCTAATACCCATTCGCCAAAACAGCTAAACACAAAAGACAATATTCAAAAGACAAAAGACAATACTGATCCCCCCTTAATCCCCCCGGGGGAGAAACCCAAAAAATTCGACCCTCTCGAAGTCGCTATCCCTGTGTGGCTCGACAGCAGTGCCTGGTCAGAATGGGTCCAGTACCGGCAGCAGTCCAAAAAGCCAATCAAAACGGCGATGACGGTCACCAAAGCCTTCAACCTGCTGAAAGAGTGCTTCGACGAGGGCCACGACCCCGCCGACGTGATCAACACCAGCATCGCGAACAGCTACCAGGGGTTGTTCAAGCCGAAGGGCCTGCCCAAAAGACCACGTCCTGATCAGGACTCACCGCACTGGAACAGCCGAGAAGGCTGGAAGGATTTCTTATGACCCTGCAACTGGTGAACGCGATTAACAACCGCGATGGCGCTGCTATGGCGCGCATGGCTGGAGACCGGTACGAGCCGGAGAAGGTGCTCAGTAGCGAGGCGGAGGCGCTGGTAGACTCGCTTTTTCGTCAGCTGAAGCAAATCTTCCCCGCGGCCGTAAGCACCAGCCTGAAAAACGAGGCCGACGAGAAGACTACGAAGCGCCAGTGGATCGCCGCCTTCGCTGAAAACGGCATCAAAACCCGTGAGCAGCTGTCGGCCGGCGTGCGCCATGCCCGCGCCAGTAACTCCGACTTCTGGCCGTCGCCGGGTAAGTTCATCTCCTGGTGCAAAGACAGCGCTACCGTGCTGGGCGTTACAGTCCGGGACGTGATGGACGAGTTTCACCGGTACAGCCGTGAGAAGGGCTATCACGCTGGCGGTGCTGAGCAGTTCCCCTGGAAGAAACCCGTTTTGTACTGGATTGTCTGCGAAGTGCGCCGGGCGATGTACCAGCGCCAGCTCAGCGAGGCCGAGGTGGAGAAGTACGCCGCTAAGCAGCTCGATGACTGGTCACGGAAAGTGTCCGCTGGCGAAAGCATTCCCGATCCGATTGTCAGCCTGGAGGTGAAGCGCGACGTGATGCCAGTAACCAGCCACCCGTCGAAAGACGACTGCAAAATGCACTGGATGCCAAATGCTGCGGTGCTTGGATCAGTAACTCCGGCCATGTGGCTTTACGAAGAATACAAGCGCCGCAAGGCCGTGGGGTTGGCATGAGCATCGAGTGGAGTGACTTCCGGATCATGGTCAAGTCGATGGCCGATGATTTCGGCGTGACGCTAAACAGTATCGCAAAGCACGTCGGAGTGTCGCGGCAAAAGCTGAACCAGATAATGCAGGCTGGGCCATCTGAAGAGCAGCGCGAGCTCATAGCGGAGGCGCTTGGTTGCGCTGGTTGCGACCTGGTGGAGATACAGCGCCAGATGGGGGAATTAAGTGCCCTGGAGGATAGGACGAAATCATGACAGCCTGCCCGCCAGTAATAACCCTCTCTCCGACAGTCACGATCACCCGTACCGAGTTTCGCGGCCTATGCGACGCCCAGCTGCTGCTGGACGGTGCATGTCGTGAACAGTTGCAGGTCGTCCTGCAGCTGGGGAACAAACGCACCAGAGACGCGGTGAGCCAGTTGGCTGAGTCACTGCAGATCATCGAAAACCATCTGAGGACCACTACAGGAGGCTGAATGGAAATAACCATGGTCAAAAACGCCGGCGGTGTTTTTGTTCCGATGTTCGATCACGATTTACCCCGCCTGACGAAGTTCAAAAACGGCGAAGCCTACACCGCCGATTTCAAACTGACCCGTAATCCCGCTTTCCACCGCAAGATGTTCGCATTCTTCAAGTTCTGCTTTGAGCACTGGGCAGCCGATCGCGCCGGGCTTGAGCACGCCGACGAGGCCACGCAGTTCGACCGTTTCCGCAAAGACCTGACGATACTGGCCGGGTTTTATGAGCAAACGGTGAGGCTTAACGGCGACATCCGTACCGAGGCAAAGAGCCTGGCCTACGGCAGCATGGAACCTGACGAATTTGAGCGCTGCTACAGCGCAATGATCAACGCTGCGATCAAACACATCTTTGGCGGTACGCGGGACCAGAACACTCTCAACCAGCTGTATTCGTATTTTTAGGAGCCTGGCATGAGCAAATTATTCATAGCTATCGTCAATTCGATGACCGATGGAGAGTGGCTGACCTCTGCCCAAATCGCGAAGCGGGTAGGGTACAAAGCCCCGTCTGTGCGCAGCATGATTGTCCGGCTGATCGCCGACGGCGCGCTGCTGCGAAAAGAGGACCCGGAAAACCCGGGTGGCGTGGTTTACCGAAAGGCACGCGCGCCGATTGGATTTGGCATCAGCCGCAACCTGGCCGATTTCCAGTCACTGGTTCAGCAGGTGCGGCCATGAGGTCAGGATTCCAGCAGTGCCTCGACCACGCCATGATCCGCTCTACCAGCCGCAGCCGGCGCAAACCCAAACCCCAGCCCACCGCCAGCCAGATACCGACGTTTGACTATGTGCACGGCCTGCTGCAGGCGAAGTGGAACCGTATGCGGAGAACGCGATGACAAAGGCGACAAAGCCGAAACCGCCGAAGCCGAAGAAATGCCGAGTATGTCCCGAGAAGTTCCTCCCCCGTAACACCCTGCAAACCGTCTGTTCCCCCCAATGCGGCGCCAAGCTGGCCAGGCAGCAAACCGACCGCAAAAAAAAGGGAGAGGAAAAAGCCGCACGCGCGGCGTGGAACAAACGCAAAGCAGACGTCAAGCCGTTAAGCCACTGGATGAGCATGACCCAGCGGGCGTTTAACGACTTCATCAGGGCTCGGGACGGCAATATCTGCATCAGCTGCGGCAGCAGATCGGCAATCACCTACCACGCCGGCCACTACCGGACGACGGCAGCGGCATCACAGCACCGGTTCAACGAGGACAACTGCAACAGCCAGTGTTCGGCCTGCAATATCCACCACTCCGGCAACATCGGTCCATACCGCATCAGCCTGATAGCGAAAATCGGCCTCCAGCGCGTCACAGCGCTCGAAACAGACAACAACCTTCACCGTTACACCCGCGAAGAGCTCGACGCCATCAGGGCGCGTTACAGGGCGAAATTACGGGTGCTGATAAAAAAACAGGAGCATGCAGCATGAGCAACAAAAACCACGCAACAGGATCGCTGGTGCAACTCCGTGACCTGATTCGTGCCAGGCATGCCGAATGGTCACAAAAGACTTTCGGCGATGTAGGGCCGATTGGACCATTAAAACACCTGTCAGCAGAAGCGCTGGAGGCAGCTGAAAAAGTTGATGACCTGTCTGAATGGGCAGACATGCAGTTTCTGCTGTGGGATGCGCAGCGTCGCGCCGGAATCAGTGATGGAGAAATCATCTCGGCGATGGAAGAAAAACTAAAGGTAAACATGGCGCGTAACTGGCCTGAGCCGAAGGATGGCGAGCCGAGAATGCATATCAAGGACGAGGCTGAATGATGGCTGACTATCTTCGGCAGAAGTGGCGTTACCTGCGGATGTTCCGCGCGCGCCGCATGTTCGAGATCAACTACCGCATATTGCGGAACACCGAAAAACTTATGGGGGTAAAACATGCCGGTACGTGAACTGAATCTGACGAAAGACCAGCACGACTGGCTGAATAACTGGCTGGAGCTATGGGGCGCGTGGGTGTACAGCGGCAGGCTGGAAAAGCGAATGAGCAGCATGATCGCTCAGTGGATGGAGAGCGTCGAACCTTCCCGGGTAATGTCCCGCCCGATGTGCAATGACGATGACGGAATGTTGATTTCTCAGGTCGTGGATTCCGTCATGTGCATTGACCAGCGGGCTTTCGGTATTCTGCTCAGCTACTACTCTCACGGATCATCTAAGCGAGCCATTGCATCGTACTACCATGCCACTGCAAAACCCCGCAAGTTCGTCTGTGGCCGCAAGGGGGAGGGATGGCGCAAGCCATCAGAGGAGACCTGTCGAAAGGAAGTGGCGCAGATCATCAATGCCAGCCTGTACTTACTCTATTCCCCACTCAAAAATGCGCTTAATAGCCGCAAACGTGTCGAGAAGATTAGGCATGTTGCGTGATTTTGCGTGAAAGTGCTTGACGTCTATATACCCATTTACCCATAATAAGTAGGTAAGCTGCCGTAAGTGTTCTTAGTGAATGCCACGGCAGCTTTTTTATTGGCATCATCGGAACGAAAGCCGCTAATCGGTCATGAGGTGCATCGGCTCGGAATGCACGAAAGCGCGGCATCCGGCAAAATGAATTACGGTGGCAGCGCCGAAAAAGTCTGCCAGTTCGTAAAACACATCAGTGTGCGCATCCGAACCATGCTGGCTGGAAGGTCAGCACACCACACCACATTTCAAGCCCTGGCTAACCGCCGGGGCTTTTTCATTTCCCCCTTACCCATCCACACACAACACCGATCCGGAAACGGAGGTGAGAGATATGCGTATGCCCTATAAACAGGATTTCCTTGCCGCGCTACTGGCGGCAAAAGAGCAGGGAATCGGCGCAATACTGGCGTTCGTGATGGCTTGGCTGCGGGGTCGCTACAATGGCGGCCCACTGGTGAAGACACTCATTGACGGCGTGATGTGCGCGATGATTGCCTGGTTCGTCCGTGACCTTCTGGATTTCGTCGGGCTGAACACCAACCTTGCCTACATCGCCAGCGTGTTCATTGGCTACGTGGGGACAGACTCCATCGGCGCACTGATTAAGCGTGTTGTTGCCAAAAAAGCTGGGGTGGAAGATGCAAATCAGCAGTAACGGCGTAATCCGCCTCAAAGGAGAAGAGGGTGAAGAGCTCACCGGTTACTTGGACTCCCGCGGCATCCCTACAGTAGGCGTAGGCCACACCGGGAAGGTTGATGGCAAGCCCGTTGTGCTGGGGATGAGGATCAGCCAGGTCAAATCTACCGAGCTGCTGCTGCAGGATATCCAGTGGGTGGAAAAAGCCATCAATGGCTCTGTGAAAGTGCCACTCACTCAGAACCAGTATGACGCGCTGTGCAGTCTGGTTTTCAACATCGGCGGCCCGGCGTTTGCCGGTTCGACAGTGCTTCGGCTGCTCAATGGCAAAAACTACACTGGTGCGGCAGACGCATTCCTGATGTGGAAGAAGGCCGGTAAAGACCCGGACATTCTCCTTTCCCGGAGGCGGCGCGAACGTGCGCTGTTCCTGTCGTGAAATTCGACTGGCGCACGATGGTGTGGGGTGTGTTGTTGGTCATGGCGATCGTCGGCGCGAAGCTGGCCAGTTACTACCACAGCCAATACCAGGCTGCCGATAAACGCGCTGATGATGCCGAGCTGCTGGCAACCCAGCGGCAGCAGACCATCGACGACATGCAGGTGCGCCAGCGCGATGTTGCTGCACTGGACGCCAAATACACCGGAGAACTGGCCGATGCCAAAGCTAAGCTTGATGATCTGCAGCAGTGTGTTCGCTCTGGCAAGTGTGGGCTGCACGTCAACGCCACCTGCTCAAAGGGTGGCACCGCCACCGCCAGCAGCGTGGGCGATGCTACCAGCCCCCGACTTACTGAGTCCGCTGAACGGAATTATTTCACCCTCAGAGAGCGGATCAGCACCATCACAGGACAGGTGAGCTACCTGCAGCAGTACATCAGGGAGCAGTGTTCTAAATGATTTCTTCTGACACATCCACAGATCGAGGAAGTTAAAAGTAAAGAAAATCTTCATGAATCCGATAACTTTTACTCAAACGAAGAGGAGGATTTATGAAGTTAATAGGGTATACAGTTCTTGTTACATTCGATCTTAGCTACGCCAATTCAAGTGATTACCGCTATGTGAACTCTTATCTTTCCGATAATGGTTTTGAGCAGCTATCTCATAAAAATCATAAGCTGCCGAGTAACACCTATCTCGGGACTGAGACTGAGAAGGTTGGGGCCTACGAGTCGGTAGCTATCGGAGCTGAGCGTGTCAAAAATCGTGTTTATAGAGCAATTAAAAATGCCATGAACGGTGGTGGATTGAACTCAGTTGTTTTTGTTATGGTTTCCCCTGAGGCAGAAACGTTTTACTCATGCTCAAGGCCTATTGACTTTTAAATTACATTCGATTGAAAGATTGACTGACTGAGCTCTCAAGCCGCCCTAACCGGGCGGTTTTTTATTGCTATCACAATGCCTGGCGCGCCGGGTATCGTAATGACAGTAAACCCACTCCCCGAGGTACCCCATGGAAATCACTACCGAGCAGAGCAACCAGCTTGAGCTGCTGCAGACGCTGAACTATGACACCGCTGCGGCTAAAGTTGCTGTGGCCTTTATCAAGGACGACGCGTTTAAGCATCGCCTGTTCATCAACCAGTTCAACCGCACTTACTCTGAAACTGACTTCGTGGCACGCGCCACCAAAGCAGTGCAGGAGTCAGTCGAAGCGATCACCGTGCTGAACGAGACAACTGCCACAGCCACCGCCGAGAAATAACCACCTCCCTGAAGCGTCGGCCGTCGCTGTCCCGTAGTGTTAGCCATGAACGTGTCCACTCCTGCACGCCAGCGCACAGCGGGAACCAATAACGCCATTGCCGTGTTACTCCTGACGCCAATCAGGGGCGCTCACTCATGGTCGCCAGTCGCTGCGATGGTAGATGAAAGCGATTTTACAAAGTTCTGCAAATGGTGTCAGTAAAGCGCCATTGACAGAGTTTTGTGTAAGTTTCGGTAGGTGGCGGTTAACTTCAACGTCGGTGATATATCAACGAAACCAGCAGGAAATTCTGTTATGAGCAAATCAGAAGCGGAATTCGCGCGCCCGGCACCACCAGGCAGCCTGCTTAACGAGTTCCACCCCCACACACGACTGATCCCCGCTCCTGAAATCGGTGAATGGGTTCGCGACCGCATCCTCTCCAATGACGGACACCTGCATAATCCTGATCACGGCCACCTGATAGACGCTGATCTGCGCTTTATGTGGGCCTCCAGCGCGTTCACGAAAAAGGGCCGCACGGTGCTGGGCCAGGCCGAGGAAGTCGCCATGCGCGCCGGTGGCTGGCAGAAAGCTCGGATGGAGCAGCAGATGCATGAGTGGTTCGGTGAAGTGCCGAAGTTCATCATCACGCTGGCTGCCGATTTCTGCGCACAGTGCACGGATTTGGAGTTCTGCGCACTGGTCGAGCACGAGCTGTACCACATCGCCCAGGAGACCGATGAGTTTGGCGCGCCAGCGTTCACACGCGATGGTCAGCCAAAGCTGAAGATGCGCGGGCATGACGTGGAAGAGTTTGTGGGCGTGGTGCGGCGCTATGGTGCCAGCAACGAAGTGCAACAGCTGATCGACGCCGCAGCAGAGCGGCCGGAGGTAGCGAAATTAAACATAGCCAGGGCATGCGGAACATGCCTCATGAAACTGGCGTGATTACCTGGACTGACCTGGACGGATGGTGAATTATGGCGGCGCTAAAAAATGACGTAAAAGCGTACATAGTTCAATCGCTTGCGTGCTTCGACAGCCCCTCTCAGGTGGTTGAGGCTGTCCAGGTAGAATTTAAGGTGAAGATCACCCGCCAGCAGGTCGAATCTTACGACCCGACGAAGGCCAGCGGCAAAGCGCTCGCGGCGCGGTGGGTCGACATGTTCAACGCCACCCGCGCCCGTTTCCAGACCGAAATAGCCGACATCCCGATCGCCAATAAGGCGTACCGGCTACGCGTGCTCGATCGCATGGCGACGAGGGCGGAGGGGATGAAGAATCTCGCGATGACCGCCCAGCTGATGGAGCAGGCGGCCAAAGAGGTGGGCGACGCCTATACCAATAAGCAGAAGGTGGAGCATACCGGCGCGAACGGCGGCCCGATCGAATCTGCCACGCTGACAAAGGACGAATACAAGAAGGCTCGACAGGAGATGCTGGAGGATGACGACTGTTGAGCAGCGGAACTTTGCCCGCAAGATAGAGTGCGAAGAAGACGGGCTTTATTACTCCCGCTACTTCTTCAAACAGCGCACCGGCGGCAAGATGATCATCGCGCCGCACCACCTGGCGATACAGGCCGCGCTCGATCGGGTTATCAGCGGCGAGATAACGCGCCTGGTGATCAACGTTCCGCCCGGCTACACCAAAACTGAACTGGCCACCATCAACATGATGGGGCGCGGGCTGGCGCTGAACCGGCGGGCGCGCTTCATGCACCTGTCCTACTCGCACAACCTGGCGCTGCTGAACTCCTCCACCGCGCGCGGCATGATCAAGTCGAAGCTCTATCAGGCGATGTGGCCTATGGAGCTGCGCGACGATGCCGACAGTAAGGCGATGTGGTGGAACGAACACGGCGGCGGCGTGTACGCCTCGTCAGCTGCAGGGCAGGTTACCGGCTTTCGTGCAGGGCATATGGAGCCGGGCTGGCAGGGCGCGCTGATCATCGATGACCCGGTTAAGCCGGACGACGCTTACAGCGAGGTCGTGCGCGGCGGGGTGAACGACCGCTTTAACGAAACCATTAAATCGCGCCTTGCCGTCGAAACGACGCCGATGATCGTGATTATGCAGCGCATCCACTACAGCGACCTCAGTGGATACCTGCTGCGCGGCGGCAGCGGCGAGAAGTGGCACCACCTCAACCTGCCGGTCATCATCGATAACAGCATCAGCTATGCCGAGACCTACCCGGAGAACACCCACGCCATCCCGATTGACCACGGTCTGCCTGACGGCTGGCTGTGGCCGTTCAAGCATAACGAAACGCACCGCGTCGCCCTGTTCTCGCACCGGCGCACCGCCGAAGCGCAGTACATGCAAAAGCCACGTCGCTTCAATGCAGAGGGTGCGCTGTGGACAGAGGCGCTTATCGCTGCATCTCACCAGCTGCAGATAAGGCAGGAAAAGGTAAGAACGGTCGTGGCTGTCGATCCGCAGGCTACCAACAGCGACGAGAGTGACGAATCCGGCATAGTGGCCGCCAGTGTCTATGGTGCCGGTGACCGCAAGCAGTTCTCGGTGGATGGTGACTACAGCGGCAAATACTCGCCTGCAGGCTGGGCGAAAAAGGCCATGTTCGCTTACGACCACCACCAGGCCGATGCCATCGTGATCGAAACCAACCAGGGTGGCGATATGGCCGAGGAAACGCTCCGTAATGCCGGGTTCAAAGGGCGGATCATCAGGGTTCATGCCAGTAAGGGCAAATATGCTCGAGCTGAGCCGATATCCGCGCTTTACGAACAGGGGCGAGTGGCTAACCACGGCAATCTGTATGTGCTGGAAAATCAGCTGATGGAATACGTTCCGGCCACCGCCAAAAAGTCACCTGACCGGCTCGATGCGATGGTGTATGCGCTGACCGAATTAAGTGGTGCCTCTACCGGGGCAATTTTCTTCTAAGGAGCACCAGTGAGTGAATTAATGCCGCGGGAGAATTTTCTCGTTAACGCCCTGGCTGCTACCGTCGGCCGCCTGCGCTCGATGTATGCCGGGGTAAACGGCAACACGAAGCGCACGAAGCTGTGGGACGAGTTCGGCTACCCGGATCAGGTTGGCTTCGAGCAGTACTACCGGGCCTATGAACGCAACGCCGTGGCGCACGCCGCGGTGCATAAGCTGCTGGACAGCTGCTGGGTCGATAACCCAACGATCATCGACGGCGACCAGGCAAGGGAGGCGACCAAAACCACGCCGTGGGAGAAGCAGGTCACCCGGCTGCTGAAAAAGCACTGGCCGAAAATCAAGGATGCCGATCGGCGTAACCTGATTGGCCGTTACTCTGCGCTGCTGATCCAGTTTAAGGACGGTCGGGAGTGGCATCTGCCCGTTGACCGCACGCTGGTGGGGCAGCTGAAAGAACAGTCCATCGTGAAGCTGATCCCCGCATGGGAGTCGCAGGTTAAACCGGGTAACTTCGACACCGACACGATGTCGGAGACTTACGGCCAGCCGGTGAGTTTCAACTTCAACGAGCAGCCCGTCGGCGACGATGGTACTTACGGGCCGGTGCGTGGCGTTACCGTTCACCCTGAGCGGATCATCATTCTGAGCGAAGGCTCGGAAGACGAGAATATGCTGTCAGGCGTGCCGTTCCTGCGCGCTGGCTATAACAAGCTGCTCGACCTGGAGAAAGTTTCCGGCGGCAGCGCGGAGGGCTTCCTGAAGAATGCCAGCCGCCAGCTGGGTATCGCGTTTGAAAAAGAAACTGATATGCAGGTGCTGCAGGACCAGGCCGAAAAGGCAGGCTTTAAAGACGTAGGCGAGGCGCTGAATGAGAAGATTTCTCGAATGAACCGCGGTACTGATGCAGCGATTGTCATGCAGGCCGGCTCGCCATCGGTGCTGTCAGTTGCTGCTGCCGATCCGGCACCGACCTGGACAGTGACTGCCAACGAGTTCGCCGCCTCAATTCAATGCCCGTTCACCATTCAGTTCGGTCAGCAGACCGGCCGCCTGGCCTCTGATGAGGATAAGACGGACTGGGCTAAGCGCTGCAACGGCCGCCGCTGGGGGTTTATGTCAGCGGTGGTCACCGCAGTGCTGGAGCGATTCTGGATGATGGGGGCCATTGAGCCGCCTGCTTCCGGCGAGGTCACGTTGGCCTGGTCTGACTTACTGGCCCCAAGCGAGAAAGAGAAGATCGCCAATATGCAGGCAATGGCCGATGTAGCACAGAAAACGCAGCAGGCCTTCGGCACGGCTGCCATTGAGGCCAATGAGGTGCGAGCTGTTGGCGAAATGGAGCCCATTAAAGAGCCGAAGCAGCCAGACCCCAGCGCTAAGCCACCCGGTAAGGACCCGCTAAATGATGACAGCGACGACGAGGATCGGGACGCCAATAGTACCGCGTAACAAAGCCGACCCCACGCAGTCAGCGCGCCAGGTAGGCCGCATGTTCCGCGATATCGACGAGCGTTACCTCGCTATCAAGCGGGCGCTGCGGGTGCTGTTTGATCAGCGTCTGACGGGCGTAACGCGTGAGACCAACGGGCAGCAGAGCTTTATGGCCTGCAATAACGCCGACGAACCTGCAACGCTCTACCAGGTCAATGCCGGGACGTTTATCTACGATATGACGGCGGCGCAGCTGGCCGACCTGCTGCAGCGCGTGCAGGTGATACTCGATGACGCGCTGCTGGAAGGTGGCAGTCAGAATCTGTGGGCGCTGGGTTACGTTGCTGCAGAGTACGAGCGCGGCACGCATCAGGCGTTCACTAACCTGTCGGTACAGTCCCCGGTCTACGCCCAGCAAACTACGCTGGCGCAGCTGCTGAGCAGCCCGGCCTACCAGAACCAGATCGCCGCCGCATATGTCTCGACCTATAGCGACTGGAAGGGCATCAGCGATGCCGCACGTGCCGATCTGGCCAACGTGATCTCCGATTCGATTGGCCGCGGCGTCAACCCACGTGAGACGGCCGGCATCATCAGTAAACGCCTTGACGTGTCGATGGCTCAAGCGAAGAACATCGCTCAGACCGAGCAGGTCGGGGCGCTGCGTAAGGCTCAATGGCTGGAAACCGACTGGGCGCGTGAGCGGCTGGGGCTGAATACCCGGCTGCTGTGGCTTTCAGCGCTCAAGGCAACGACCCGCAGCTGGCACGCGGCGCGGCACGGTCGCACCTACACCACCGAAGAGGTCGAAACATTCTACGCAGAGCGCGGCAACCGCTATCACTGTTACTGCAGCCAGATACCTTGCCTGGTGGATGATGACGGCAAGGTGGTGAATGAGGGATTAGTTCAACGACTGAGAGAGGAGCGCCAGCAATGGCAGAAGGCAGCTTGAAACGAGCGGCAATGACCGGAACAGCAAAAGTGACAATTGTTCTGGAATCAAGGCTCGGCGTAAAAACATTTGAAACGACTGTGCCGCTGGATGCTGTCGGCACCGATGAACAGTTCAACCAGGCGCTTCAGAAAGCCAGCAACAACATCGTCGCGAATCACTATCGCAAAGAAGGTCAGGCTTCATAACGAGGACACAGCATGAAACGCAATCGCGTTAACGTGCTGACCGTCGTCAACTCCGCTTCAAAAATCACCACTGAAACTATCGACGGCAAGCCACATATCGTGGTTCGCGGCGTCACGCCCGTTGTCGACGATATCGTGATGAACCGGAAGTTGTACCCGGCAGCAGAGATCGGCAAGGCCTTTAACACCCTTGAGCGTAACCCGATGCCGTTCGGTCACCCGAAGGTAGACGGCAAGCACGTTTCGGCGCGCGACGTCCGTGCGGTGAACAACTATCACGTTGGTGCCTGGCTGCAGAACGTCAGCCACAACGACGGCAAAGTGACCGGCGATATGTATGTCGATCGCCAGTACGCCGAAGGCAGTGAGAAGGGCAAGCGCCTGGTAAACCGCCTGGACGAGATGGCAGCCGGCAGCAACGCCGAGCCGATCCACATATCCACCGGGCTGCTCTATTCCGGCATCGCCGCCAACGGCGAGTCGAAGGGCAAAAAGTACAACGAAATCGCCACCAACATGCTCTTTGACCACGTCGCCATCCTGCTGGACGAGCCGGGTGCCGGTACGCCGGCGGAAGGTGTCGGCATCTTCGTTAACGCCGAAGGTGACGATCAGGAAATCGAGCTGGCCAGCCTGGCCGAGGCCGCTGACTGCACCCGCGAAGGGCTGTTGAACAAAACGCGGTTCTTCTTCACCAACGCTTCCAATTTTTCATTCGACGACATCCAGCGTGCCATCAGCGACAAGCTGCGCGAAGGCCGCTCAGATGATAAGTGGCTGTGGCCGGAGAGCGTCTGGCCGGACAGCTTCATCTATCGGAATGACACCCGCTATTTCAAGCAGAAATACCTGATCGGCGATGACGGTAAGGCCGTCTTTGTCGGTGAGCCTGTAGAAGTCGTGCGCAAACCCACTGAGTACGAAATTAAAACCAACGGAGAAGAGAATCCGATGAAAGACCTGATCGTAAACGCGCTCCAGGCGGCGGGTAAGCCTACCGAAGGCAAAACCGATGCTGAGCTGATGGACGCATACAACCAGCTGGCGGCCGAGAAGGCTGCCGGGAATGGTGAAACCCCTGAGCAGAAGGCAGCCCGTGAAAAGGCCGAGAAGGAAGAGCGTGAACGGGCCAGCAACAGCGCTGAAGCTCCCGCTTGGTTCAAGCCCTTTGCCGAAAAACTGACCACCATCGAGAGCGGTCTGGCGGTTAATGCCGACAAAGAAAAGGGCGAGAAACGTGCCGCCGTTAAGTCCAAATTCGGCCTCGACGATCTGGCCGTGAATGCGCTCGACGGTGCTGCCCTCGACGGCCTGTTTGCTCAGTGCCAGACCTCCTTTGGCCTGAATGGCGCGTACCGCCAGCAGTCCACCACCAATTCATTCAGTGACATGCCGGAGTAAGTCATGGCTAAAGACGGAAAGCACGTAATTCACGCGGGCGGCATCTTCGCTAACCCGCAGCTTCACCGCGAGGGCGCGGCGGCGGCTGACCTGCTGCCCGGTACCGTGGGCACCTTCGTAAACGGCAAGTTCACCGCTGCAACCGATGGCAAGGCCGCAGCCATCCACTACGTGGCGAACTATGACTACCTGCGCTGCAAAACGGTCGATGACACGATCGCCGCCGGCGACTGGGTGGTTGGCTTCCACCCGACTCCGGGCGTGTTCCTAAACCTGCGTGCTGCTGCCGGCACCTACGGGAAAGGTGACCCGGTAGCCATCGCCAATGGCCGCATCAAGCCGGCCACCACCACCGGCGACACGCCAGATACTGTGTTCGCCTATGTCGAAGAAGATAAAGACCTGACAGCCGCAGCTGGCGATCTGGTTCGCGTCGTGTTCAAGTAAGGAGCGACAATGTTCGGATACTCTACCCGCCAGGCGACCGAGACCGGTAATCTGGAAATCAACCAGGCGCAGTTTCGCCATCTGACTTTTGCCCGCAACGCCAGCGCCCAAGCAGCCGCTGATTTCATCATGCGCACGCAGTGGCGCGGTGATGCAGAAGGTGCGCCGCAACTGGACGCCACCAACGCTGTGGACGATATCCGCCGCCTGTACCGCTCTTACGATCAGACGGTGCTGGCGCAGTTCGAGCCCAACACCGAGTTCACGCTGCTGAATGACCTGATGCCGCTGTCCCGCTCTGTTCGCCTGGAAGAGTCGGTGTACGAATACGCGCGCACCGGCGGCCGTGGCTGGGCGCACACCTCGATGTCCGGCCAGATCGGCGCGGCGCTGGATGCCAAAAGCTACACCTTCGACGGTACGATGGTGCCGGTGCACGACAGCGGCTTTAAGTTCAACTGGCGCGATCCGGTGTTTAACAAAGGCTCTGCGCTGTCCTCTCTGGCTGACGCCCAGTCTGGCTCCGTGAACGACGTGCGTCGCCAGTATGTCGATTACATCTGGGATGGCTTCCGCGACAGCGAAGGCAATTTCATCAAGTTCGACAACTACACCTGGAAAGGCCTGCGCGGTGACGAGCGCGTGGCGCACGTTACGCTGACCGTTAACTTCGCCACCAGTAACGATCCGGAAGCGATGCGCAAAGCCGCTATCGCGCTGCGTGACGTGCTGAAGGTGCAAAACTTCCAGTACGGCCAGCAGACCTGGTACGTGTCGGCAGAAATCATGTCCAACCTGGAGCAGTACTACGAGACCACCAACAAAACCCGCACCGTGCTGGAAGAGTTGCTGAAGCTGTCAGGTATCGCGGCCATCAAAGAAGAGTCCAAGCTCACCGGCAATCAGATTCTGATTGTGCCGCTGCAGGCAGGTGTCATCGCGCCAATCGTCGGGCAGGCGTTCGGCACCGTTGCCGATCCGCGCCTGAACTACAACAGCGATTACGTGTGGCGCACCTGGGGCGCTGCGGGCCTGATGGTCAAGCAGGACATCAACGGCAAGTTCTCCGTTATTTACGCTTCCAGCTAAGAGGTCACCATGGCACTTGTGAAAATTCTCTCTGCGAATCTGTTCGCGGGTGCCAGCTTCCAGAAACTGGAGGCTGGCGTGGTGTATGACGTGGACGATGCGATCGCTGAAAAGTGGATCACCGCGGGCAAGGCGGAGAAGACCAGCGAGAAGAAGGGCGAAAAGCTGGCCTTTGAGGTGGCAACACCGTCTGCACCGGTGGCTGCTGTATCTTCCGCGCTGCAGTTGCAGCTCGACGCGGCGCTGGCGGAAGTGCAGGTACTGAAGGATGCAGCTGAGGCCAGTGCTAAATCTCAGGCTGACGCCCTTGAAGCTGCTGAGCTGGCCCATGCCACCGCACTGGCTGCAGAAAAGCAGCGCGCTGACGCAGCCGACGCGGCGCTGGCGGAAGCAGTTAAAAAGGGGAAATAATCATGGCAGTGCAGATAACGGCAGCGCAGGTAAAACAGCAGTTATCTGCGCTGGGCTACACCGTCCCGGACTTCATGATTGATGCCTACCTGTGCAAACTGGAGGGCATCAGCGAATGCCTGGCGGCCTCCGGTCACGATGATTGTGACCTGATGCTGATTCAGGTTTACGCCGTCACCCTGATGGCGGTTACCGCGTCCAGTCAGCGCATTAAGTCGCAGTCTGCCCCGTCTGGGGCGTCACGTTCGTTCGACTACAGCGGCGATATTAAAAACATGCGCAATACGCTGGCCGCGCTGGATAAGACAGGCTGCACGTCCGGGCTGCCGATCGACGTCGGGACCAGCGTGGGCTTTTTTGATGTGGTGGGAGGCTAAGATGTCCGAACCGAAAGACGAGCCGGAAGAAAAGCCGGACTGCCAGCAATGCCCGAACTGTCCCGGTTGCCCCGATCAGCACCTGGAGTATCCACTGTGAGCAGTTTAGCCATCTGGAGTTACACCGCGCCATGCACCATCTGGAAGTCGCTGGGGAAAGACCGGGATAACCAGGCATTGGGTTGGTCCGCGCCGCTGGTCATCATGGCCGACTATCAGGGCGGGCTGTCCAAGCGCATCGGCAATATTGGCGCTGAGCTGGTGGTGAAAAACACGATCTGGTCTGAATACGCTGAGGCTGAGACGGGTGACTACATCCTGATCGGTGAGTCAGCAGACCCGGACCCGATAGCGGCAGGCGCTGACCAGGTGATGCAGGTGATCCGCTACGCCGACACCTTTAACCGGCAGGCGGACGATTACGCAATACTGACGGGAGTCTGATATGGGCGTGAAAGTGAAGGGAGTGAAGCAGGTAGCCAACAACATTAACCACTTGATCGACAGCTTCGAGGGGCGCAGAACGGTTCGGGCGATTTACTCGGCGCTTTACTACATCGGCATTGAATCGGCCGTAAAAGTGCCGGTCGATACCAGCACGCTGCTGAATTCACAGTTTCGTGATGTAACCACGCTGGGCACCCGGATCATCGGGAAGATTGGCTATTCCGTCAAGTATGCGGCAGCAGTTCATGAGGCGAAGGGTATTCATCTGGGCACCAAAACCCCGCGCCCGGTTAAGCCAGGCCAGAAACCCGGTTCCCGGGGAAATATCTGGGATAAAACCGGCGAGCCCAAATTCCTCGAAAAACCAGCTGAAGACGCGCGCGCGAAAATTCATGAAATCATCGCCAGGGAGATGAGCTTGTGACGCCTCCCATGTATCAGCGCGTCAGTGAGCTGCTGGAGCAGGCCGGGCTGTTTGCTGGCTTCACCATCCAGCGGCGATTTTGGGACGATACCGGAACTGGCAGCGACCGCTTTATCGTGATCCGCTCGAATGGCGGAAGCGCGGTAGACCGGGATATGGCCTCTGACCATTACGTCATGCTGGATGTTATCTCTGCTGTTTCCGGTGACTTCGCGAAGGCTGAAGCTGCTACCCAGGCGATCGTCGACTGGGTGCAGCAGAACCCGCTCAATCCCTGTATCGGCCAGATCACCAACATGGGCGGCATACCTTCGCCGGTACTCACTACCGAGGGGCGCATGGTGTGGCGTCTGCAATTTTCCTGCCTGTACGGCGGGTGATCACCACCAATTCGAACAAGGTCGCCCGGAGCGGCCTTTTTTATTATCTGAAATGAGGTAAGCAACTATGCAAGGCTGCTCCACTAACAACGGCCAGCTCATTGGCCGCGCCAAAACGCTGGAACTGGCGTATGGCTGCCCTGACCAGGTTCCGGCAGAAGGTGACTGGAAGCTGTTGGGGCTGCCCACGTCAGCAACTTGGGACCTGAGCCCGGAGGCGCTGACGTCGGATGCCGATAACGGCGGCTTCTCTGCCAGCCTGATCGCCAGCCTGGACCCTACCTACTCGATCGAGGGTGAGGTACGCGTTAACGACCGCACCGACGAGTTCGGCATCCAGCAGCTGGTGAAATACGTGGTTGATGAGGTGCGTGCGCGCCGTCAGCCAACCTTCTGGATGCGTTTCCAGTGGGGTGACTTCTACCACATCGGCTACATGGTGGCGACCGGGCTGAGCGACGGCGGCGGCGTTAAGGAAATCGTGACCTACAGCCTGGAGCTGAAGCTGAACGAGGGCAACACCTACCAGGTGATCGCCGCTGACAGCGATATCCCGGTCACCGGCGTTACCGTGTTGCCGACGACCAGCACTATCGCTGCCGGGGCCAGCACGACCTTTGCCGTGACCGTTAACCCGGCTGATGCCGACAACAAGCTGTTCACCGTGACCTCTTCGGTACCGGCGCGCGCCACCGCGGCGTTCGCTGGCAACACCGTAACCGTGTCAGCGCCGTCCGGCGCAACGGCCGGTGCCGCGGTGATCACCGTTAAAACGGTAGATGGCGAGTATGTCGCCACCCACACCGTGACGGTGACCGTGTAACCAAACCAAAGGGCAGCGAGCCTGCCCTTGCTTTTGCTTACAGGAGACGCCAATGACACCAGTGAAAGAGATCGGCGAGTGCGCCATTACCGCCGGCGAGGATGAATACTTTTTCCGGCCGTCATTTCTGGCGATGACGCGGATCGGCGAGCCGCGGGATATTGTGCAGGCGTTCTATGACGTGCATAACGATGAGGTGACGCCGCTGCTGCAGCGTGCACACGATGCGTACGGCAAGGTGCCCGACTGGCTGGTGAAGTACATCGGCGGCCAGCAGATGGCAAACGCGGCCGTCTCCGCGGCTATGAATATCATCGCCGCCTGCTGCGACCGTGACGTGTCACGCCTGACTGGTGAGCTGGTGCCGGGCAAAACCGGCCGACGGGCCTTCATGTACCGGCCCGGCCTGATGTCGCCGTCTGACATGGTGCTGATCGCGCAGTCGCTGATCACCCACGGCATCATCGGCAAAGCAAAAATCCGACAGCTGCAGCGCCACGAAAGAGGGCAGGCCACCACGGAGTTCCGCGCCTTTGAGTACGTCAGCGCCGCGCGCAACCAGTTTGCCATTAGCCGGGAAGAGGCGCAGCAGCTCTCCATGACTGAGTTCACGATGATGCTGGCTGCCAAGTACCCGGATCAGAAGGGCTACACCCGGGAAGAGTACGACGCCGAGGCTGATGACTTCTTTGCGAAGCGGGCGCGCCGGCGGGCGAAACTGGCTTAGCTCCGCCGGTTGCAATCAAAGGTCAAGAAGATCTACATAACGACCTGTACCCCAACCTTCGCTTGTCATTTTGCGCTCAATGTAATCTGCCTGGCTGCTATCACCTTGCTTTCTTAAAATGGCGCAAAGCGTGTTAGCTGGAGCGTGAGCGGGGTAGCTGAATTTGAGAGGAGAAAGTTTTCCAAATAGCCTTGCATACTCATCAGCCTCAGCCCTGTGCTTCTTCTTCAGCGAGTTGATGACAATCGCTGATATGGCCACTGACTTTTCACAGAGCAACTTCACATCATTGATTCTTTCGGGATGCTTTTTCGGCTTATACAGCTCTTTTATCTCCGTATGAAGGGCGAAATGCAGATCGACGATTTCTTTGTGAGACATAGAGGAGATGCGTGCAATCTGTGAGGAAAATCTATCCATGGTTCGGGCCTCGTTGGGGTTTCATTCAGCCTAACCTGAAGGAGTGGTGTTCATCTATCCTGATAGATAAACAGTACCTGGTGACAAGGCTTAAGTGTGGATTTTGTTGCTTCCATTTGCTACCGCTCCCCGTTAGGATTCATCTGAACGGTTTACTAATGGGGATAGGGATAGGGATATGGCTTTTGCTTATGATGAGAAAATTGATGATTTATTTATCAAATCAGAAACATCAAAAGATGTGTTTAAAGTAAATCGCTCCGAAGTGAGGCTGTTAGCTGAAAAATGTCACGCATATTTAAAGGCGGCTGAGTTATCAGGTGGCAATAAACACGCGGCAGAACTTGATGTAAATGATGCGACCGTTGATTTGTTGACAAAAATCATGACGTCTGAATATGCATCGATGGCTGATGACCTGAATGCTGTTCTTCTTGAAGAAAAACAAGCTTTGCTCAGGCATGATTTTGATTTGTTGGATAAGAAAAAACTGGAGGAAATGAATGAGCCTTCCGCAAAGTCAGACATTCAGCGTGCATTACCTTGGCTAATTGCGGTTGTTGCTCTGTTGATTTTTGCAGGTCTTTTTAAGAGTTAATAATGCAATGAATATTAATTCATAAAACCTCGCTTCGGCGGGGTTTTTTTATGCCCGGAGAAAAGCAAATGGCAGGTTCAGTTAACGCAGGCAGCATCATTTATGAAGTGGATATGGATACCGCCAAGTTGCTGGCTGCCCGGCGAGAAGTCGATGCTGCCCTGAGTGGCATGGGCGGCAGCATGGGCCGCCTGGAGGCAAGTGTTAATCGCACGGAGCGCGCCGTTGGATCAATGGAGCGGACGATGTCCAGCCTCAGCGGCATAGCAAAAGGCCTGCTGGCGGCGCTATCTGTCCAGCAGGTGGGTGCTTATGCTGACGCCTGGACCGTTCTGAATAACAAGGTCGCCAACTCCGTTAAACAGGGTGAGCAGCAGGCCGAGGTCATGCAGCGTATTTTTGACATCTCGCAGGCAACTCAGTCCAGCCTGAACGGTACCGCAACCCTTTATGCCCGGCTGGAGCGCGGTACCCGCCTGCTGAATACCAGCTCTGCCGATCTTGCCAAGCTCACAACCATCATAAATCAGGGTTTTGCCGTATCTGGCGCAACGACTCAGGAAGCCGAAAACGCCATCGTCCAGTTATCACAGGGCCTCGCTGCCGGCGCGCTGCGAGGGGAGGAGTTTAACTCTGTCTCTGAGCAAGGTAGCAGGCTAATGATTGCCCTGGCTGACTCCCTTGGTGTGTCGCTGGGTGAGCTGCGTGCCATGGCTGCACAAGGGAAGATCACCAACGAAGTTATTGTTAATGGTCTGCTGTCACAGGGCGATGCGATCGGCAAGGAGTTCGCTAAAACCACGGTCAGTATTTCGCAGGGCTTGCTGGTTGCCGGTAACAACGTCACGAAGTTTTTCGGTGAAAATTCCACTGTTAAATCCTTCGCTACTGGCTTCCGTGACTCGGTCATCACCATGTCTGAGAACCTCGAGTTACTTAGTGGAACTCTGATTCTGGTTGCAGGAGTTATGGGAAGTCGGTATGTCGGGGCCCTAGCTATGGCCACCACAGCTAAAGTGCAGGATACATTAGCCAGCGTAGCCGCCTCAAAAGCATCTGCTGTGGCTGCGAAAAGCGCGGAGATTGAGGCAGCAGCCAAGTTAAGAGTGGCTGAAGCTGATAAAAGTTCTGCCATATCCGCCTTAAATGTTGCTCAGGCAAGAGCTAATGTGCTCAAAGAGACGAACGCATTATCAGTAACTGAAGTCCGATTGGCGGAGGCACAGGCAATTCAGCTTCGCACTCAATTGGCTCAGATTGAAGCGGAGAAAGTGCAGGAGACGCAGAGGCTTAAAGCTCAGATCACTGAACAGGGGCGCATTGCCACCGCAACAAGGATGGCTCAGTTGCAGCAAGCGTCTGCAGCGCTAAGTGCACGTATAGCATTTGCTGAAGCGTCCGCTACTCAGGCAAGGGCAACGGCAATTGCAGCTGCAGAAGCGCAGGTTAGTGCAGCTCGTTTAGTGGTTGCGGATGCTACGGGTGTCGCTACGGCAGCGAACGGACGGTATATAGCCTCACAAGAGGCTACAACAATTGCCACGAGGGCTGCTTCAGCATCAACAGCATTTCTTCGGGGCACGTTAGGGTTAATCGGTGGGCCTGCCGGGGCAGCAATGCTTGCTGCAGCAGCTATTTATTACTTCTGGCAGAAATCCGAGCAGGCGAAAAGAGAAGCTATTGCTTTCGCTGACGGGCTGGATCGGCTTAACGATGCAATGAAGTCGATGAGCAACACCCAGCTACGCGGAACGATCGCCGACGCCAACGAGTCGGTGCGTGCTCAGGTCGATGCAGTCAAAACGCTGGAAGGAGAAGTTGCAACGCTCCAGGCTCGGTATAAAAACATCAGCCCTGAAGCAGAGCGGGCAGCGCAAAGCATGGGCAACCTTGAGGGGTACCTGCGCACCTCAGCCGAAGTAACTGACAACCTCCACAAAAAATCCCGTGATCTGGCAAACGCGCGCGAAAAACTGGCGAAAACGGAAGGTACCCAGGCCGAGGCCAGCCGGCTTCTTACAAATAACATGCTCACATCTATGGGTGTCCATGATGGTCTGATCGAGAAGGGCACAACCCTTGAGCGTGTTCAGGGCGCTGTCGCCAGGGCTTTTGGTACAACCGCTGATGAAGTCAGTCGCGCGAATCAGGCTGGGCAGAGTTATAACCCGAAATCTCTAAACATTTCCCCAGCCACCGAGGATGGTGACAAAATGATTTTGAGCTTGGAAGAGCAGAATAAGCTCCTCAAGATCAAAGACGAGCGGACTCGGGCTGTTACCAAAGCCGAGATGGAGATGTCCAAGGTCAGTAAAAATAGAAATCAGGTTACGGGTGCCGGCCAGTTGGCTGGTGAAAATTACGATCTGCAAAAAGCTGAAGAGGCCCGTAAAAAGGCACAGCAGGAAAGCCTCAGCCAGGATAAAAAATCCGCATCAGCCACTGAATCGGTCGCGCAGAAGCTGGCGAACCTGAAGCAGCAGTCGGAACTTACTGCAGACTCGACCCGGGAAATGACTCGAGAGCAGGCGATCCTGACCGCGCAGCAATCCCTCGGGGCGGCTGCCACGCAGAAGGACCTGCAGCTGGCCGCGCAGTACGCCGCCAAGAAATGGGATGGCGCTGCTGCCATCCGGGCGCAGGCGGCAGCGCAGAAGTTGATCCCTGAAACAGCCGAGAGCGTCAGCTATCAGCAGGATGTGTCCGACCTGAAAGTGGCGCTGGCGCAGAAGAAGATCACCCAGCAGGAGTACGATACTACCGCCGAGAGAATGGCACAGGATCACCAGGACAAGCTCGCGCAGATCCGCGCCGGGCAGGCGGTCACCCCGCAGCAGCAATCCGCCGGGCTGGTGGACCCGGTACAGGCGCTGGCCAACGAGAACGCACGTAAACTGGCACTTATCCAAGAATTTGAGAAGAACAAAACTCTGACCGAGCAGCAGGCGCTGGCGCTGCGCAACTCCCTCAACACTGAGTACGAGCAGCAGCGCGTGGCGGCGCAGTGGGAGATTTGGCGCAACCAGAGCACCGGCAACGAGGCGCTGGCCGCATCGTTCGACGCACTGGCCGGTAATGCATCCAACGCGCTGACAGGCATGCTGACGGGTAGCATGAGTGCCGAAGAGGCAATGCGCTCACTCGGCTCTACCGTGCTGAACAGCCTGGTGAACACCTTCGTTCAGATGGGCGTTGAGTGGGTCAAGTCGGCGGTCATGGGTACCGCGGCTAATCAGGCCGCCGTTGCGGCCTCTACAGCTGCGCAGGTCGGCGGGCTGGCAACGACCACCGCCGCCAGTACAGCCGCTGCTGGTACTGCTACCGCAGCCTGGACGCCAGCGGCTATCGTGGCCTCTATCGGTTCGTTCGGCGGGGCGGCGGCTATCGGCATCGGTGCCGTGCTCGGCGCGCTGGCGATGGGCGTGGCCGGTAAGCGTAAAAACGGTGGCCCGGTCTCAGCCGGCTCAATGTACCAGGTGGGCGAGGGGGGGATGCCTGAAATCTACCAGGCCAGTAACGGCAGCCAGTACATGATCCCCGGCGATAACGGGAAGGTGATCAGCAATAAGGACATGCAGGGCGGCGGTGCTATGAATGTTGTCGTGAACTTCAATGATTACACCTCCGGCGATCATGCTTATGACTACAAATCCAGTCAAGATGGAAACACTCTCACTTTAGAGGCTTTCATTACGGACATCGCTAATGGAGGGCAAGCCAGCCGAGCGATCTCCACCTACCACAGTGCACCACGTAAAGCGATTGGTAGTTAATCTTTAACTTAACTTATGTTAACTTGTAAAATACTGCGCGCTTTTTTTTGCAGATTGACTGCTTTAACATAAATCGAGGCTCACATGGCTACAGAAGAAAACGAAATCAAAACATCGGAAGTAGAATATAGCTATAACCACAAAGATGACACGCTAGTTAGTTACATTACTTGGGCAAATAAAGGGGTGTCGCTAGCTGTAACTCTGTCTATAAAGGGTGTTTTATATAGTGGAATGATAATCGGAGGGGCTCGATGGTGTGACTTGATGGCTGAGCAACTATCAAGTAGCTCGCCCAGTGAAGAAGCTACAGAGGCTATTAATAACTATTTTAATCATATTAAGAATGAAAGATACTCATCACCACCTGATGAATTTGATGCTATTGAGTTTATCCATCTTGAAGCTGTGAGAGTATTTCAAGGTGCTCAGCAAATTCAAACGCCTGATACAGTTTGGCGTTTAAAAGTTGGTGAAGTTGATGGGTACACATTAGGGGCTTGGAAATAAACAGCAACCCGCTTCGGCGGGTTTTTTATGGCGGTAACTATGGCTATCGAATACCCCGACTGGCTGCCGCTGGCGCAGAAGTCCAACAAAAACCCGAAGACGGATACCGGATTTCGCACCGAACAGCCACAAGTCGGCGCCCCGATCTTCCAGAAGCTGACCGACGACCTGAAAACCTCGCTCTCGCTGAGCTGGATTTTCAGCGAGTACCAGCACCGGGCTTTTTCACAGTGGCTGCGCAGCCCCAACTATCTGGACAACTGCAACCAGTGGTTCACGATGAAGGTCGGCACCGGAACGGGTGACACCGGGCTGGAGCTGCTGGAGCTGCATTTTACGGCTTACCCGACGTGGAGCCAGTCCGGATCGGTATTCACCTGGGTGGGTGACGTTATCTGCCGGCAGCTGGCCAACTCCGACGACGACTACGGCGACCTGATTCTGGAGCTGCCGCCGCCGTGGAGCAGCTGGCTCGACATCGTTGTCACTGAGACCATCCCCAGGAGTGAATAATGCCCACGCTGCGCCAGATAAGAGCGCAGAGACCGAACCGCATCCAGTTTGAAACCATCACCTTTCATCACAGCACCTTCGGGTATGTTCGCCTGGTCAACAACCAGATTTTCGCCAAGCGGCTGGCCGGCATCGACTTTGACGCCTGCCGGTTCGAGCTGACGGAAAGCCAGCAGAGCAGTATCCCGGTGATCGACAGCACCCTGAAATTCAGCCGCCTGGCGCAGGACTTTAAGCAGAAGCTGAAGGCCTGGAAGGGCTATTCCCGTGTCACGCCGATCAGCGCCACCTTCGCGCTGTACGACGCCGATATGGCCACGCTGCTGAAATCGTGGGTGCTGTACGTGAATGACTGCAGCATGGACGCCCTGGACGTCAACGTGTCTCTGTCGATGACCAACCCCCTGAACAAAAATATAGGCATCCTCTATGACCCAGCAGAATGGCCCGGCCTTGCAAGCACCTGATGACTTCGCCCGCCGGATGATCGGCGTGCCCTGGCTGAACCGCGCCTGCTCGTTTGATGCATGCGACTGCTGGGGGCTGGTGGTGCTGTGGTTCCGGCACGTGGCCGGGGTGGAGATTCACCACTCGGCGGGTTACGAATCGGCAGGCGAGTTCATCACCTGCTTTACCGACGAGGTGGTGTACTGGCGGCCGGTGGTGGTACCGCAGGAGGGCGGCATTTTTATCGGCTACGAAGGCCGACAGCCGATTCACGTCGGTCTGACAGTAGGTGGCCGGGCCCTGCACAGCCGGGGCGATAATGGCGCGGTGCGCAGCGACCGGCTGCAGGCTGTAGAGAGAGTTTTCACCCGGGTGGAGTACATGGTATATGCCGGTAATTGAGCTGCAGCGCGTGCCCGGCACGCCAAAGGAGCGCATCGCGGTACCGGCGGGCACCGCGCTGGCCGACTGGCTGCTGGCCGCCGACATTCACGCCGACGTGATGGTGGTGGTCAACGGTCGCGAGATTGGCCCGGACGAGGATGTCGGCTTTCTGCTGACCGACGCGGATCGGGTGCAGGTGTTCGACCAGCCAAAGGGCGTGCTGGCGGTGGTGAAGCCGCTGTTTAAGCTGATCAGCAAGGTGCTGTCCTTCCTGGTGCCGAAGCCGTCCGTTTCCGTGGCCGACAGCAACGGCAAAGAGAGCCCGAACAACAAGTTGACCGGACAGACCAACGTCGCCCGAACCTATCAGGCCAGGCCGGACGTTTACGGCGAAGTACGGTCGTTCCCCGACCTGATCCAGCAGTCCTGTTATGAGTACATTAACGACAAAAAGTACATCACCGAGGTGATGAATTTCGGCATCGGCAGATACGACGTGAGCTCGGTTCGCTATTCGGAAACTAACCTGGGATCGCTGGCCGGGGCCACCTACAGCATTTACAACCCCGGCGAGGTGATAGGGCAGCTTATCGAGCCGTACCTGTTCGACGGCATCGACGGGCAGGAGGTGCCCGGTAAAAATGAGTCAGAGTCTACGCCCGTTGAAAGCGCGACGACGAACACCGTGATTTCGGGTGAATACTCCGGCGGCCAGATTGCCGTCTCCATCCCAAAAAACACTGAGTTCGATTATTTCCTCGGGCTTTCGTTTCCGCACGCGGTCAGCTTCACGCTGAACGTGACTTACAACACCGCATCAGGAGTGGTCACCAAAGATGTGGGCCTGAGTGGCAACCTGATCGGGGCGGTGGAAACCAATGATGGCGCCGTACCTCCTGCCGACTATCGGTACACCTTCACCATCACCGATATTACGGGCGACGTTACCCAGTACCTGACTACGGCGACGATCAATAACAGCAGATTCACCCTGGTGGACAAGGCGACTCTGGTGGTTGGCCCGTTCGTGTCGCCCATCAGCTCAACCGCTATCTGGGTTCACACGGTGTCTGACCTCGGGCCCGTTGATGGCACAACCGACTTTGTTATCAAGTGCTGGGCGGTGGATGAGAATAACAACCAAATCCCCGGTACGCTGCAGACCGTCTCTGACAGCATCGACAACCCCTTCAACGTCACGACCAAGTCTTATTACCGGACCTATAAATTCACCCCGGCTTACGGCCTGGCGAAGTATGCAGTCAGCATCGAGCGAACCAACAACAGTAACTCGGGAAACAAGCTCACGCTCGATGGCGTGCACGCCATAAACGTCAGAAATGGCGTCGTTTACCCGAATGATACGCTGGTAAAGGTCACCATCCGCGCAACGGAAAGGCCCACCAATATTCATGAAAGGAAATACAACGCGCTGATCACCCGGCACACCATCAGTTACAACCGGAGCACCCGGCAGGTCGATTACACGCTGCGCCCGTCGCGCTCTTTCGCCGATGCCGTGGCGCACACCTGGCTTGTTATGGGCAGGCAGGACGTGACCAGCATCGACCTGCAGGCGCTGTACGACATTGCCGCCGAGCTGAGCGATCCGCGCCTGGGTTACTTCGATTACACCTTTGACGATGAGGATGTTTCGCTGGGCAGCCGGGTGGCGTCGATATGCGGCGCCGCGCGGGTTACCGCTTTCTCGGAGGACGGCGTGCTGTCGTTTGTGCGTAATCAGGCGGTGCCGTACCCGGCCACCACCTTCAACCGTGCCAACATGACCAGTGACGGCTACAGGCTGACCTATGAAATGACCATGCCCGGCGGCTATGACGGGGTGGAAATTGAGTACGTCAGCCCGACGACCAACAAAAAGACCTACATCCGCCTGCGGATCACCGCAACGGGGATTGTCGAGCAGGCGGCCGAATCGCCGCTAAAGGTGACAATCGTCGGCTGCAGGAACGAATTCCAGGCACGTGATCGCGCATTTATGGAGGCCCGGCGGCTGATTTACTCCCGCGGTAAAATGACCTGCACCACGCTGGCGGACGGGCAGTACGTGTCGGTTGGGGATATGGTGCAGGTGCCGGATACCTTCGACACTAACCAGCAGTCGGGCTACATCGTGAAGCGCACCGGCAATGACTTCGACACCAGCGAGGCGATCGTCTTCGCCGGCGCGATGTTCGTGACCGTCACGGATGACCTGGGCAGCACTTCGGCGCGCTATCCGGCCATCGCCCGGGCAGACACCCGCTTTGGCTTCACAGCTGCGCTGCCGGCCATCGCGCTGAACATCTGGGACGGCTACGACGTGCAGTCGCCATCACGCTACGTGATCGCCACGCAGGAAGAGATGGACGGCACCCTGTGGCTGGTGGACGACAAAAAACCGAACAGCGACGGCACCACGGCCTTCACGCTCTCTGAATATAACGACAGCATCTACTCCTGATCGATTCCTCCACCAACACCCGGCCACCGCGCCGGGTTTTTTATTGGAAAAATTATGGCGACGACACCAACTAATGATCCGGTTCCAAGTAGCTCACCGAGAAACTTACTCTTCAACGCCGAAAAAATGGATGAGGCGATCAACTCCCAGCAGCAGAATTACACCGATCGCCTGGGCACAGAGAGGAGGACGTGGGCGGGTATTGAGGCTGAAAACGAAGAAAGGATAACCGGGGCGATCCAGAACATCATGCCTCTGGGCAAACAGTACGCCACACTGCCCGCCGCACAGGCTGATGTCAGCGCCGGTGTCATCGCCGTCGGGGCCTATGCTTACGTCCGCAGCTCCGCCAGCGCTTCGCTGGCAGACGAGTATCAGAACGTTGCAGGCACCCTGACCGCTACGGGCAAGGTGATGTTGTCTCAGCAGGGTGTAAACGAGATCATCAGCAAGCTGATGCTGCAGGTTGAAGGCAAAGGGCTCTACTTCCGGGACGCTCTCGGGCGGGTGGTGACGGTGGTCGATGATAAGGGCGTGGTCGCCCCGCGCAGCGTCCGTAAAAACGCTGACGGCAGCTTTGGCACGGACGCTGCGAGCGTGTCCGGCTCTGAGGTGTCGCTCTCATCCGGCGGGAATAAAATCCGGGTCAGCGGACCGGCCTTTCTGAAGGTGACCGACAGCCTGGGGCGCAGCAGAACCATCATCGACGATAAGGGGCAGCTGGTCGGCGTGGAGCAGGGCGGCGGCAGCGACGACAGTATCGCGGTAACGAACAACCGCAACCTGAACTATTACGCCCGGGTGCGCAGCCAGTATAACGCCGGCATTGAGCGGCTGATTTTTGCCCTGACGCATATCATCGTCGACGGCCAGTCGCTCTCCACCTTCCAGGAGGGTTATCCGGCGCTCAGCAAGACGGCTTACGCGGCGCTGGGTAACCTCATGATCGGCAACAGCTGCCGCCCGTCCAGCAGAACCAACCCGGCTTTTGTCCCGGTTGGCGCGGCCGCGCTCACCCCCCTGGTCGCGGTGACCCAGACCGCCGACGGCTCCGCCGTGATGACCGATGCGGAAGTGTCCGCGCTGCCCGCCGGCTCGCCGAACGAGGGTGAGGGCGGCGTTGCTGCGGTGAATATGCTCCGAAGCCTGTTCCTTAAGCACATGTCGCTTTCGTCAGACGAAACGCGCCGGCTGCTGCTGTCGGTCTGCGGCGTGAACGGGCGGACGGTTGAGCAGCTGTCAAAGGGGGCCAGCCCGGAGCTGTATAACCGCGTGCGCGAAGCCGTGAATCTGGCCAGGTCTCTGGCGACAACCGCCGGTAAGTCTTACGGGATTGGGGCGCTCTGCTTCCTGCAGGGTGAGTGGAACTACAACCCGACCTACGGCGGCGACACCACGCGGGCGGGGTACAGGGCGAAGGTTAAGCAGCTTTACGCCGACTTTGTGGCTGACTTCTGCACCGGCCAGCTGCCGCCGGCGATGTTCACCTATCAGACCAGCGCCAGCTTTACCAGCGACACCAACGAGCTGGCTATCGGTATGGCCCAGCTGGATATGGCAAAGGAGGGCGGAAATTATTACGGGGTCTGTCCGTCCTACCCCTTCCCGGACAAAGGCGGCCACCTGACCAGCAACGGCTACCGCTGGATGGATATGTTCTTTGCCAAAGTGATGTTTCGGGTGCTGGTGCTGGGTGAGGGCTGGGAGCCGCTGCACTGCACGTCTGCGGAAGTCACCGATAACCACGCGCTGCTCAGCTACGCCGTGCCTTACCCGCCGCTTAAGTGGGGCAGGCCTTACGTGGGGGCGGTGGCAACCGACTATGCGGACAAAGGATTCCGCGCCACGGATGACGCCGGCGCGCTGGCAATAACGTCGGTGGAGATCGTCGCCGACACCATCGTGAAGATTAACTTTGGCCGCAACGTCAGCGGCACCCTGAAAATCTGGTACGCCGACAAAACCGCGCACAACGGCAACGGCTGCCTGCAGGACTCCGATCCGTTCGTTGCGATGGAGAATTACAGCTACACCGCCGGCTCCGGCCAGCAGCCTGCCGAAAACATCGCAGAGCTGGTCAACAAGCCTTATCCGCTGAACAACTGGGCCTGGGCTCAGGTCATCACCGTCACCGCCTGAAGAGGACATTATGGGATTCACACTACTCTCTAACAACGCGCTTTCTCAGGTATCCGATCCTGATGAGTTCACCCCCGGCTGGGACACAACCGGGCTGATGTATGCCAACGTCTTTTCCGCCGCGGGGCTGACGGATAACTTTGTGCCGGGCGGCGTTAAGCCCTCGGTGTCGGGCACGCTCACGGTCACCGGCGGCTATCTTAAGGCCGGGAACAACGTCAACTATCTCGACCTGGGCATTACCGATACGGACAACATGACGCTGATTGTGGTGAGCCGTCGCGCGAGCCTGGCGGATAACCGGGCATTGATTTCGAACTACAACGGCGCGGGCGATCCGGGTAAAAGCCTGATGTACAGCGCGGCCAATGCTCAGCTGTTCCTGGCAAAGGCCGACTCAGCGGGAACGGTAAGCGCGTCCAGCATCACCTCCGCGCTGGGCGTGGAAACCGGAACCATGCTGACCGGCAGATTTACGGCCGCCACCGGTGCGCAGCTGAACAACCTGACCGAGGCCAAAACCGGCCTGTACACGCTGCCGGCGGGTTCAACGCTGGTGAAAAGCACCGCGCTGAGAACGCTGCGGCTTGGCGGCGCCCCGACGCTGTTCGGTGTGAGCGGCGCTGCGGTGGATATTGCCGCCGCGCTGGTCTTCTCACGCGTGCTGACCGACGCCGAGCTGGCGACGATCCGCGCCTGGCTGCAAAAAGTCATCCCTTCGGTGGCGTTCTGACGGCCGCATGCTGAGGGTGTCGCCGGGCTGACACTGTGTGGCGGCTAATGTTGAAGGGTGAGTGCACAGGGATGTGCATAAATATTTATTTACAATTTTGCGGGTTTTTGATACAAGTGAGATTCCATCACATGCTAATTGTAAGGGATTTCATGAGGCTTTTCAGTTGGTTGTTAGAGGTTTTGCTTTCCGCTCTGATTTTCATTCTCTTCATACCCGTCCTGATAGCGTTCGCAATATACATAAAAATTTATGACGGTGGCCCTGTGTTTTTTATGCAGGAGAGAGAGGGGCATAACGGGAAAACGTTCCGCGCAGTAAAGCTTCGCACCATGAAATTAAACGTGGCAGAAGTGTTTGAAAAAGAGATCAAAACTAATCCTGAGCTGCTCCGGCAGGTTCAGGTTTACAACAAAATTGTTACCCAGATGGACCCGAGGGTGGCGGGGCGGTTTTCTAATTTCCTGCGGCGCTCCAGCCTTGACGAAACCAGCCAGATTATCAACGTCATCAAAGGCGAGATGAACGTTATCGGGCCGCGCCCGCTGCCGCTCTATGACGCCGAAAAGGTCAGGCCGGACAGGATGGCAAAACGTTCGACCATTAAGCCCGGTCTCACCGGCCTGTGGCAGATATCCGGTCGCAACACCACCACGTTCGACAACATGATCCGCTACGACCTGTTTTACGTGGATCACAAATCTTTCCCCCTCGACCTGGTGATTGCGGCAAAGACGGCCTTCGTATTCTTTGAGACCGACAAAACCGGCTGACCGTAAGAGCCCCTCATCCAGGCACGTCTGGAATGCTTCACCGGATTCCTGACTTAAATTATCCGGCTAAACACCTACTTAACCTTCCCCCCCGCATTTCCCGCTTGATCGATCCCCTTCTGAGATAATACTGTATGGGTATACAGTATATTTCAGGAGGGTATCATGCCCCGCAAATCAGACATTCCCGCAGCATTCAGAAAAAGCGTCGTTCATGAACCGTCTGGCCGGCGGATCGTCCGCACCGTCGACTTTCAGCGCGAACTGGCAAACCTCAACCATGTTTTCACGTTGCGCGAAGCCAACCGCTGGATAGAGAACTACCAGAGCTGCTTCAAGGACATCTCCACCGAGGAGGGCGAACGCCGCACCTTCTTCCTCTACAACCCCAACAGCGCAGGGAGCTACTGATGGGCTTCCCCTCGCCAGCAACTGACTACATCGAAACCCGGATCAACCTCGACGATTTAATGGTCGCGCATCCGGCGGCGACAACCATCATTCGGGAGCCTGGCCGCATCTTGGTTATCGATCGGTCCGTGAAGATTAACCAGGGCGATACCGTGGCGTTTGAGCTGTTCGGGGAAGGGCACATCGGAAAGCTGATGGGGGAGTCGCTGATAACAGAGGAGGGTGAGGCGATTGAGGGGCAGGCGCTGGAGGATGTGGTGTTGCTGGGCTGCGTGACGTGGATCGTGCTGGAGGTTTTGGAAAGGCGCGAACCAACGATTTGATGCACGAAAAATTTTTTGCGTACTCTTATGTGTACTTGGTGGTTGTTTTATTTTTTTGTATTTGGCATAAATCATTGTTTTAAATGATTTATGCCGTTTAGTCAAAAGACCCGTTTGAATGGCTTCACCGCCACTTGCCGGTATACACCCGCCGCGACATATGGGTCGTCCTGCGCCCAGGTCTGCGCCTCTTCCAGCGAGGTGAACTCGGCGATCACCGTAGAGCCGCTGAAGCCTGCGGCACCGGGGTCGTTGCTGTCGACGGCGGGCATTGGCCCGGCGATAATCAGGCGTCCTTCATCGCGCAGCAGCTGCAGCCGGGCCAGGTGTGCAGGGCGCACCGCCAGCCGTTTTTCCAGTGAATCAGCATGATCTTCAGCGTATATTACGTAGAGCACTTTCGAACCCCTGTCGAAATAAATAGTTGCGCCACGTTAAGTGATCACCAGCGTTTGTGCAAACGAAAGATAAACGGAGGGAATCTGACCCGCCGGGCGGTGATTTAAGGGCTTATTGTCAATTGGATGCCGCTGGTTGTTGAAATTGATTGCTATTTGCATTTAAACTCACCCCTTCACATTTTGACCATAAAGACTATGACGACGCTGACAACCCCACTACCAGGCCGTTCACCCCTCTCGTTGCTGGTTTCCGTTGTACTGCACGGTACGGTGATCGGTGCGCTGCTTTACGCCTCGTACCACCAGACGACTGAGATGCCGAAACCGGCACAGCCCATCAGCGTGTCGATGGTCGCGCCGGAAGTGCAGCCGGAAGTGCAGCCTGCGCCGCCAGAGCCGGTGATCGAACCTGAGCCGGAACCTGAGCCAGAAATCGTTCCCGAGCCGCCAAAAGCCGAGCCGGTTCCGATTCCGATCCCCGAGCCGAAGCCCAAACCGAAGCCGAAGCCGAAGCCGAAACCGAAGAAGGTGGAAGAGAAGCCGAAGCCACAGGTGAAGCCGCGTGAAACGCGTCCGCCAGCCCCGGTTGAAAAGCAGGTCACCGAAGCACCGAAAGCGTCTACCGCGCCGACAACCAACCCGGCGCCGCCGTCGAATACCGTCTCAACCGGTACGCGGGCGATTAGCCAGGGCAACCCTGATTATCCGTCGCGGGCGCTGGCGCTGCGCGTGGAGGGTGCGGTCAGGGTGATGTTCGACGTCAACGCCAGCGGGCAGGTAGAGAACGTGCGTATTGTCTCCGCCGAACCGCGCAATATGTTTGAGCGTGAGGTGAAATCAGCGATGCGTAAGTGGCGTTACGAACCCGGCAGGCCAGGGAAAGATCTGAAAATGACCATCAAGTTCAGGATCAACGGCACCACCAGCCTGGAATAAACGGCCGGAGTCAATCAACAGGGCGCAGCCCCTGCGGACGGGTAAACACCCCCCACCTGGCGGTGGTGGGGCTGTTTACCCGTCTTTTTCTTTATTTTGTGCTTAGTGCTCTGCAACCTGCTGTAAATTGCCCGACGATACCTGCCGGCCCTGCACTTTCATCCCATTCCATCCTGTTCTGTGGTTGTTCAACCCACCCGTTTTGGCAAAAACAAACTGACCTGTTAAACGCTAAGCTGACGGTAAATGACGCTGTTTTCAGTCGGTCAGGGCATCCTGCTGAAGGCCGTAAACCATTAGCACCTTCTGACGGCAACCCATACCAGGAGGTTATATGTCGTTAATTGAAATCGGGAGTGCGGAACTCAAAGCACTGGGTGCTTTCCCGCTCAGCTTTGACGTGGAAGAGCGGGTATCCGGCAACGCGCAATACCGGCTGGATATCGAGTGCCGCAGTGCGTCGATAGATTTCGACGCACTGCTTGGTAAGAAGATGACGAGACGCAACAGCGAGCGTCATGGTCGCTATGCCTGACGAACGCAGCAGCGCCGACCTGTTGAATTCCCTTTTCCCCCTCTTTCTGACTCATGCTCGGGCACGCCGGGTATGAGCATTTCTGCGCAGGTAACAGTTTTTTCAGTTAATACTCTATCCACGTGAAGGGTGAGGGTACGTGGCGAATGATTCATTTTACTTATGAATGCAGCAAAGCTGAGGAATTTTGTCGGACGGGAATTAACGCTTATCGTAAAACATCCGGTCACCGTAAGAGCGTCTCTCCTGAAGTTAAAAAAAGCTCATGGAAAATATATTGTTCAAAAACATGATCTTACACTCACTACCGTTCTGTATTTATCACATTAACGCCCGATAAAAATCATTTTTTCAATGATTTCAACATGTCCAAAATTTTTATACTGCATTTGCAAAAAAAAGATTTCACTGCTGCAATTGTAGCCAGAAAATGAGGGTTCATTTTTTTTAATGATTTTAACTTGCGGAAAAACCTTATTTTTAGTTAACAAATATTATGATTATAATAATATTTGATTAAAAAAGTTTTTTATCGAAGTAATTATACGATTTTAACAGGTGGTTTTTTAGTAAAAACGATGACATAAAAAAACTTAAATGAACCGTTAATAATGCTTATTGCTTTTGACGATCGATATCAATTTATTGATAGATGAAATCTATAATTGAGTGCTGATTAATTCTCACAAACAATTGGGTGTTAATTAATTTTGTTTGATAAGGTGATTTATACAAGGACGAGCTATGCATGCCCCTGTGACAGAAAAAGTACTGCTAATCCACGCTGAGGATAGAATTATGGATGATTGCGCTTCTTCTTACGGACCGAATGAAGATATCAAGTTTGATCCACTCTATGTTGATGTTGAATTATCTCTGGCTAAATTCGATGAAATCGACGATCCTCTGGGCTATACGCTTCCGGAAGAAAAGTTTGACTGGTATAAAATCAGAGATAACTGCAGTCACTTAATATCAAAAAATTTTGACCTGCGGGTTGAACTCTGGTTACTTCGTGCGGAGTTGAATCTGCGCGGTGGGATCGTACTCTTTGAGAGTATAAAAAAAATAGAACATTATCTTCTTGACCTGTCAATAACGGAAGTCGCTGAGGATAAGACGCTGTTACTCAATGGTGATGGAGCCGCAGCGCTGAGCTGGATTTCATCAGTACCGTGCCTGAGCCTGATAAAAAAGAGTCAGTTAATCCCTGGGGGAGGATTATCTTATGATGATATTTTTTCACGCGGGCTCTCATCCGACAGTACGGAATTGAGTTATTCACAAATTGTATCCGCTGTTTCTCAGGTAAATGAAGTCTACCATCAGGCCGGACTGCCGGCGTTATCAGAGCAGCTGCTGCTGATCCATGGTTCGCTGAAAAACATAGAGTTTTTGGTCAATAAGGATAACGAAGGATATCAACTGGATTGTCGGTTGCTGCTGGAATGGATTGATGTCCTGCGGAATAAAATAGCTCATATCACTGCAAGTAGTGATGACGACGCGGTTTTATTGGAAAGTCAGAGTTTGCCAGCACTCACGCCAGACGGTTTTTCGAGTCGTCAGGATGTGATTATCATGCTGGATAAAGTTATCGACTATTTTGAACGGTGTGAGCCGGGTCATCCGGCACCGGTGCTGATTCGGCGGTCGCAAAAAATGATCGGTATGGATTTTTTAGCGATCGTTGAAGATATGCTGCCGGACTCACTGTCGACGTTACAGCAGTTTATTGGTAATAAATAAAATACCGAGGAGAGGCTGATGGCCAGGGATACTGATTCACAAAAGTTTATCGGCAAGAACAATGCACCCCGCGTTCAGATTGAGTATGACGTTGAGCTTTATGGTTCGCAAAAGAAGATCGAGCTACCTTTTGTCACCGGTATCATGTCCGATCTTTCCGGTAATCGTAAAACCGATCTGCCTGCTATTGAAAAACGTAAATTTCTGACCTTCGATCAGGATAATTTTAATGACCGCATGCGGGCAATAAAACCCCATTTGCAATTCTACGTGGAAAATACGCTGAGTGAGGGCGATGACCTGATCGATATCGATCTGGAATTCGAATCCATGGAGGACTTTTCTCCCGCAGAACTGGCACGGCGCATTCCACAGATGGCGGCACTGCTGCAGGCCCGTGAGCATTTTTCCCAGCTGATCACCTATATGGACGGGAAAGCCAGCGCGGAAGAGGTAGTAAAAAATCTGTTAGAACGTCCCGATTTTCTTAACGATCTGATCGTGAAAGGCGCGGATATCTTCAGTGAGAGCGAAGGCGAGCCGGATCCAGGCAGCAGGACAGAGGAAGGGGAAGGGCAATGACAGAGACTAATCCGCTGGCTGAACATCTCAGTCACGATCGGCGGGAATATGATGAACCTGTAGACGTCGGCGATGAGCTGGACGCGCTGTTGAAAAAGAGCTTTCGCCCACGCACGCAGGAAGCATCGCTGGCGGTACGCAGTGCGATCGGCACCCTGTCGGACTACGTGAGCCGAAGCCAGGTCAGGGTCAGCAAAGACGTGATTTTCACCCTCGAGCGTTTGATTGCTGAAATCGACGAGAAACTGTCACAGCAGATGAACCTGATCATTCATCAGCCGGCTTTTCAAAAACTGGAGGCGGCATGGCGCGGTCTTAGCTATCTTGTTGATAATACTAATGTTAATGAAACACAGAAAATCCGTGTTCTTAATATTACTCAGCAGGAACTCATGAGCACGCTGAGCCGCTACCGGGGTACGGCCTGGGATCAGAGCCCGATTTTCAAACAGATCTATGAAAATGAGTATGGGCAGTTTGGCGGTGAACCCTTTGGCTGTCTGGTTGGCGATTACCCGTTCGATCACAGCCCGATTGGCGTGTCGCTGCTGAGTGAAATTGCCAAAATTGCCGCCGCTGCGCACTGCCCGTTTATTGCTGCGGCGTCACCAGCGCTGCTGCAGATGAACAAATGGGCCGAACTGGGCAACCCGCGGGATATTGGCAAGATTTTTACCACGCCGGAATATGCGGCATGGCGACGATTGCGGGAAAGCAACGACGCGCGCTATCTGGTGCTGACGCTGCCCCGCTTCCTGGCCCGCCAGCCTTACGGGGCCAAAACCAATCCGGTAGAGGCGTTTTCTTTTGAAGAAGTGGTTCGCCCCGAGCAGAGTGACGATTTCTGCTGGGCCAACTCGGCCTATGCCATGGCGCTGAACATCAACCGGGCCTTCCATGAATATGGCTGGTGCTCAAGAATTCGCGGCATCGAATCCGGCGGCGCGGTGGAAGAGCTACCGGCGTATGCCTTTCCCTCGGAGGAGGGCGGTTATGAACTGACGTGTCCCACCGAAGTCGCTATTTCTGACCGGCGGGAACAGGAGCTGTCGGATGCGGGATTTCTGCCGCTGGTTTACCGTAAACACTCTGACTTTGCCGCTTTCATTGGTTCATGCACGCTGCATGCGCCCAGGCGCTATGAAAATGATGATGCGACGGCGAATGCGAAGTTATCATCGCGATTGCCCTATATTTTTGCCACCTGCCGTTTTGCCCACTATCTGAAATGTATTGTCAGGGACAAAATAGGATCATTCCGCTCTCGTGATGATATGCAGTTATGGCTGAATGACTGGCTGATGAATTATGTTGACGGCGATCCTACGGTATCTACCGAAACTACCAAAGCTCGCCGCCCTCTCGCCGCAGCGGAAGTCAGCGTGGAAGAGGTGGCTGACGATCCGGGATATTATCGTGCGCATTTTTATTTGCGCCCCCATTACCAGTTAGAAGGCATGACCGTTTCATTACGGTTAGTGTCCAGACTTCCCTCTGCCAACATGGATGGGAAAAGATGAAAATGAATCAGAGTGATGAAAGCCGGATAGTGCGTTAAAGCACAAAATCCTGGCGTTCTGCACTGTGCATTTTTATCCGGATATCTGCCGGTACAAACCGGCGTAACGCAATCAAGGAGATTAAGATGGCAGCGTTAGTTGATTATTTTTTAAAAATAGATGGCGTTGATGGTGAATCGCCTGATGAACATTATCGTGGCTGGATCCAGCTTGATGCCTGGCAGTGGTCAGAAGAGAATGCCGGCCGCTGGGGAATGGGTAGCGGCGGTGGAGCAGGAAAAGTTGAAATGAAAGATTTTGAATTCCGCATGATCAATAACAAATCCTCCCCCAAACTCTTTCTGATGTGTGCAACGGGGGCGCATATTGAAAAAGCCCGGCTGGTCTGCCGTAAATCCGGTCAGGGTCAGCAGGACTTCCTCACGGTGGTGTTCAGCAACTGCCTGGTGTCGTCCTATAAAACCGTGGGTAATATGCCTATTGATCCTATGTATATTCACAAGGTCGATACGGTTTTGCCAACCGATCTGATCAGGCTCAATTTTGCCAGGATAGAGATTGAATATAAGGAGCAGAATAATGACGGAAGTATGGGGGCCGTTATCCAGTCCGGCTATGATCTTAAGCGGAATATAAAAATCTAATCCGCACCCTGGCTGCCCGTTTACGGGTGGCCAGGATAAAGGAAAATACAATGATAATATCACGGCCTGCGTTATTCGATAAGCTCAGCACGCTACCTGTGGCCATGAGTATGGCGGGGTGGCGGGAAATATTGCTGCGCGATATTGAAAGACTGCTGAATGATGCCACGCGCAGCGGCACGTTATCGTTAGAACATTACTCATTCTGCGCAGGCTCGGTGATCAATTACGGACTGCCTTCACTGAGTAAACAGATCCCGATCAGTGAAAATGTATCGGCGTTGGCCAGACACATACATCGCATCCTGGTGACGTTCGAGCCGCGTCTTGATCCGGTGAGAATTACGGTGAAGCCGGTATTTGAAACGCGACAAACGCTGGCACTGGCGATCTTATTTGATATCAGCGGCGTTCTGGCCATTTCGCAAGGTGCCCAGGTCATTAATTTACGGATTGCGCTGGACTACTCATGTGGTGCCATTCAGGTGCTTTAGGGGAAAATCATGCTCGATGACAATTTTTTAGCCCTGTACAACGATGAACTCCGTTATTTCCTGCAGGCCGGTGAGCAGTTCTCACGTGAAAATCCGCAGGTTGCCCGGCATCTGGGGATGCATCACGACGGGGTACGCGATCCTTTTGTTGAACGACTGCTGGAGGGCGCGGCCTTCCTCAGCACCCGCGTTCAGCAGCGGCTGAATTATGAGCAGCCTGAGTTCGCGCTTAATATGCTGGCCCGCCTGGCACCCTACTGGTCGGCCCCGGTACCCTCAATGGCGCTGATCGCCATCCGTCCCGACCTGACTTATCCGCAGTGGGATACGCACACCACGCTGCCTCGCGGCAGCAAGGTGGTATTAAGCGATCCGTCACTGCACGGCAGGACGGCAACGTTTTCAACCGGCACAGCGCTGCACCTTCAGCCGGTGGTGATTGAGGAGGCCAGCTACGCGCTGCTGGCCCCCGCGTCCCTGCCTGAAGGGGTGGCACGCCATTTTCAGCTCAGTCAGTCCCACCTGCGCATCCGGCTCAGCACCCGGGGCGTGGTTGCCGTCTCACAGCTGAGATTTTCACCGCTGCAACTGACGCTGGCCGGTCACCAGGTCAAAGCCAGCCAGCTGCTCTCGCTGATCCTGCTGCACACGCAAAAAATAGTCGCCTGGGCGACCTGCGACCGGCAGACAAAGGTTGCAGAACTGCCCGCCAGCGCATTACGCCTGGGCGGGCTGGGTGATGAGGATTCACTGCTGCCGCAGGTCACGGGCGAGCTGCCGGGCTGCCGGATCCTGCGCGAGTACTTTGCCGCACCCGGCCTGTTCTGCCGTGTTGATATCGCCGGGTTGCAGCCTTTCCTCAGTGAGTGCCGGCAGGCGCGGGAGTTTGAACTGTTTATTCTGCTCGATCGGAAGGTGGTGACGCTGCTGAACCAGATTGGTGCAGCCGATTTCGCCCTGTTTGCCACGCCGGTGATTAACCTGTACCGCCGTCGCTGTGACCCGGTATTACTCAACCACGATCGCGTTGAACATCCGCTGATTGTCGACCGGCTGAACGCGTCGCTTTACGACGTTCACAGCCTGTGTCAGGTACAGGGCGTGAACCCGCAGGGGGAACCGATCCCGCTGGCCTCACCGCAGGGCGATCGCCGTTATCATCAGCCGGGCATTCCGGCCGTCTGGTCGTTACGGCGTCGGCGTGAGCCACGCGCATCGCGCTATCACAACAGCGGGTTACCGGAAGAAGAACTTTTTATCGCGCTCTCGATGGGGGAAGCCAGTGGACCAGCGCACGCGCTGAAAGCGCTGGCGGTGGAGGCGCTGGTCTGCGAACGGCATCTGATCCCGGCCGGGTTACAACAGCCGGTGTTCCAGCTGCAACAGACGTTGCCGGTGCATCAGACGGAGATTATTCGTCATCCCTCCAGCCCACAGGCGGTGCCGCCAGCGGATAAGAGCTGGCAGGCGTTACAGCTGCTGGCCGTTAACCCGCTGCACTATGCCCGGCCGCAGGTGGCGGACTGCTCTGCCTTACTGAAGGAGTGGCTGATGCTGTTTGCCGATCCCCTGCAGCCCACCCATCAACGCCGTCTGGACAGCATTGAGAACAGCGCGATCGGCCACCGCTTTGAGCGCTATCGCGGGGCGGGGCCGCTGGCCTGGACCCGCGGGGCCGAGATCGCGCTCAACCTGCGGCGCGATCACCATGCCGATCACGGCGCGGTGGTCTTCGCGGCGGTGATTCATCGTGCGCTGAGCCAGTATTGTGAGCTGAGCCAGACGCTGCGCATGACGCTCTCTCTGGATGGCGAACCGCAAATCAGCTGGGAGCAAGAGCATGTCTGCTAAGCCGCTGCCGCCGCTGGCGTGGGGCACGTTCAGCGCCGATCGGGACTTTTTCGCCCTGCTGCGCGAGTTTGAACATCTCTGCCCCGGCCAGCCGCAGCTGGGAGAGAGTCGCGATGGTTCGTTGTCGCGCATACGCATTACCCAGCGGGCAGACGCGGCATTCGCCGCGCGTGAGGTGGCGGATGTGCAGATCAACGACGGTCGGCTGGAGGTGGTCACCCGCTACTTTGGCTTGTTTGCGCCTTACGGCCCGTTACCCCTTTACGTCACCGAGCACGCGCATGCCGACGCATTTTTGCAGCGCAACCGGGCCTTTGAGGCCTTTATGGCGATTTTCAGCCAGCGGCTGGCGCTGCTTTTTTACCGTGCGTGGAGCCAGCTGAACCCGGTGGTCGGGCACGATCGCCCGCCGGAGCAGAACCGGTTTGACCGCCGTCTGCGTAGCGTCGCCGGGATATCGGCGGCCCAGCCTCTGGAAACTCACCTGAGCCGTCTGCGCCTGGCCTGGCCCGGCGCGTGGCTGCCGGGGCGGGGTTCGGTAGCGGAGTTGCAACGGATGCTGACCCACTACTTCTCCGTCCCGGTGCGGGTGCGCACCCGACAGGGCAGGTGGATTGGCGATGAGCCTGGCGTTCATCCGGTGGGCAACCTGCTGGGCGCCACCCGACTCGGAAGGCGTTTCTATGATGCGCAGCACGCCGTGCGGATAGATATTGGTCCGCTGGACGCCAGCGAGTATTCGACATTTCAACGCGGGGCACCGGCATTGCTCTCTCTGGCGCACTGCTGCCGGGCTTTTTTCCGCCACCGGTACGTGATGGATATTGTGCTGCTGATCCGCACCTCACCTGCGATGGCCTGCCGTCTGGGGCAGGGGCGTGCGGGGCGCAGCGGCTGGTTGCAGGCCAGGGAAAAGATCGTCTCCCAGCCTGTCTGGTATTCGACAACCTGAAATAAGGAAGGTTAAAGGTGTATCAGCGAGAACGTCTGTTTTCCCTGTTGGGAGCGTTTGCCAGGGCAACCTTTGTTGACGCAACCCGGCTGTGCCGCAGTTTCCGCCACGAGACCGTGGAGCTGGAGCACTGGCTGAGCGTGCTGGTCAGCGAGGATCGCGGTGATATCCCGCTGCTGTTCAACGCCTGTGAGGTCAGCCAGTCACGGGTGGCGAACGCGCTGAAGAAGATCCTGCACACTCAGCCAAACCGCGAGGGGACGGTGAGCGACCTGTCAGCCAGCCTGATCCGTGCGGTAGAGCACGGGGTGGTGGTCAGCCAGCTTAACCCGGCCGGTGGCCCGGTGCGCACCGCCCATATTCTGCTGGGTATCCTGCAGGATCCGGCGCTGCAGCGCGTGTTATACCGACTCTGCGATGAGTTCAAAAAGCTGCCGCTGCCCAAAATTTTTGACGACTATCCGGCGATCGTTGCCCGCTCCATTGAGCAGGTAAACGCTGACCCGTTGTCTGTCAGCCCGCCGCCCGCCGCCGCAGACGCCGGGGCAGAGACCTCCGTGCTCACCCGCTGGTGTGCCGATCTGACCGATCAGGCCGCCAGAGGTGAGATTGATCCGGTCATTGGTCGTGAGCAGGAGCTGCGCCAGATGATCGATATTTTGCAGCGCCGGCGGCAGAACAACCCGATGCTGGTAGGCGAGGCGGGCGTAGGCAAAACCGCGGTGGTCGAGGCGCTGGCCAGCCAGATCGTCAGCGGCCAGGTGCCGCCACGCCTGAAGGGGGCGCGTCTGCTGTCGCTGGATCTCGGCAGCCTGCAGGCGGGTGCCACGGCGCGCGGGGAGTTTGAGGCCAGAATCTGCGCGTTGCTGGACGCCATCCTTGCCTCCGGCAGCCCGGTTGTGCTGTTCTGCGATGAGGCACATGGGCTGGTCGGTGCAGGAGGGCAGGCCGGAACCGGTGATGCGGTGAATCTGCTGAAACCGATGCTGGCGCGCGGTGAGCTGAGGATGATTGGGGCCACCACCTGGTCGGAGTATAAGCAGTTTATAGAGCCGGACGCCGCGCTGACCCGTCGTTTTCAGACCGTGCTGGTCAGTGAACCTGATGAGGCGCACGCGGTCGCCATGCTGCGCGCCATCGCGCCGAAATTTTCCGCCTTTCATCAGGTGTCGATTCGCGAATCCGCGCTGCTGGCGGCGGTGCGCCTGTCGCAGCGCAATCTGCCCTCGCGGCAGCTGCCCGACAAGGCGATTGCGCTACTGGACACCGCCTGCGTGCGGGTCGCCCTCAGCCAGCACGGGCAACCTTACGCCATCGGTGACGCCCTGGCCGAACTCGATGCGCTGCGGCGGGAAAGCGACAACCTGCGGCAGGAACCGCTGGCGGCGGAGGAGAAAGAACCACGGCTGGCGGCGCTGCAACAGCGACAGTCGGCGTGCCGGCAACGGCTGGACAGCCTGCGCCAGCAGCATCAGCAGGAGCAGCAGATCTTCCAGCGTTATCGTGCCAGGCAGCAGGAAGGGGCTGAGCCAGCGCTGGCGGAACCGCCGGACGGGCTGAACGAAACGCCGCTGGTCTCTCCGTGGGTGGATGAGCGGGTGATTGCCGACGTGCTGTCTGACTGGACCGGAATCCCCTCCGGCCGCATGTTGCAGAGCGATATCGACAACGTGCTGCAGCTGGAGTCACGGCTGGCGGCGCAGATCTTTGGCCAGCCTGCGGCAATAGAGCAGCTGGCCCAGGCGATACGGGTGTCGCGTGCTGGTTTACAGTCGCCGGAGCGCCCGTCTGGCGTCTTTCTGCTGGCCGGGCCGACCGGCACCGGGAAAACGGAAACCGCCCACGCGCTGGCCCGGGCGATCTATGGCGGAAGCCATAATCTGATCGCCTTTAACATGAGTGAATTTCAGGAAGCGCACAGCGTCTCCACGCTGAAAGGTGCGCCGCCAGGCTATATCGGCTACGGCAAAGGAGGAAAGCTAACCGAGGCGGTCAGGCGTAAACCCTGGTCAGTTGTCCTGCTGGATGAGTTTGAGAAAGCGCACCCCGATATTCATGACCTGTTTTACCAGGTGTTTGATAAAGGGCTGATGGAGGATGGGGAAGGGCGGCAGATCAGCTTCCGCCACTGCTTCTTCCTGCTGACCTGCAATGCCGGCGGTGATGAAATTGAGGCCGCCGCCGCCGAACAGCCGCTCACGCTGTCCACGCTGCGGCCGCGGGTCCATCAGGCGCTTAGCCGGGTGTTCTCTCCGGCGTTGCTGGCGCGCATGACCCTGATCCCGTATCTGCCGCTCAGCGACGAGGCTCTGCGGGCGATCGTCCGCCACCAGCTGGACGCACTCGACGCCCGGCTGACGGCCGGTGCCGGTGCCGGAACCCGGCTGACGGTGGCGGCAGACGTCATGGACTGGCTGACGGCCCGCGCCCGACAGCATCCGTCCAGCGGGCGTGCCGTCGAGGGATTATTGCAACAGACGGTGCTGCCGCCGATCGGCCTTGAGCTACTGCAACGCCAGCGCACCCGCCAGGTATTGCACGAAATTCAACTGAGTATCGAAGACGACTGCCTGACGCTGCATTTCGTCTGAACCGCATCACCCTGTACAAGGAGGTTGTATGTCTTTGCTTGAAATCGTAAGTGATGAGCTGAACGCGCTGGACGCCTACCCGCTCAGTTTTAAGGTAGAGGAGGGCATGTCCGCGAATGCCGCGTACGCTCTGGACGTCGAGTGCCGCAGCGCGGAGGTCGATTTCGACCCGCTGCTGGGTAAGAAGGTCACCGTCTCCGTTGAGTTGCCCGGCGGCAGGCGGCGGCCGTTTAATGCCTGGATTATCGCCGGGGCCGATCGCGGGCAGCAGGGCACGCATTTTGTTTATCAGTTCAGGCTGAGTGGCTGGCTGTGGTTTCTGCAGCAGAACCGCAACTGCCGGATCTTCCAGAATCTGAACGTGCCTGACATTGTCACGCAGATTTTCTCGCGTTATGGCGCGGCGGATTACCGCTTCGAGCTGGAAGGCACCTATCCGCCGCGGGAGTACTGCGTGCAGTTTGCCGAAAGTGACTTCGATTTCGTCAGCCGCCTGCTGGAGGATGAAGGCATCAGTTACGTGACGGAACACGGCGAGGATCGCCACACGCTGGTGATCCAGGACCGGCAGACCTGGCCCCTGCTGGATGCCCCCTGGCAGGGGCTGCGCTACATCCCCGACGGCGAAGAGGGGCGCGCCATTCGCGAAGGCATTCAGCGCATTCGTCGCCAGCGCAGGGTCAGCCCGAATGAGATTGTCCTGCGTGATTTTGACTATCTCAATCCGCGCAATAACCTGCAAACCCGGGCCGAACAGCAGGACAACCGGCTGCGGGAGACGCCGCTGCAGTGGTATGACTATGCCACGGGTTACCGGGATACCGAACGGGGCGAACGGCTGGCGCAGATACGCCTGCAGGAACTGCAGGCACAGGGGCTGCTGCTCAACGGCGAGAGCAATGCCACAGGCTTACGGCCCGCCCGCCGTTTTACGCTGTCTCTGCACCCTGACCCGCAGCGCAACCGGGGCTACAAACTGCTGCGCTGCGATTACGACTTTATCCAGGACGGGCCGGACAGCAGCAGCCAGGGGCGCAACGTCATCTGCCGTTTTATCGCGATAAACGACGACATTGCCTGGCGGCCACCCCGCGTCACGCCACGGCCACAGATGCCCGGTTTGCACAGTGCCACCGTGGTCGGCCCGGCTGAGTCCGAAGTGCACACCGACAAACACGGGCGCATCCGCGTGCATTTTCACTGGGACCGTGACAAGAGCAGTGAGGAGGACTGTTCATGCTGGATGCGGGTGGTGCAGGCCTGGGCGGGCAAAGGCTGGGGCGTGCTGGCGATGCCGCGCGTCGGGCAGGAGGTGCTGATCACCTACCTTGACGGCTCGCCTGACCGGCCGGTGGTCACCGGCATCGTTTATAACGGCGATAATCCACCCCCTTACCGGTTGCCGGAGCAGATCAACTACAGCGGCCTGGTCTCCCGGTCGCTGAAGTTTGGTCAGCCGCAGCATGCCAGTCAGCTGACCTTTGATGACAAGCGCGGCGGTGAACGGGTGATGATGCACGCGGAGCGCGATCTGCAGACCTCGGTTGAGCGTAACAGCGCCACCGATGTCGGGCAGGATCTCTATCAGGTAGTCACCCGCACGCTGACGGAACAGCTGCAGAACGCGGTTTCTTACAAAGCGAACGCCATCGGAGTGACCGGTAACAGCGTTGCCGCCACCGGCAATCAGGCCAGCCTGACGGGCAATGCGGTCTCCCTGTCCGGCAACAATCTCTCCGTCACGGGCAATGGCAGCGCGTTTACCGGGATGAGCAGCGCGGTCATCGGCAGCAGCCTCTCCACTACCGGCAGCAGCGTCAGCCTCACCGGCTGTAGCAGCAGCTGTACCGGAAGTTCAACCGCCGTGATCGGGGATGCCAGCAACTTCACCGCCAGCTCAACCTCCTTCCTCGGACAGGGAACCGCCTTCACCGGCGTGTCATCATCGATGACTGGCGTGTCATCGTCGATGACCGGCAGCGAGGTGGTGATGACCGGGTCCAGCACCATGATGTATGGCTCGATGGTACAGATGTTAGGTTCCTGGGTGAACTTCACCGCTTCCGTGTTTATGAACAATGGTTCAAATATCACCAATATCGGCTCCAGCATCATAACCACCGGTTCAAGTATCACCACCACCGGTGTCGGCGTCTCGGTGGCCGGTGCCAGTATGCAAACCGTCGGCGTGAAAATGTCGAACTAAGGAAGGGTGAAAAGATGAGAATCATCAAACCGCAGCAGCTGATTGTGCTGAAGTCGGGCTATCAGATCGGTCAGGAAAGTTTTCTGGGGATCAGCGTGGTGGCGGGCTGCTATCTCAGCCGCCCTGACCAGTTTGCCACCGAGGCAAAAATCTGGCACGCCTGGAGCCGTGCCCCGCACATGATGTCGGTGCTCGACTGCGCCGAGCCGAAACCGCATGCGGAATATCTGCTGGCAGGCTGGGTGTTGCGCGATCCTCCCGCCACGCACGCCGAGGTGAGCATCGCGGTGGGGCGGCTGAGAAAAAGCTGGCATATCGTCGGCGATCGCGAAGCCGGGCGGCTCAGCCCTGAGCCCTTTACCCGGATGCCGCTCGACCACCCTCAGGGATGGTGCGGTGAAAATGGCAGGCTCAACCCGGCCGGTAAACCGCTGGCCAATATCGAAATCGCCGGTGAACCGCTGACGTGTAAGCTGGGCGCGGCCACGCCGGTACCCCATCATTTTCCGGAGCGTGATATCTACCTGCAGCCGGTACGGGCGGAGATGAACGGTGCCGCTTACCGCGATACGGTTTTTCCCGGCTTACCGGAGAATATCGACCCGCGTTACTTCCAGATGGCGGCAGCCGAACAGTGGCTGAACGCCCCGGAGTGGCCTGACGATGTCGCATTAACGCTGACCGGTTTCAATAATGACAGCGAGGTAAACTGCACGCTGCCTGCGGTACGGGCCGTGGTACTGGCGCGCAATGGCGACAAGCCCGTTGAACCGGTCAGGCTGGAACGTAAGACGCTGTGGCTGTTGCCGGACAGCGATCTGGCGTTAATTATTTTCACCGGCCGGCTGCCGCTGGACGATGCCCTGGATGAATCGGTGAGCCTGATTATGGCCGGTCTCGACGCCGTGCAGGCACCGCGTACCGCGCAGTACTACGCCGGGATCGTGACGCGGCGGACGGCAACGGACGCCCCGCCGCTCAGTTTCCTTTACGATCCGGAGCTGATGCCGGAAGGGGCCGCACTGGACGTGATCGCGTCTGCGGAGCAACATCCTGATTCTGCTGAAGCCCCGCACGGCCCGCAGGATCCGGCCATTGCCCGTGACTTTTATCAGCAGATCCAACAGCTGATCGCGGCGGACCACGCCAGGCCGGAACCGCTCTCCGCGCGGGATTTCACCGACTGTCATTTACCCGGTACGCCTGACGCCCTGTCACTGCTCCGGCAGCACAGCCTGCTGGAGGATAAGACCTTCTCAGCGCTGACCCTAAGCCAGCTGCACGGGAAAACGTTCCGCCGCTGCCGCTTCAGCCAGGTCAGTTTTCTGGCGGCCACGCTGCAGCAATGCCGGTTTGAGCACTGCAGCTTTGACCAGTGCTGCTGGCAGGGCAGCCGGCTGGAAGGGGTGCAGTTTGAACATGTCACCCTGACGGCGTGCGACCTGCGCAGCGCGCACTGGCAGCAGGTCAGCGCACAATATTTCAACGCTGAGCGCTGCCTGCTTGGTGAAATCCGCTGTGATAACTGCCAGTGGACCCACTGCCAGTTTGTGAAGTGCGATCTTGCGCAGAGCCGCTGGCACGATAACCACTGGCGGGGCGTTTCACTGGATGAGAGTCAGTTACCGGCGGCACAGCTGCTGCACAGTACCCTGACGCAGTGCCTGTTTAACCAGTGCGACGCGGCGCAGCTGCAGATGACCCGGGTCACGGCCACGGCCACCTCATTACTGGGCGGCAACTGGCAAAAAAGCGCGTTTAGCGAGTGTCAGCTGGTCAGCCTGACCGCCGCGCTGGAGAGTGATTTCACCGGCGTCCACTTTTCTCACTGCTGGCTGCAGAAAATGGGCTTTAAAGGCGGAATATTGCCCGAAGCCCTGCTGGAACATTGCGTGGTCGAAGAAGGCAACTTCGATCGGTGCAGGCTAACCGGCAGCCGTTTTCTGCGCTGTGATATGGCGGGGAGCCGCTGGAAAGATGCCCGGCTGGAAAACACCTACTGGCTGGACTCCAGCCTGCAGCAGGGGCAGTTCTACCGGGCCAATCTTTGTGCTGCCCACTTCCGCGACTGCAATCTGATCGGCGCGAGTCTGGCCAGAACCCGCTGCGACCGGGCCACGCAGTTCAGCGACTGTCTGCTGGAGGGGGCAACCCGTCTGCCTGCGCTGCCCCCGGATATGCCGAAGAAACGGGGGAGCGTATGACGGATAACCCGCAGATACCGCCGCAGGACCCGATGTGGACATCGCCGGACGCGGCGCTGGCCGGCGTGCCGGAGAGCCCGACCGTGCTCAGCGGGCAGCACTTTAGCGCGCACAACCCGCCCGCCGGGGCGTGGCGCAATATGCACGTCACCGACTGCCAGTTTAGCGGGCTGACACTGCAGGTGTGGCAGCTGGAAGGGGTACGCTTTGAACGGTGCCAGTTCACTGACGTCAGGGTCAACGGCGGATCGTTTCGCCACTGCGATCTCTTTCAGTGCCGGCTCAACAACGTCAGCCTGCATCAGCTGGAGGTCAGCCACCTCTACAGCCACCAGAGCCAGTGGGAAAACCTGCAGCTGACGCAAAGCCGGCTGAGCCACGTCACCCTGCAACAGGACAGCGGCCAGCTGCTGTGCGCGGAGCAGTGTCACACCGCACACTGGACGCTGATTGAGGTCACACTCAGCCAGCTGCGGCTGCTGAACGGCCAGGCGCAGGACTGGAATTTCAGCGACTGCACCCTTGAGCAGGGGCACTTCCAGGCGCTGGCGCTGGTCCGCTGGGTGGCGGCCAGCAGCCGCTTTGCGCACTGCCGCTTCAGCCTGCTGCCGGGGCGCGGACCGGTCTGGTTCAAATGCCAGCTGGAAGCGTGCGTGCTACAGCAGCAGACGCTGCCGGGCATCAGTTTCCACCAGAGCCGGTTAACCGGCTGCGACCTTTCAGCTAGTGATTTCAGCGGCGGGATCTTCAGCGCTGCCTGTCTGACGGACTGCCTGCTCAATGATACGGAGCTGCAGGCGGTGCAGGGGGCCGATCTGCAACTGGCGCAGTGCCAGCTGCGTGGGGCGCGGTTGACGGCGGCCCATCTGCAGCGGGCTGCGTTGAGCCATTGTGCGCTGGCCACCAGTGAATGGACGCGGGCTGACCTGCGCGATGCCTGCCTGGACAGGCCCGACGCCGCTGAACTGGCGACGGCACGACTGTACGGCAGCCATCTGCCGGAAGGCGAACCCGCCAGGCCTGCCGACCCGCTGCTGCAGGCTATCGAACGCTGGTATGCGCAGTTCCAACCCGGGCCGCACGCCGGCCTCTCATTTCCTACTTTACCTTCAGGAGTCAGCCGTTATGTCTGATCACGCAACAGTATTACGCTTCAGAAAACCATCCCGCCGTCAGACAGGGAGCGCAGCCGTAGCCCCCACTGCCCCCGAGTGTATTGCCAGGGTTACGACCTTAGAGGCCGATAAAACCGGGCTGCTCTATATCGCGGGTTATCGTCATCGGGTGTTGAAAATTGCCGTCAGCTGCCTGACCCAGCCCGAGGTGGGCGATCGGGTCAGATTTATTGAAGCGGGCGACGAACTGATCGTTCTCGATCTGCTCAGCTGCGCCGATACCGGACGTTGCCTGACCTTAAGCAGCCAGCAGGCCAGCCTGAAAATTTACGCGCAGCAGCTGGCTATCGAAGCCCGCGATACGCTCAGTCTGTCCAGCGATCATCTCTCCGTGGTCTCGCGCACCTGCCGCTGGCTGGCCGATTGCCTGCAGCAGTGCGCCCGTTTTCTGCATCAGCGCGCGGTACACGCCGAGCGGCGGGTGGAACAGTGCGACACCGTGCTGGCAAAACACCTTGTGCAGACTGCTGAACAGAGCTACCGGCTGGAAAGCAAGCTTGCCGCCATCAATGCCAGCGCCGTGCTGAAGATCGACGGCGCTCAGATCCACATGGGGTGAACGATGACCGCAGCCAACAACAACGCCGGCGGGCTGAGCTTCGCCGGCTGTGACCCGATGATCCCGGCCCCCGGCCCCAATATCGCGCCAAACGCCACCGGCGTGCCGAACGTGGCGAACTACTTCCTGATGGGCAGCAACCAGCAGAATATGGCGACGATCCGCACGACCACCGTGGATAGCGGCGGCGTGGTGGGGACCGGCTCGGGCACCCACTCTGCGCAGATGCAGCCGATGCAGGGATCAGGAAAGTATTTCCTGCAGGGGATGCCGGTGACGCGCCTTGGCGATATGAGCATGACCAACAACAACAACACCGTTGCTGCTCAGATCGCACCCAGCCAGACCAAATACTTTATCAACGCCTGATGGACACCGAACAGACTGACGCAGGGAGCAGCTAATGGAACGATTTTCTACACAACGTATCGCCTGGGTTGAAGGCATGCTGATGGAACCCCAGCATTTTCAGCAGCAGGAACGTTTCTTTGAGCACCGCATCAACCAGCGGGTGGACGCGCTGGAGCCCTTCCACTGGGGGTTCAGCCAGATTGAGATCAATCACGCGCTGCTGGAGCAGGGGAAGTTCGCCTTAACCCGCGCGCGGGGTATTTTCCCGGACGGCACGCCGTTCAGCCTGCCGGACGATGCTCCCTTGCCGCTGCCGCTGGTGGTGGATGAAACCAGCAGGGGTAAAAGCATCTGCCTGGTGGTGATGATGGATCTGCCCGGCGTTCCGCTGATGGACCTTAACCGGCAAAGTGAAAAAAGCCGTTTTAACACCACGGACGCCGATATCGCCGACAGCAACCTCGGCGTCAGTAGCGAAGGCTCGCCGCGCACGATCACGCTGGAGCTGGGGCGGCTGAACTGCCGCCTGCTGTTGCAGGAGGAGGTCAGCAGCGCCGAGTCGTCACTGGCGATCGCGATGATTACGGACCGACAGCACGATGGCCGCGTGCAGATAGCCGAGGAGATACTGCCCCCGCTGCTGGATGTGCATGCCTCCCGCTGGCTGATGGCCGCCACCACGGAACTGCTCGGGTTAATTACCCAGCGGCTGGAAAATGTATCCCGCGCCGACGTGCCCGCGGCGGTCGGCGGGCTGTCGGAGCTGCTGGAACTGCTGCTGTTGCAACTGCTCAGCGAATATCAACTGCGCTTCAGCCATCTGCTGGACAGCCCGCAAACCCACCCGGAAAAACTATACCAGACGCTGCTCGGGCTGCTGGGCCGGCTGAGCATCATTCCCGACGGTGAGAAAGCCTGGAGCCGCAGCGATCTGCACTATCAGCACCCTGCGCCACACCGCTGCTTCTTTCCGTTAATGCAGGCGATCAGGCGCGCGTTGTCACTGGTGATCGAAGCGCCTGCCGTAGCCCTGAACTTCAGCGAACGTGGCGACAATATTCTGGTCTGTCAGAACGACGGCCAGCTGAGGCTGGAAAAAGTGGTGTTTGCCGTCAGCTCCGCCTTACCGGGTGATATCCTGCGCAGCTATTTCCCGGCGCAGGTGAAACTGGGGCCGGTGGAAAAAATCGTGCATCTGATTGACCTGCAGCTGCCGGGCGCGAGCATTGTGCCGATGTCAACGCCGCCGAGGCATGTGCCCTGGTACCCGAACAGCGTCTATTTCGAAACCGACACCGCAGACCCGCTCTACCGGGAGATGATGGCGGGGGCCGCGATGGCGCTGAGTATCGTCGGCGACTTCCCGGAGCTGCGTATTGACAGCTGGGGCCTGCGCCAGGGACGAATTGGATGAGTGACGTTGAGCGCAGGATGAAAGCCGTGATACCGGGTGACGGTGCGGAGACATTCGCCACGGTGATGGCTGACGGCGGCCCGGCGGCGTTGGCAGTACAGGGTGCGCCCACCCAGCCGGCGGGCCGCAGCGGAAACTGGTCTAATCCGATTATCCAGGCGGCGATGCCCGCGCTGCTGCTGATGGAGCGCAACCGTGGCCAGCAACAGGATGAGGGGGGAGGGACGCGGGCTCAGCTGATCCGCGAGGCCGATCACTTTCAACAGGTGCTGCTGAAACGCTATCCGGCGGATGATGTTCATCGTCTGGTCTACCTGCTCTATTCCTGTATTGATGAAACACTGGGGGATACCAGGAGCAGGGAGGCGCTGGGCATCACGCTCAGCGTGGAGTTTTATCAGAATGCCTGGGGCGGTGAAAAATGTTTTGAACACCTGCAGCAGTACTGCCGCGAACCTGAAAAGCACGCTGAAATTCTCGCCTTCTACGACCTGATCCTCTCCCTCGGGTTTACGGGTAAGTACCGGATTATGGATCGAGGTGCCGTGCTGCTGGCGGATCTGCGGCATCAGCTGGACAAGCTGCTGTACGGTCAGGATCCGCTGCAAAGCCTGGCACAGGTTGCCGGGGTTACGGCTTCCCGTGCGGGCAGACGGCTGCGGCCGCGCCACCTGTTCTGTGGCGGCCTGCTGCTGCTGGCCGGCTGGGGGGCGGCCGCCTGGTCTCTGCATGATGCGTCGCGCGGGCTGCGCAGCGCGATCCTCGCCTGGACCCCCACACCCCCCCGGCGCATCAACCTGATGGCCACGCTACCCCAGCCCCTGCCACGCATTCTCAGCGAAGGCTGGCTGGAGGTGCGGGAAGATCCGCGCGGCTGGCTGCTGATTTTCACCTCGGACGGCGCGTTTGCCACCGGTAAATCCGTGCTTTCCGCGGATTTTCAGCGCAGGCGTAACATTGAACGACTGGGCGAAGCGCTGGCTCCCTGGCCCGGGGATCTCGAGGTTATCGGCCACACCGACAGCCAGCCTTTCAGAAACAATACCCTGGACTCGAACCAGAGACTCTCTGCCGCCCGGGCGGCAACCGTGGCCAGCGTATTACGCGCGGTGATGCAACCGGCGGACGGGGTGCCGAGGGAGATCGTGTCGCTGGGAAAAGGCGAGAGCGAGCCGATCGGTGATAATGCCACCCCGCAGGGGCGCAGTAAGAACCGGCGTGTCGATATTCTGTGGAAGATTGGCCATCGCGACAACGGCCAGAGTGGCGCGGATGGCGAGGATAACAGTGACGTCAGACAGCTGTTGCGCGATATCCGTGAGAAGAGACGTCAGACACCATAAGGAAGTGCTATGTTACGGCGAACGTTTATTTTGCTGCTGGCGCTGCTGCTGAGCGCCATTATCTGGTGGGTCGGGCCGCTGGTTTCCGTCGGCAGCTGGCGGCCTCTGAGCAGCGTTGTTGTCCGGCTGCTGCTGATTACCGCCCTGATCCTGCGGGCAGTCTGGCCGTGGATCGCGCAGTTTACCGGCGGGCTGTTCCGCCATGCGCAGGCCAGGCGTTCTGCCCCGGAAAAGAGCCGCGCGCGCGATCGGGTCAGCCAGCGGTTTTATGATGCCATGAGCACCCTGAAAAGTGCCGGCCTGGCGCAACAGCGCAGCGGCTGGCAACAGCTGCGCTATCGTGTTTTTCAGCGTTACCTGGACGACCGCCCGTGGTTTATGATCCTCGGGCCAGCCGGCAGTGGCAAAACCGCACTGCTGAGCGAGAGCGATCGGCGGTTTATATTTGCCGGGCACTACGGCATGACGTCGACCGTGGAGCCGGGGCCGACCCGGGATTGCAACTGGTGGCTGACGGAGCAGGCGGTGTGGATCGACACCGCCGGTGACTGGGTGCAGCTTAACGGCCTGAGTGATGAGACGGCAAAAGGGCTGCCGCAGCTGTTCAGGCTATTGCGCCGCTTTCGCAAACGTCCGGTGCTGGACGGCGTTTTCCTCTGCCTGAACGCGCATGAAATCCTGCATGCCTCGCTGAACGAACGCAAATCGCTGGCGGATGCCTTACGCGTCCGGCTGCTGGAGATCCCCCTGCTGGCCTGCAGCGATCAGCCGGTGTACCTGATGCTCACCCATCTCGATATGCTGACCGGTGGCGAGACGCTGCTGACGCTGCTCAGCGAGGATCTGTTGCAGAAAGGCCTCGGTTTCAGCGTGCCTCCTGGCAACAGCGGGTTACAGAACTGGCCTGTCGCTGAACAGGGTTACCAGCAGATGGTCAGCCGCGTGAGTCAGTATACGCTGGAGCGGCTGCATGACATTTCATCGGTGCAGCAGCGCCAGCAGCTGCTGTTTCTTATCGAGGCGCTCGGCGCGCTTGGCAGGCCGCTGTTCAGCCTGCTGGAACAGATCTTCCCTGCGTCCTCGCGGGGCTACATGGCCCGCCTGCAGCAGGTGTGGCTGGGCAGCACGCGCACGCTGGGCGAAGACAATGCCGCCGCCGGTGGCAGCAATCCTGACGCAGCGAGGCCTGCCGGAACCCTCTACAACGCCGCCTGGCAACAGGCCATCGCCCGCCGCTATCTGCCGCTGCGCAACCACGGCAACGTGCCGGCGGGCGTGCGGTGGCGCAGGATGGCAAACTATGCCGCCGTGCTGCTGCTGTTAGCCGCTGCTGCCGGTCTACTGGTCAGCCGTTACGCCTGGGAAAATGACTATCTCGCATGGGTGGCTGCCCGTTTTGATGAGAGTCGCCGGGTCGCCAGTGAAGTACCGGTGACCAACCGGGCCGGCGACGATCTGCTCGTGGCCTACGCTCAGCTCGACTATATGAACGTACAGCTACAGGCGCGGCCTACACCGACGGCCAATCCTTACTTCGAACACCGGTTAATTAACGAGGCCTCGCGGCACAGCTATCAGCGCCATCTGCGGACGTTTTTCTGGCCCGCGGTAGAGGATTATGTCGCCTGGTCGCTGGCGCAGGACACGGCCGCAAAGGATGACGATGTGTACGGCACGCTGAAAGTCTACCTGATGCTGGCAGAGCCGCAGCACCGTGAGGCGGACGCGCTGGTTAGCTGGTTTATGGCCCGCTGGGATCGCTTTGCCCCGCCGCAGGGCGGCGGCATGGACAAACGCCTGTTCCGTTATCATCTGCGACAGCTGTTTGCTTCCGCTGGCACACCGGCGATGAAAGCCGATGACGCGCTGGTGCGGCGGGCGCGGGGTAAAGCGGCCGATATCCCGCTGCAACAGCGCGTCGTGCGCCGCGTTGAACAGAGCCTGGCCGGTTCGGTTCTGCCGGATATTACGCTGGCCCTGGCGGCCGGATCGGACGTTACGCTGACCCTGCGCCGCAAAAGCCAGGCCACGGTCAGCGATGTGGCGGTCAGCAAATTTTACACCCGCGCCAGCTACCGCGACCTGTTCCTGCCGCAGGTACAGCCGATGGCGGAAAGCGTCATTAAAGAGCAGGCCTGGGTAATGGGCAGCAGCGGCAGCGCCGACAACGTCAGGACGCTATTGTCGGGGCAGAAGCTGGCGGATGAAGCGCGTAAGCTCTACCTGCTGGAGTATGCCAACGGCTGGAACGCCTTCCTCACGGATATCCGGGCCCGGCCGGTCAATGGCCTGGAGGATGCCGCCCAGCTGGCGCGACAGCTGGGGGATCCCTCCTCGTCACTGGCTAACCTGGTGCGCTTTGCCACCCGTGAAACCAGCCTGACCGGGAAAGATTCGGCCGGGGCAACCAGCTGGTTTGACCGCCAGCGCTACCGCTTCGAACAGCAAAAGCGCGAGGTGGTGGATGAACTGAGCGGTGAGCGTAGCCGCTTTCGCCTGACGCCGGAAGACGCGGTGGAGGACCGTTTTCTGACGCTGCGGCGTACCGGCCTGGCGCTGTCACAGGCGAACCGCGGCGGTGGCGATCCGCTGTCGCGCCTGTTTGACGAGCTGTTCAACCAGCTCTCCGCGCTGGCGACCTCACTGCACAGCGGCCAGCGGCTGCCGCAGGGCGGGCTGGAGCGCGCCCGGCTGGATGCCGCCCGACAGCCGGAACCGATCCGCAGCGTGGTGATGGACCTGATCCAGCAGGGCAGCCGTGAAAGCCAGCGGCAGAACCGTCTGAGCATCGGAAAAGGGGCCTCGTCGCTGGCGTCGGGTTTGTGCAACAGCACCGTCAGCCGTCGTTATCCTTTTTCCCGAAACGCGCGTACTGAAGTGGGCATTGACGACTTTGCCCGCCTGTTTGGCCCCGCTGGAGCAATGAAAACCTTCTTCGACAGCCAGCTGGTCGACCTGATTGATATCAATGCCGACCCCTGGAAGGCCCGCGACGGCGGGGCGATTAACGCGGCCACGGTGCGGGCATTTGAGAATGCGGCAAAAATCCGTGAAACCTTCTTCGCCGGCGGCGAGCGTCCCGCCTTTACCCTGTTTATCCGCCCGGTCAGCCTCTCGCCGGACATCGCCAGCGCCACGCTGGATATTGATGGCCAGCCAATTGAATACGCTATCGGTGAGTCTCAGCCGGTACGTATCGACTGGCCGGGGCCGAAAGGCGGCAGCTATATCCGGCTGAGCTTTAAAACCGCACAGGGAGATATTCATACCGCCCTGTTTGAAGGCCCCTGGGCGCTGTTTCACCTGTACGACGCCAGCGACGTCACCCCGGTTGACGGCAACCGGCGTCAGCTGCGGATGCGAATGGCGGGCGTCAGCGGCAGCCTGCTGCTGGAGCTGCGTTCAACGATGAAAGATTTTCCACTGTGGTCGCGGGCACTGGGCAACTTCAGCTGCCCGCAGGCCCTGTAACGGGCTGGCCGGGTGGTCAGCTCATACGTGAGTGTTATCAAGGAGAGAGAAAACGATGTTAGATCCCAAAGCAATTATTGCCACCATCGAAGCCGCCATGAGCCAGGTCCAGGGGGCGCACGCGTCACTTTCCGAACAGTTTATGTCCGGCGTCAGCGGCATGAATTTGTCAGGCAGCGACTCGGCCAGCGCGGTGATGGACAGCACCAGCCAGAGCTGCCGGCAGATGATGGAGCAGATGGAGAAAACCTTCGCCAGCCTGCAAAGTAATCTGGATGCGCATCAGGCGATGCAACGGCAGGAGGTGACGGCCGATTTTAACCAGCAGAAGAACGATCTGCGGGACACCCTTGCCCGCGGCTTCCCGGCGGAGGATCCGGCATTTCTGCAGGGTAAACCCAGGCTGTAGAGCGGGTAACCGATGCTGATACGGGCTTAACGTGATGCCTGAAAACGCCTGAAAGCACTTTTCAGGCGTTTTATTCACCGTGCCGTAAGGCGGTTCGTCCGCACGGAGAGGATATCAGGCTTCAGTTATCCTCGAGCTGCTGTTTGTCCTCGGGCAGCGGGCGCGGTTTGCCGTCCTTATCCACGGCAACATAGAAAAATACCGCTTCGGTCGTACAGTAACGCTGGCCGATCGGCTCCGATGACACCTTCTTGATCCACACTTCAATATTAATGGTCATTGAGCTGGTGCCGGTGCGGATGCAGCGGGCGTGGCAGCTGACCACGTCGCCGACCGCCACCGGTTTCAGAAAGGTCATACCGTCGGCACGCACGGTGACCACGCGCCCGCCGGCAATCTCTTTGGCAAGAATTGCGCCGCCCATATCCATCTGTGACATCAGCCAGCCGCCAAAAATATCGCCGTTGGCGTTGGTATCCGCCGGCATTGCCAGGGTGCGCAGCACCATCTCGCCCTGCGGTGTTCGAACTGCTTCGCTCATGGTTTGCTTCCGGTTAATTCCCTGAGACACGCTTCTGCCGCCGGGATGAGGGCAGAGTGCGCAGTTAAGGGAGGGAGTAAAAAGTCCCGCTCAGAATAGCGGGACGGGCAGCTTATTTTTCTTCTTGTTGTGGCATTAAGCGGTAGATATAGATCCCGCTGAGCAGGGTAAACAGCAGCGTCAGCGCCGTCAGGCCGAACACCTTAAAGTTCATCCACACATCCTGCGACAGCCAGAAGGCGACGTAGATGTTCGCCAGGCCGCAGACAAAGAAGAACAGCGCCCAGGCCAGGTTCAGGCGACGCCACGCAAAAGCGGGCAGCTGCAGCTCTTTGCCCAGCATCTTCTGGATCAGCGGTTGCTGCATAAAGAAGTGGCTGAACAGCAGCGCGAGGGTGAACAGACCGTAGATAATGGTCACTTTCCACTTGATAAAGTCCGGGTTATGCAGCGCGATGGTCAGGGTGCCGAACACCGCCACCAGGCCAAAGGTCACCAGGCTCATCTTTTCCACCTTGCGGTAGATCATCCAGCCGGCGGCCAGCGCCAGCGCCGAGGCGACGATAAGCGCGCCGGAGGCAACAAAAATGTCGTACATCTTGTAGAACACAAAGAAGACGACCAGCGGGATAAAGTCGAGTAACTGCTTCATAGGGCTTCCAGATTACGGACGAACATGCGTTATCATCATCCAGGAAAATGCCTCCTGTCGAGGCATTCCCGCACAATTAACGTAACAACATGGTCAGTCGTGACAGATAGATAATCAGCAGCGCGGAGACCACGTTGCTCAGGCCGTTCAGCACTACCGATGCCACGTTGGCCGGCAGTATGGTCAGCGACGACGCCAGCAGCATCAGGATCAGCTTGGCGACGATCCACAGCAGCACCGCCGGGGCGACCAGTTTCACATGGCCCCAGACCAGCCGCAGGCTGGCGCGCATGGCGGCAAACACGCCGATCTTCTCACTGACCATAATCATCGGCGACAGCGCCAGCAGCACCGCAAGGATAATCCCCGGCAGCACCAGCACCATAAAGCCGAGCTGGATAACCAACGTCATCAGGAAGGTCAGCAGCAGCAGGCGCGGCAGCATCGGCGCGGAGGCACCGATCGCCCGCAGGGCGCTGATGCGCTGGCCGCCGGAGACCAGCGGGATCAGGCTCAGCATACCGCCCAGCAGCAGGGCGTTGCCGATCAGCGCGGCAAAGGTGCCCGCCGCCGAGGCGCGCAGCAGAACCTGCTGCTGCTCCGGCGACATATTCTGCACCATCTCCATCAGCGTGGCGGCCGAGCCGGCGTCGCCCTGGCTGAGGATCGCCATCTGATCGGCTCCCGGCGTCAGCGCCTGGCCGATCATCACGCTGATCAGCGAGGTCAGCATCGCCATCAGCACGATGGTAACTAACTGGTGGCGGAAAAAGTTTCCGGTGTCACGGTATAGCGAGGCCGCCGTGATAGACATGTACTCTCCTTGAAAGAAAACCGATTTAGACCGGAGGATTGTACATGCTCCGGCAAGGTGCTGGCACCTGAATAGACATAACTTTTGATTAATGACGGTGTTAGCGCAGAAGAGGGGCCCACCGCGGTGCGCGGGCAGAATCCGGTCTTAATTAGCGGTGAAAAAAAATCTGTAAATTGATCCAAATCAACTCATTGTTTTATATCAACTTTGCTGCAAATGATCTGCATGACCTTTCCGAAAAAAGAGCGTAAACCTGTGTCGCAACAATTTCTTGTGGCCTTAACGGCTTTCCGTGGAACTTTTACAGGAGTGTTCATGAAACTCAGAGCAGCAGTGCTGGCGGTCATCGCCTCTTTACCGGTGGTGGCTTCCGCCCACCAGGCCGGCGACTTCTTTATCCGTGCCGGTTCCGCCACGGTACGCCCGACCGGCGGTTCTGACGACGTGCTCGGCCTCGGTGAATTTAAGGTCAGCAACGACACCCAGCTGGGCCTGACCTTTACTTATATGGCCACCGACAACATCGGCATCGAGCTGCTCGGGGCCACGCCGTTCCGCCACAAGGTTGGCCTGCAGCCGACCGGCACGCTGGCCACCGTGCGCCAGCTGCCGCCAACGCTGATGGCGCAGTGGTACTTTATGGGCAACACCAGCCCGTGGCAGCCGTACGTTGGCGTTGGCGTCAACTACACCATGTTCTACGACACCGACTTTAACCAGACCGGCCGCGCAGCGGGCTTAAGCAACCTCAGCGTGAAAAATTCCTGGGGCGTGGCCGGGCAGGCGGGCCTCGACTACCAGCTGAACGACAGCTGGATGCTTAACGCCTCGCTGTGGTATATGGATATCAACACCAAAGTGCGCTTTGACGCCGGTGACCAGCGCCAGAGCATCGATACCCATATCAACCCGTTTGTGTTCTTCTTTGGGGCGGGCTACAAGTTCTGACCTAAAGTAAGGCATTAAAAAAGGCGCGATTGCTCGCGCCTTCTGTCGGATCATGCTGGTTAACTGGTGGCCGAATCACCGGTCAGTCGCTCAGTGGGGCAGCAGGCTATCCAGCCAGCATCAGTCACCTTTACTTGATCTGCATATTGTTAACGACCGACTTCACGCCCGCCACGCCCTGCGTGATCTGTACCGCACGCTTAGCCGACTGCGGCGAGCTGACAAAGCCGCTCAGCTGAACGCGGCCTTTAAAGGTCTCCACGTTGATCTCGGTCGACTTCAGTGAATCATCACGCAGCAGTTCACCCTTCACCTTGGTGGTCACTACCGTGTCATCAATATAACCGCCGGTTCCCTCATGTGTCGCAGTCGGCGCACAGCCGCTCACGCCCAGTGCCAGTACCGCCGCCACCGCCATTGCCGACAAGACTTTAAATAACTTCATTGCTGTTCTCCCTGTTATCGATAAAAAAGCCTGGACCACCTGCTTAGGGGTCGGTTTAAGTGTTGGATAAGGTGGAGGAAATCGCAAGGGTGCGGCGATGAAAAACAGGGGGGGAATGTGCGGTGGGGCGGGATTAGCTCGGTTGTGGCAGGGCACCAGGCATCGAGTATGGCATTCATCCGCATTGCATTGTTCTTAGTGGGGAAGGTTCTCCAATCCTTCGCCCAGAACAGCCCCACATCCAGCCCCACTTGCCGAACTTTCAGCCATATGATTTTTATCTGTTAACGGTGTGAGTTTTTTGTTGCGGGGCAAAACTGTTTATTTTAGTATCGGTAGAACGTTCTACTAGAACGTTCTACTCACAAAAAAAACAGCGTGTGATCGACACTCAACGGGGTTACAACTCAGGGGAATCAGCATGAGTCTGGCATCAGGTTTCATGAAGTCACTATCTAAACTGTCAATGATCGGGCGTGCGTTAATGCTGCCGATTTCATTGCTTCCCGCCGCCGGTCTGCTGCTGGCCTTTGGCGATAAATTCAACCTGCCGCTGATGATGCACGCCGGCGGGGTTATTTTTGATAACCTGCCGATGCTGTTCGCCATCGGCTCGGCGGTGGGGCTGGCGTCGGAATCCGGTATTGCCGCGCTGTCGGCGGCGGTGTCGGTGTTTGTCACCAACATCACCATCAGCACCGTGCTGGGCATCACCCCGGAGATGGCTTCGCAGGGCGGAAAATATGCCATGGTGGTCGGTATCCCGTCGCTGCAGATGGGGGTGTTCGGGGGCCTGCTGTGCGGTATTCTCGCCGCCTGGTGTTATAACAAGTTCCATACCATGCGCCTGCCGGAGTTTCTCGGCTTCTTCGCCGGTAAGCGGTTTGTCGCTATCGCCACCGCGATCCTGTCGTTTGGTATGGGCATGCTGCTGCCGTATATCTGGCAACATATTCAGGCCGGTATCGATTCACTGTCGGTGATCGTCAACGGCGATAATCAGGCCGCCTCGACCTTTATCTTTGGTCTGGTTGAGCGCGCGCTGATCCCGCTGGGCCTGCACCATATCTGGTACCCTTCATTCTGGTATTCGTTTGGCGACTACACCACCCAGGCCGGCCAGGTGATCCACGGTGACCAGACCATCTGGTTCAAAATGCTGGAAGAGGGCGTCAAGTCGTTCAGCACCGACTCCTATCAGAACGCCGGTAAATTCATGCAGGGCGAGTTCCCGCTGATGCTGTTTGCTTTACCCGCAGCCTGCCTGGCGATGTACCATGAAGCGCATACCAAAAACAAAAAAATCGCCGCGGGTATTCTGTTCTCCGCCGCTCTGACCTGCTTCCTGACCGGGATTACCGAGCCGGTTGAATTTACCTTTATCTTTGTTGCGCCGATCCTCTACGTCTTTAACGCCATCATGGCCGGCCTGGCCTATATGTGTATGTACCTGCTGCATGCGCATATTGCTAAATCCTTCTCTGCCGGATTTATTGACTATCTCTCGTTCGGTATTCTGCCGTCATTTAACGGTTACCAGACCAACTATCTCAGCGCGATTATTATCGGCGTGCCGATGGCGCTGATTTACTACTTCACCTTCCGCTTCGTGATTCGTCGCTTTAACGTCAAAACGCCGGGGCGTACCGACGTCTCTACCACGGCGAACGACAAGTCAGATGAAGAGTTGGCCAGCGAGATTATCGGCCTGTTAGGCGGTGAAAAGAACATCACCTCTGTCGGATCCTGCATCACCCGCCTGCGTCTGGAAGTGGCGCAAGGCGAGGCGGTGGATAAAGAAGGGCTGAACGCGCTGGGCGCGCGCGGCGTGGTCTTCGTCGGCGATAACGGCATTCAGGTTATCTTCGGCGCCCGGGCCCAGTTCATTGCACAAACCATGTCGAAAAAGACTGGAAAATGATAGGCTAAGCGGCCCTCCACCCAGGGTGGGTGGCCGCTGAATCTGGCTGGAAATGGCATTGAGTGAAAGGAGTTGATTTGAAGAAGGTGAGCATTATCGACGTGGCTAAACAGGCCGGTGTATCTGTTTCCACCGTCTCTCTGGTGCTGCGCCAGAAGGGAAAAATCTCCGATGCCACCATCAGTAAAGTTCGTGCCGCCATCGACGCGCTCGGCTACGTGCATAACGTGGCGGCGGCCAACCTTCGTTCAAATACCTCTAATCTGATTGGGCTGATCCTGCGTGACTTCAGCGACAGTTTTTCCATTAAGGTGATGGCGAGCATCGTGCAGTATCTGGAGCAGGAGGGCTATATGGTGTTCCTTGGCCAGCCTGCCGACGAAGATGAGCACCTTGAACGCTGCCTGCTGTCGTTTCAGCAGCAGGGCGTCGCGGGGGTGATCTACCTTGCGTCAGACCCGACGACGAAGCATCTGCCGGAAAAAATTCGCCATTGCCCGCTGCCGTTAGTGGTCGTTTCACAGTCGCTGATGGAGGAGAACTGCAATCTGGTGATGCGCGACAATCGTCAGGCGGCCAGCCTGGCGACCCGCTATCTGATCGAACGCGGGCACCGCAGCATTGCCTATATCGGCGGTGATGAAAATGACCGCATCCGGCAGCAGCGGCTGGCGGGTTTCTACGGCGCGCTGAAACAGTATGGTCTGGTAATGCGCGATGAGTCGACCCCGGCATGCAGCGGTGGCACTTACGCCGCCGGAAATGCCGCGCGCCAGCTGCTTGAGAGTAATAACAACATCACCGCGCTGCTCTGCCATTCGCCGGACGCGATGATCGGCTGTATCAGCGGTATTCATCAGGCAGGCCGCACGGTGGGTAAGGACGTCTTTCTTGCTCAGCAGGTCGCCCTGGTCGGGTTCGAGGATATGTTGCATGTTAATTTAACCTCGCCCTCGTTTACCTATGTTTCGTCGGCCAGCGAAGAGAACGGCCGTCAGGCCGGGTCGCTGATGATCCGCAGGCTGAAAGATCCGGAACTGCAGTTCCAGCGGATTACCCTGTCCGGGGAGCTGGTCATTCGCGAGTCGGCCTGATGCGGATAATAATGCGCGGGATTGATATTATTTAAACGTGATGATTTTTAGTATTTAAAGAGCGCCGTTAAATTTAATTTATGCGCCGTCTCCTGATTATCAGGCGGTTCGCGCACGTCATAATATTGTTTAAACAGTGCAGAGCTATGCTATCTGCATTCTACTTTACGCATAAGGTTACGTATGAGACTGATCCCCCTGGCAACAGCTGAACACGTCGGTAAATGGGCCGCGCGCCATATCGTCAAGCGCATCAACGCTTTCAATCCAACGGCGGAACGTCCGTTTGTGCTGGGCCTGCCTACCGGCGGTACGCCGCTGACTGCCTATAAATCGCTGGTGGAGATGAATAAAGCCGGCCTGGTCAGCTTTCAGCACGTCGTCACCTTTAATATGGATGAGTACGTGGGCCTGCCGCAGGCACATCCGGAGAGCTATCACAGCTTTATGCACCGCAACTTCTTCGACCACGTGGATATTCAGCCGGAAAATATCAACCTGCTGAACGGCAACGCGCCGGATATCGACGCCGAATGCCGCCGCTACGAAGAGAAGATCCGCAGCTACGGCAAAATTAACCTGTTTATGGGCGGCGTGGGTAACGACGGGCATATCGCCTTTAACGAACCGGCCTCGTCGCTGGCTTCCCGCACCCGGGTTAAAACCCTGACCTTTGATACCCGCGTGGCCAACTCGCGCTTCTTCGGCGACGACGTTAGCCTGGTGCCGAAATGTGCGCTGACCGTTGGCGTCGGCACGCTGCTGGATGCCGAAGAGGTGATGATCCTGGTGCAGGGCCAAGCGAAAGCGCAGGCGCTGCAGGCGGCCGTCGAAGGCAACGTCAACCATATGTGGACTATTACCTGCCTGCAGCTGCACCCGAAAGCGCTGATCGTCTGCGATGAACCCTCGACCATGGAGCTGAAGGTGAAGACGTTGAAGTACTTCACGGAAATCGAGGCTGAGAACGTTAAGGGGCTGTAGTTGAGATAGCCGATTGGGTTACTGCTGCACTGATGCCTGCCTCGTTCGCCTTGCGGGAGCGGCGCCGGGTATAGCGTAGTAAACGCTGGTGCAGCGTGACAGGGCAGGCTAATTTTTTGAAGCTGTGTGCCTGTTGTCTGAAATATGAGAGCAGACGCATTATCGCATCGACCCGCCCGATTCTGTTGACGTGATTAAATATCACGTCAACAAGCGAAGCTATCGCCCCGTTAAAATCAGAGCCGTCGCAACAGCCTCGCCGGATTCCCGGCATAAATTCCCTTTACCTCAACCGGCCTGACCACCACGCTACCCGCCCCGATCAACGAGCCGCTGCTCTTTCATCAACTCTGCCGCACGCCCAGCGATTAAGATTTATACGACAATAACGTTTCATGACTGTCATTGAACTAAACAGTTAACATGGCGTGATGTTACGGGCGAAAAAGTGGCGATTTATCCTTGTGCCGGTGCCTGGTGCATTGATTAGTTGTTCAAATAAAACCAGGCGCTGTTTGGCTTTTTTTTCAGCTACTTAATTTGTTAATTAAGAGTATTTCTATATAAATCATATCACATTTCATGAATTTGCCTGTTGATTACATTGAGCTGGCTACTCTATAGTCACGTCTGTACACACAGGGAAAGTGTGCGAAATGCTCGCTTTACGCTTCATTTTTACAGGAGTAATTATGAATGATGCTTATCAGAATGAAATCGCAAAAGCGTGCGTCACTATTTACCCTGGCCTGCATACTGTTCATGCCAGTGAGAAAATGGAGCTGCCGCTTAAATTTTTAGCCACCGGCACCCGCGTTCACACGCCATTTATCTTCCTTAGAGCTCCACTCATCCAGCCCGTAACTCTACAAGCGAGAAGGGTTTCTACGGCGTTTCGTTCTTTATGGCGTTGTTTGGTGCCGTCGCCGTGCAAAAAAATACCCGTGACAGTATGCACAGTATCAGGCACGAGCCTGTCGTTGCTGATGTGCAGCAGGAGTCCTGATCTGAAATTCTGAAGGGCAGAGTTTTTCTGTCCGCAGCTTTTCTCAGCGCCTGCGAACCGGGCGCTGACTAAAAACCCCAATCTGCCTGACCTGATGCGCTTTGGTAAGTGAACAGCGATGGGCGGTAGCGTGTCCGGAAATAATGAGAGGGAAAATGGAAACTTCAGCCGTCCGGTTACGTCGCCTCAACCCTGACCCAGTGCACAAAGGCGAAGGCCGGGAGATCAACTTTTATAACATAGTGGTCCTGAAGGCCTCAAACCCTGGCAGCGATCGCCTGACGCAGCAGGCCGATGACGTTCCTGCCTGCTACTGGCCTCCTGATGGAATAACCGATTACATAATGGAGTCAACGCCATGAGCCTGACAGATACCCTGAATAATGCGCTGTCTGCGGTCGCCGGAAAGACCCTGAACCGCTATCGTCTCGATTTACCGTTCTGTACGGCGGATATCGACGTGGAGAACTTCAGCGGCTCGGAGGCGATGAGTGTGCTGTACAGCTACACCGTCAACTTCACCAGTGCAGACAAAAATATTGATGCCCGTCAGGTACTGAGCAAACCCGTCACCCTGACCATGGGAGCGGGTAACCTCACAGCCCTGACTGAGCGCAAGGTGGTGCATGGGGTGGTCACTCACTTCGAGCGCACCGGCGGCTCGGCGGATGAGACAAAATACTGCATCGTGCTGCAGCCGTTTCTGGCGCTGCTCGGGAATCAGTTTCGCACCCACCGATTTTTCGTCAATAAGTCGGTGCCGGAAGTGGTCACCGAGGTGCTTCAGGAGCATGGACTGAAAGGCTGGGAGTATGTATTCACCCTCAAGGCGGACTATCCCAGGCGCGAACAGATTAACCAGTACCAGGAAAGTGATCTGGCGTTCATTGAACGCCTGCTGTCCGAAGTGGGAATATTTTACTTCTTCACCCTGCAGCCGGATACGCAGACTGAACTGGTGCACTTTGCCGACAGGCAGAGCGCCTGGACGTTCGGGAAAACACTGCCGTTGAACAGCCCGTCAGGGGCGAACGACAACGGGGCCGACTCGGTGTGGGGCGTGCATGTCAGGCATAACGTGGTGGAACGATCCGTCACCGCCAGTGACTATAACCACCGTGAAGCCCAGAATGTGCTGATGTCCGTCCCGGCGGACATGACCCGGGGCGATGGCGAGGGCATCACCTACGGTGAGGTCTACCACTACCGTCCACGCCACCTTGAACGTGGCGACAAACTCAACCCGGGAGCAGAGACCGGTAACTTCTGGGCGCGACTGGATCATGAACGCTTCCTGTCCAGCCAGACCATGGTGACCGGCTCCAGTACCGATCACACCCTGGGCCCGTCACAGGTCCTGACCATCACCGAAACAGCAATCCCGTCGACCCTGCCCCAGGAAACGGAGAATGGCGTCATTATCATCAGCGCCGGTTACTCCGCCAGCCGCCAGAATGCCCTGAAGGTGGAGTGGGCGGCAATGCCTTTCTACGAAAACCGCTGCTGGCGTCCTGAGCCGAAAAAGCGCCCGGTGGTCAGCGGCACCCTGATGGCCCGCGTCACCAGCGCAAAAGCCAATGATATCTACGCCTGGCAGGATGCGGCGGGCCTGTACCGGGTGAAATTTGATGCCGACCAGGACGACAAAGCGCGGGGCCAGGAGAGCATGCCGGTGCGCCT